>CAYUEX010000094.1:0-7720 GCA_964443855.1 uncultured Halobacteria archaeon | reverse complement strand
CGTAATACCGCACATCATTCATCAGGTTGAAGACCACGTTAATGCCCGCTTCACGTATTCTAAAGCCTTCAAATCGCTCGATGGATTCCTGTAACCGACTGTAAAACTTGGAGAGCAGCCATCGATCAGTATGCGTGAACTCGGCTTCCGGTAACGCATCCACGCCTGCACTCTCTTCGAATACCGTGATCAGTGCATTAAATCGTTTCCGCAACGCGTCGGTATCCTGCTCGCGCCAGTTAACGACACTGGCGAAATCCGCATTGAGCGCGCAATAAAGCCGGTATATATCCACACCGTAAAGCTCGGACACGTGCGCCAGCGGAATGACATTGCCCTTACTCTTTGAGATCTTACTCCCTTCTCGTATCATCAACTCGTTCAGGGTTATCGCCCGTGGCCAGTGATTTTCGGGAAATATCGCTGCATGATGCATCAAGAAGAAAACCAGATGGTTCGAGAGGTGCGGTGGCGCAGTGTGCCGCTGATCGTTTGGGTACCAGTAGGTAAACTCCTCTCTTATCCGTTTCAGAACGTCCGCATCAACATGAACGTCCTTTGCCATGTCCGCAGCATCGCCACTGCCCAGGAACACGTAGTCAAAAAACTGCTCTTCAAGCGCATCAACCGGCACCTCCCTGAGCAGGTGTGCAATGGTGTACAGCGCCATGTAAATAGTAGAATCGCTCAACGATTCGATTATCCATCCCTTTTCAAACGGGAACTGTGTGCCTAAGCCCCGTTTACGCGCACAGGGTCTAAACGCTAACCAATCAACAATGTTCTGCATGTACCCCTTGTACTTATCCGGATAGAAAGTCATGTTATCAACGAGCTTATGTCCTGCAGCCTTCCACCATTGCGGTGTGTAATCGATGAACCACTGATCCTGCAATACGGCCACGATCACCTTGCTCCCGCCCCGCGTTACCGCCTTTCGCGACGTCTCGTAAAAAATATTAGATATATGCTTGGCCTTTAACCAATCCTTAACCTCATCCTTGATCTCAGCGATTTTAATACGCGCAAAATCCTTACAGCGCTCATTCAACACGCCGCGATAAAATTCGTCTTTATAAATGATCTGCGTGGCTTCTTCCAAGCGCTCGTCCTCCTGACTCTCAATGTTCATCTTCTCGCAGATCTCTTTTGCCGGTACGTCGTACCCTTCTATGTCAATCACCTTTATTGGCTCGATTTCGATCCCCTCAGCCTTTCTCAAGTCTTCCACACCCATGTAATCGTAGGGCGCATGTGCAGGCACCGAATAGACCACGCCCGTGCCTACATCCTCGTCAACGAGACTCGCGGGGAAAATGGGAATCTCGCGGCCGTCTACAAGTTCCTGAGCTTTTCGCCACAGTAACTCCTTCCCCGGTAGTTCGTCATCTAAGATCTCAACGTCCTCACGCTGGAAGCTCAATTTCTCAGCCGCTTCCTTTGACACAATCCAAACTTCATTCCCGACTTTCGCTTTAACGTACGTTGCTTCGGGCTTTATCCAGAGGTTTGTAATACCGAAAATGGTTTCAGGCCGCAGTGTCGCGGCAAGTAAGTATGCATCATCGTCACACAATTTGAATTTTATCGCGGTATATTCGGTGATTGTTACTTTATCGGTGTCACCTTCGCCAATATCGTCCTCACCAACCGCACAGCCCTCTACGCAGGAATAAGTAATTGGATACTTCCCTTTTTTTATAACGCCCTTGTCATACAGCTTCTTGAACTGCCATTCGATGAACTTGTTGTACATCGGCTCGGTAGTATTGAACTTCCTGCGCCAATCGATGGAATAACCCATCCGTTTAAAGTCCTCGGAGATCCGTTCAGCGAAGAAATCCGCAACGGTCTCAGGCTTATCGAACGTCTTGAGTAGTTCGTCAACGTGCGCAGCATCCTCATAAATCGAGACGTACTCCTTATATCGTTCTACAACCGCTTCATCGCCTCGCGCAATGCTGTCAGCGATCGCTAAGATCGGTGTGCCCGTAACGTGAAACGCCATGGGAAAGAGAACATTATAACCTTGCAATCGCTTAAAACGCGCAATTATATCTCCTATTGTGTACGTTCGCCCGTGACCGATGTGTAACGGGCCCGACGTGTACGGATACGGAACAGTCAAAAAGAACTTCTCCTTTTGATCGATTTCAGCATCAAAGATTTTGCTCTCTTCCCATATCCGCTGCCATTTGTCCTCTATTTCCTTGAACTTCGAGTTCAGCTCTGTAGAATTCATTTTAGCTCGTTTCTCGCCACGTTCTCTTTCAGCTCATCAGTAGTATCATATTGTTGTAGAGTGCATAAGTTAAAAAGATGCGTGGTTTTGAGAAGGATTCAACACAGAGGGGTTTATATCTTCAAGGCAAACTTTAACTACCTGCAAAAGTGAATTATAGTATCGTGCCATGAATGAGAAAGAAAAAAGCCCGTTTACACCAGGTAGCCCTGTGCCTGTTGAACTTTTTGTCGGGAGGTTGGAACAGATTACCGAGATCCTGCGTTACGTAAAGCAGGCATCGTCTGGCAAACAAGAAAATGTTTTCTTAACAGGAGATAGGGGGATTGGGAAAAGTTCACTGGCTGCTTTTCTTCGCCATTATGTCGCTACTAAACAGAACATTCTCAGTATTCAAGTCTTTGGAGGAAGAGTTTCCACTTTGGAAGAGCTGGTGCGTCATATTCTTGATCAACTCTTGAAAGAAACAAAAGATGAAGCATTGTTTAACAAAATCTCACAATTCTTTGGTAAATACATCAGAGATGTGGGTCTTTTTGGTATCTCCGTTAGTTTTAACCCTCCAGAACAGGATTTAAAAGATTTGGTGAGGAACTTTCCAGAGGTTCTCAACAACATAGTGGAAGAAATAAAAAAGGAAAAGGTGGGATTATTTATCGCTTTGGACGACATCAACGGATTGGTCGAGAAGCCTGAATTTGCGAATTGGTATAAAAGTTTTGTGGATGAAGTGGCAACACACTATGAAGATTTTCCCGTTTTTATTATGCTGACAGGACTCCCCGAAAAACGAGGCATATTATCTACACTTCAACCTTCTTTAATGCGAATATTCCGGGTGGTAGAGATTGAGAAACTTTCCGATGAAGAGGTTGAAAATTTCTTCTCTACGACTTTTGAGAGCGAAAACATAAAAGTAGAACCCGAAGCTATGGAAGAAATGGTGCTATATTCCAGCGGGCTACCACTTTTAATGCACGAGATAGGTGACGCCACTTTTTGGATAGACAAGGATAGTGTGATAGATGAAGTGGATGCCTTAGATGGAATACTTGCCGCAGCAGAAGTGGTAGGGAAAAAGTACCTTGATCCCAAGGTTTATAGTGCAATTCGAAGTGAACGGTATAGGTCAATTTTGAGGAAACTTGGTGAGACTTGGGATTTTTCGGGAATTTTTAAGAAGAAAGAAGTGGAAGCGAATCTTACCGAACCTGAAAAAAAGGTGTTTCACAACTTTTTGAAAAAAATGAGAGAATTGGGTGTAATTGAAAGCGATTTGGAACATGGCAGAGGAGCTTATAGATTTGTAAATGAGATGTACCCCCTTTACATCTCGATAGAAAGCGATAGATTTAGGGAAATCTGAAAAAGATTTCAATTGTCCTTTCACCCAAGCCTGGGGGATAAATAAGAACCTCCCTCAAGCCAACAATAGATTTTCCAAAGATCACTATAAAATCGAGAAACATCGAAAATCCGAAAATTCTGGGACGACAATCGGCTCATTTAATAAAAACCTTTTTATAAAAGTTTTCTAAAGCTATTGTATCGTATCGTACGTAACCCCCCAAAAACCTATGGCACTAGAACTGGAGCAGCTCATTCAGCATGAATATTTCCAATTCCTCATAATCGTACTAAGCTCCCTTATCCTTGCCCAAGTTGTTCATTTTATCCTCGTTAACTACGTTAGAAAACTTGCCGCACGGACAAAGACGGATATTGACGACATCATCGTGAACCTGCTGACAAAACCGGTGTACATTTTTATCGTTTTTAACGGTCTGTATCTCGCACTGAAATCGCTCTCTCAACTTGCGACTTACTTTACGTATCTGGACGGCATATATTTCGTCGTTACCGTATTGTTGATCGCGTTGATAGTCTCGCATATCCTGCGGATTGTGCTCAGTTTCTGGCTGAAGGCGCAGAAGCAATTGGAGAAGATGCCGAAATTATTGAGCCACATCATCGCCCTTTTCATCTACCTCCTCGCGTTTCTGATGATCTTGGAACACTTCAATATTGAGATAACACCCTTAATCTTGGCTTCGGGGATAGGAGCGTTAGCCATTGCACTGGCCCTTCAAAACACGCTTTCAAATTTATTCTCAGGCTTGCATATCGTTTCCGACCGCCCGATAAATTTTGGCGATTACATAGAAGTAGAAGGAGGCGTTTCAGGCTTTGTCGAAGATATCGGCTGGCGGTCCACGCGGATACGAACCTTGCCCAATACGATGATTATTATCCCGAATTCAAAGCTCGCCGAGAGTATCATTACCAATTACTCGTTGCCCGTGCTGGAGATGTCGGTGGTCATCCAATGTGGCGTCGATTACGGCTCGGATCTGGAGAACGTGGAGAAAGTCACGATCGATGTCGCGAAGCAGGTACAAAATACCGTCCCCGGAGCAATGAAGGACTTTCAACCGTTTATCCGGTACCACACGTTTGACGAATCGAACATCAATTTCTCGATTATTTTGCGGGTCGAGGAACCTGCGGCGCAATACATTGTGAAACACGAATTTATCAAAGCGTTGAAGAAGCGCTACGACGAGGAAGGTATCGAGATATCCTGGCCTATAGTAAAAATACACCACGCGGATACCTAGCCGAAAATCCGTAAGATATTAAAGGTTTGCGTTCGTATTTTCTACGTATGGTGGAGAGCGGATGACCGAGAAGAGCATAGAGGAGATAAACGCGAGAATTGAGGACGGCAGTGTCCGTGTCGTGACAGCGGATAAAATGGGCGACATCGTGAACGAATTAGGCGCAGAAAAAGCGGCTAAAGAGGTGGACGTTGTCACCACAGGGACGTTTGGTCCTATGTGCTCTTCTGGCGTGTTCCTTAACTTTGGCCATGCTGATCCGCCGATTAAAATGGAACGTGTATGGCTCAACGATGTCGAAGCGTACGCCGGTATTGCCGCGGTTGATGCGTATCTCGGCGCGACGCAATTGTCAGAGAAAAAAGGCATGGATTATGGTGGTGGATACGTCATTGAGGATTTAGTCGCCGGTAAGTCCATAAACCTGCGGGCTACGAGCGTTGGCACGGATTGCTACCCACGTAAAGCGTTAGAAACCACCGTTACACTCGAAGATTTAAATCAAGCGACTATGGTGAACCCGCGAAATGCATATCAACGGTATGCCAGTGCGACAAACTCCACCGATCGAACGTTATACACCTACATGGGCACACTGCTCCCTAATTATCGCAATGTCAATTATTCCGGTGCCGGTACGCTCTCGCCGCTGTACAATGATCCTGATTTCGAGACCATCGGAGTGGGCACGCGGATTTTCCTCTGTGGTGCTGGGGGCTATGTGGTAGGGATGGGAACACAACACGATCCTGTTCATCGCTTTGGAACCTTAATGGTCACCGGTGACTTGAAGGAGATGAATCCGGAATTCTTGAAAGGCGCCACCTTCTACGGCTACGGGGTTACGCTCTACGTTGGTATTGGCATACCGATACCGATATTGAACGAACGAATGGTGAAGAAGACGGCGATAAACGATGCGGATATCGTTACCGAGGTGATTGATTACGGTGTGAGCAGGCGCGAGCGACCCGTTTTGAGAACCGTTACCTATGAGGAGTTAAAATCCGGGAGGATAGAACTTGAGGGTAAAGAAGTGCCGACGTCTTCGCTTTCCAGTTACTTAATGGCGCAAAAAGTGGCCGAGGGGCTGAAAAGCCGGGTAGAGCATGGCGATTTTACCCTCTCGCTGCCGATAGAGCGATTGCCAACAGATACCGCAGCCACGCCGAGGAAACAGACCGAACTACCACTAGTTAAAGACGTTATCATACGAGACGTGAAGACATTACGAGACAGCGCAAGTATAGCAGAAGCTGCGAAATTGATCATGGATACCCAGAGGACGCACATTCCGGTGCTCTCAGATGATGATAAACTTGCAGGCATGGTAACCGCGTGGGATATAGCCGCAGCAGTGGCAAAACGGTCCGAGGAATTGGCAGAGATAATGACGAAAAAGGTGATTACTGCGGTCTTAGATGAGCCACTTGAGCTGGTGATTCGAAAGATGGGACGCAGCAACATCTCCGCGTTACCCGTTATTGATGCTGATAGAAGAGTCATCGGCTTGGTAACAAGTGATGAGATCAGCAAATTAATACGAAAGAAGAAGAAATAGAAATAGAAATGGAAATGGAAATGGAAATGGAAACGCGTGATTTAAAAGTAGAGTTGTTATGCCTGGGCGCACACGTTTCTGGCTTGGAACAGGGACGGCGAGCGGGAGCTGGTCCTGCTGCTGGTGGAATGTTCGTCTTCGGCAACACGGTCGCAAACGTCCCAACCCAGAGTTGGTTCGTGGCTCAGTCGCCGTATCGTCTCGATCGTGAGGATGAGCGCTATGTTCTCAAGAAAGACGGCGAGCGTATTACCGAAGTTCACTTTCCTACCACGAAGTTCCAGGAGTTAAAGACGAAGGACGGCATACCGTACTACAAAATAGCACTGCTGCACGGCATGGATTGTTTAGCGACTACGACGATACAGACGTGCGTCTATTGGAATACGCCACTGCGGTGCAAGTTCTGTGCAATCGAACTCTCGCTGAACAGCGGTGCAACAATAGCGAAGAAGACGCCGGAGCAGCTCGCCGAAGTGGCGCGTGCTGCAAAAGAATTGGACCACGTAACGCACGTAACGCTCACCACAGGCACGACGGCAACGCCTGATAAGGGTATCAATCACCTTGCGAACGTTGCGAGCGCGATAAAAGAGGCCACGGGATTGCCCATTCACGTGCAATTCGAACCGCCGGAAGAGTTCAGCATTATTGACAAACTTGCAGATGCGGTTGATACCGTTGGCATCCACGTCGAAAGCTTTGATAAACGGGTGCTCAAAGAAATAACACCGTCAAAGGCTGGAATACCCTTACAGCGATTTGAAGAAGCATGGAAGCGAAGTGTAGAGCTTTTTGGCGAGAGTCAGGTGAGCAGTTTTGTCATCGCAGGTTTGGGAGAAAGCGATGAATCAATCATAGAGGGGAGCACGCTGCTGGCTGAACTCGGCGTTTATCCGTTTATCGTACCGCTTCGCCCTATTCCGGGATCGCTGCTCGAAAAGGAGAGGCCTCCAAGCCCGGATCGCATGCGTCATCTTTATGAGATCGTCGCGGACATCTTACACGACACCGGCGTGAGTTGGAAGAACTGCAAGGCGGGCTGTGTGCGTTGTAGGGCGTGCTCGGCGTTGGCTGATTTCGAATGATCTTTTGTTTGCTCTCATGTTCTCTTTTGGTTTTAACTGTTCTTTTTCTCAAACAATAGTCCTTCTTTAATAGCATACCATGCATTTTCTTGAGCTCGGTACCGCAATAATTGTAACGCGCATGTAATGGTTAGAAGCCAGAGAGTAGCTATTGAGATTTTAAGTAGTATATATTCACATTTTAAAAACCAAGTGATGAATGGTATAATTG
>CAYUEX010000093.1:749-7852 GCA_964443855.1 uncultured Halobacteria archaeon | reverse complement strand
TCTAAATACGGGTGGGGGGCATTTGACCGCCAAATGCTTCGAGCTTGTGAATGAGAAAAGTCCTTTTCTCACTTCAACGTGCCTCTCATAGCACTCTTTCTCTCATCGCCAAAAGATCTTCGAAGTGTCGAACATCGGATTGGAGGGGCCCCTGCTAATCATTTTTGTGCTATTTTGAGTTGCGCTTCTTTGCGGGTCTTTAGAACGGTTGTTACCTTTGTGTTTACAATATGGGGTATGGTTCGTATTTCCCGTGCCACGAGATCTCTCAGGTCTTCATTGGTCTTAGCTCTTAGTTTCGCGATAAGGTCATAGTCCCCAAACGTTTCGTGTATTTCCAGGACCTCCTCGAGCCCACCAAGATTTCCGATAACTTCTTCAATTGTGTTGGGTTTTACGTTGATCTCGACAAACGCTGCGATGCCCTTTTCCACTTTAGCCGGCGCTAATACCGCGGTGAACTTCTCTATTATGCCCGCTTCTTGAAGCTTCTTAACCCTAACATGAATAGTTGGGTCTGATAAGCCCAACTCTTTTGCGATCTCCACGAAAGGCTTTCTTGAATCCTCCTGGAGCAGCTCGATTATCTTTCTATCAATCTCATCAAGTTTGATTCCTTCAGTCATCTTGTCAACCTATATACTCGAGGGCCATATAAACTTTCTAAAATTTTTGCCGTTTTCAATAAGAAAAATTAAGATTTCAATGCAATATAGTTAGAAGTTTACAAAAGAAGAACAAATCGAAGACGATGAACTGCAGTGCGGGTTACTACTGCGCACTTCGTTCTTTTTCAGATGCTCTATTGCTCTCGTGCATCGCCTTCTCTTCTTTATGATCGTATATCCGCGTCTCCGCAGCTTTCAGAATTGCCTCCAGCATGTCGGTATAGGAACTCCCCGCAATAGCGGCCATCTTTGCCAAATGGCCATCCCAACACCAGCCAGGATTAGGATTGACCTCAAGGAGTTTCGGGTTGCCCCGTGCATCCAATCGCCAGTCGAATCGAGCATAATCACGGCATTCGAGACGTTCGAAGAGCTTTAAGGACCATTCCACAAGGTTTTGCTCCAACACTTCAGGCATTTCTGCATGGATTGAGCGGATGTTCCAATAAGGCGATTCGGACAGCCATTTTGCCTCGTAGCCGCAGATTCGCGGTAATCCTCGTGGAAGGGCCGAATAATCTTCTTCGATAATCGGAAGAGCGGTGTACGATTCGGGGGGATTGCCAATAATGCCCACACTCAAGTCCTTTCCGGTCAGAAACTCCTCCACGAGTAACGGCTTATCATAGCCAAATTTCTCGCGTATCGCTGAAATCGCATTCGTCAGTTCCTCAGGATCGTAGCACACACTTCGTTGGGTAATACCAAAACTGGAATCACCAAAATTCGGCTTAACGAGCACGGGGAAATCAAATTGCAGCTCGAACGTGCTGTCTTCAGGCTTGACGAACACTGCTTCGGGCACGGGAATCTCCATCTCTTTTGCTATGCCGCGCACCAGCGACTTATCGAAACAGAACGCAAGGCATTGTGGTCCAGAGCCCGTGTACGGAATGCCGAGCATATCGAGAATCGCGGGAACGTGCAATTCCTTCTTCGCATCGTTCAAAAACCCTTCATCGCAGAGGTTGAAGACGAAATCTATCTTCGCGCTTTTCTTCAGCAAATCCTGGATGAGCGTCGTGTGATTGTAGAGATACGTGAACTGGAAGTCCTTCAATTCCCTTAGTGCCCCTTTCAACTGGTCAATGGTATAGAGGTCATCGTCATCAAAGACACAGCATGGTTTTACGCAGTCTGGTTTCTCGGGATCGCCCAGGACTACCACGATATGCTTGACCTCTCGGCGCTTCCTTGACCTCTCGGGTGCCCATTCTTTTCGGACCCTCGCCGTGACCAGGATACGCTTCTCCATCATCCCTAAATCCTGACGACGCTGTGAATCGGTCGAAAGCTCACCATGGATCGTTATCTCGCTGAATCCCGCGTTCTTCAAGAGTTCAGACAGATTCTCATGCGTGTAAAGTCGCTCTGCATAGAGCTGATCCACAATTACCCCTTTTTCAACGTGTGTGAGCACCTCACGCGAAATCAATCGCTGTTCGTCCAGTGCGAGCGAACGCTCACGGCAGACAAAGAGGTTCTTGTCGATCCATTCCCATGAACGTGGTTGGAACTTCTCTTTCAGATATGCGCCGTCCGTGACGTCAATAATAAACCGTCCCCACGGCTTCAATATTCTGAAAATCTCTTTCAGAACCCTCAAATCGTCTTGAACTGTCTCGAAGTATCCGAAGCTGTTGCCGAGCAGCATCACGGCGTCAAACGAATCTGAAGGATAGGGCAACTTTCTCGCATCACCTTCTCGAAATTTCAGCGAGAGACCTTCCTTTTTTGCCTGCGTCTTCGCTCTTTGGATAAGGTAGTGCGAGCGATCCAATCCCTCGACCTTCTTGAATCCCTTTCTCGCCAGTTCCAGCGAATGCCGGCCCTGTCCGCAGCATAGATCGAGTATCTTATCTTCCGCAGAAAGGTGCAGCAATTCCGAGAAGTAATCTACCTCATTTCGCGTGATATTCAGGTCGTCAACCACATCTCCGTCGGTTTTCAAATACGTGGCATTAAAAATTCGCCGCCACCAATCGGGGCGTACATGCTCCTCTAAATTCGATACGGGTCCCAATGATTTCTTTACTCTCGTTCTTCTTCGCCGTGCCTGCACCTTTTCGCTTATCAGCTCCTCTTTCATATCCTTTATCTTTACTATAGCGTTTTCTGTCTCATAACCCCCCTAGGTAAATAGAACATGGAGTACAAACGGAACTGAGTATAAAAAATCGTCCGAATCGCATAAAAAAACTTAAGACCTTTTTATTTGTAAAATAAGCGCCATTAAAGTGCTATTTTTTGATGATTCGTTATATGCGTCCCCTGTAGCGTATTCGTGTTAAATCATCGCACTACCGCACGGAGAAGTTATTTAACTATCCACTATGTTTATCTCCATCGTATACTCCATGATAGAAGATTTAGCACTCACGACGATTGTAATGCGGCTGCTTTTCGCTTTTTTTGCCGGCCTTGTTGTCGGCTTGGAGCGTCAACTGCGCATGAAACCGATCGGGTTTGGTACGTTCACCTTGGTCTCGTCCGGGGCATGCGCATTTATGCTCGTTACCGAAAGTCTAACCATTGCGGGACAGACGCTCCCCATCGCCGCTGGTGTCGTTACGGGCATCGGCTTTCTTGGTGCCGGAACGCTCATCAAAGAAGGCCCTTCAGTCGTAGGCTTCACAACCGCTTCGGCGATATGGCTTATCGGAGCGACGGGTGTGGCGTTCGGCGCCGGGTATTATGTGGTGGGTACGCTCACGACACTCCAGTGCCTGGTCGTGTTTTTCATCGACTACCTATTCGAGAAACGTGGATTCGGCGGGCATTCACGTCGATTGACCATCTCATTCGCTCAGCAATTGTCCGAAAAAAAGTTGAGGGACTTGCTCGCCAAATTCAGACCGAAACTCGAGGGCTTCGAGGTCAGTCAGAACGGCACTTTTACGTATATCTTCCGGGTCATGATCAATGTCCGAGATTTTGAAGAGTTGAGCGACCTTGTGAGGAGTTTTGATGGGATTATCAAGTTCATGGTGGAGTGATACACAGGCCATTCATGCTGCTCCCGGAATCGTCTAATCACAGCATCGACTGGTATATATTCCATATACCCGTTGCGATGAAATTAACTGCGATAGCACCTAATAACAATCCCATAACCCGTGTTATCACTAACGAGCCGGTAACACCCAATATTTTATTGATTTTCTCTGCAGATATGAAGATGAGATACGTTAAAGCAAAGGTTAGCAATATGGCTACGATCGTGAATAGTTTCAATTCCAGCGTCTGGCCGGTCCTTATAACCACGATTACGGTTGTAATTGCTCCTGGGCCGGTTAATAGAGGTATAGCAATAGGAAATACGGCAATATCATCGCGTTTAGCAGCATCTTTTAACTCTTCTTCGGTTACACTTTCACGCGAGACATTCGCATGCAGCATGTTTAATGCAACGATGAAAAGCAATACCCCGCCTGCAACTCGTAAGGAGTCCACGGTCACTCCGAAAAGCCGCAAGATTAACTCACCCCCAAGTGCAAAAACAATTGCCAACATGCAGGCCACGGTAACTGAGCGTTTTGCTACCTCTTTCCTTTCTGATGCACGCATACCAGTGGTTAATGAGATAAACGTGATTATTCCACCAATGGGATTGACAATAATAAAAATCGAGGTGAATGCGTAAATGAAAAAGGCTATAGCTTCCATAGTTTATAATTATTAGGGAAAATATATAACGGTAATCGTAAGGATTTGCCTGTGCTTATATCACCACTGCCGTTTATTGCTCTTTCTCGGAGTCTCACTCACCATTGCCCGTTCAAACGTAGTCCGAAGAATGGAAAACGGAAATTGTACCAGTTGTTGAAGCTCGCCAGCCGTGGAAAAATTGCGTAGCGGCCTCTTTACCTCTGCAATAAGTTCTTGAAGGACAAGTTTCTCTTCCACTTCTCCGGCTTCTTTAACAAGAGCTAAGCGATGAATGGAATACACGCCAATTAAGAATGCGAGGAAGAAAAAGAAATCCCACTGCTGGAAGTCCAAGGTTGGGATTACCAGTTTCCCGGTTGGCGTCGTATAGGTGAGCGTCCAGGCGAGTTCCCGACCAGCAAAGAAGTCGGCAAACAGACCACCAAAAACGGGTGCGATGCCTGCCATTATCGAATTCACCAGACTATTTGCGGCTAAATATGCGGTTGCCTGCCCCTTTGGTGCCAGCTTCAGCCCGATGTTTCCTGAAGCCAGCGTCACCCCCGCAGTCGAAATGCCCATGAAGATATGAATGGCTACCAAGAGAGGTATGGTCAAGAAATATTTCCCAGGCAGGGTGGTAAACGTCCAGGCGAGGATACAGAGCATGAAGAGGGGACCGCTGACTCCAAGTACCGATTTGTTGCTGAACCGGTCTGAAAACCTCCCCCAGATTTGCACAAAGGCGATACTTGTCACTTGGCTCCCCACCAGAAGAACGATGATAAACGACATCTCCAATTCCAATAGCCTCAGCATGTACACGGTGAAGAAGGGAGCGGCAAGATTGACGGCGAAATTCCAGGAGCCCATAAAGGTGAGAAGGTTGCGGAAGTTTTCATCCTTAAAAGGCTGGAAGAGTGACATAAAAAGCTTTGGTTTCCCCTCGCTGGGCGGCAAACGAGGCTCTGGTATAGTTGATATAAAGTAAACGCCGAGCATTCCGGCCAAGAACCCCAGGAAAAAGAGTATTGAGTAGCTGTAAAGCTCATACTCTGGGTAATGCCTCTTCCAATAGTCAAGATAAAATCCCGCGACAAGGCTGAGCGGGATGCCCAGGGTCATCGCCAAGCTCATTCGTTTCGAGAAAAAAGATCCCAATCGGTCTTGTGGTACGAGGTCACGCATCCAGGGGTTCCAGCTACTACTACTCACGGCGCTAAAGCCGGCATGGAGTGCTAATGCTACAATGAGAGCGATTAAGCCCGATTTTATGGAAAAGAGGAAGGGAATCAAGGCAATGAGTAACCAGAAAAATCTACTCGAAGCGGATGCGAACACACAAATTGTGCGCCTCACGCGATATTTCTCAACTAAATAAATCGAAGGAATCTGAATCAACTGTGCTAATGGAGAGATAGCAGCCAGGAGCCCTATTACTAGATTTGAAGCCCCGAGTTGTAGCGCGAAAGCAACGAGAAAGACACCCCCTGTCAGTGTTACCATCGTTTGGCTGGCTAAACCATCTTTGATAATGCTTCTAAGACCTGATTGGATTTCTTGTTCCGTTAAGGTATCCTTAACTGCGAATCTCATCATGATATTCCCGTAGCAGTTGATAGACTGATGCACTTATAAGATACAAAACTGCTTTCGCGTACATTTATTCCTTATTTATGCCCATTTTGAACTCACCAGCTCAAGCCTCCCTAAACAGGGCCTTCAGGACCTCAAGAGGCCCGTAAACGACGAGTCTGTCACCATCCCGTATTGTCTCGATCGCTTTTGGAATAGGAATCCAACTTTTGCCTCGCTCGATTCCCAAAACCATTAATTCTTTCTCGGTTAATTTAGATTCTGAAAGGGTGCTACCAACTAATGGTGAGTCTTCTGTTATAATTGCTCGCACGAGTCCATAGCCTTCAATGAGATGAAGGAGATCCTCAGTTGCACCCTCCTCAAAGCTCGGCGATTTTATGAGCTTATCCTCGATGAAGCTTTCCCACTTCCGTATAAATCCCTTGTACGTTGAGATCCTATAAATGAAATAGACCCCTACAAGAAGAATCAAAACGTTGAGGGAAAGTTGGTATCCTTTACTCGTAACAAGCGTGGACGTAGCAGTTATGATAACCGTAACAATTCCCGCATTACCAAATATCATGAGCCAACTAATAATTCTTCTCCGTACAGGATGGTTAACGACGCTTTCGGCCTCTTTCGTTGTGAATCCTGTTCCAGAGAAAGCAGATAACGCTTGAAATCTCGCTCTCTTCTCAGACATTCCCGTCATCATCAACGCGATGGCCGCCGCTCTTACAATAAGAAAAGACACAAAGATTACCAGTAACGTAGGTAAGAGAAAATAGAATCCATCCATGATGATCAAATCCTATAGCGCTCTTTTTAGTTATAAAATTTCTTAACGGAAGAAGGAGAATCAAAGAGTCAATGACCGCAGACCTTGATCGCATCCTCGCGGATCTCAAAAACGTGACTGGAAAGATCCATCAAAAGTATAAGGCCACAATCGTCGGCGTCTTTGGCTCCTACGTCCGCGGGGAGCAGAAGAAGGGTAGCGACGTAGATGTTCTCGTACGCTTCCACGAGGGTGCTACTTTGCTTGATCTGGTCGGGCTTGCCAACTTCCTCGAAGAGCAGCTCGGCGTGAAGGTGGATGTCGTTTCCGAACGTGCAGTTCGACCGGAGCTGAAGGACCAGATACTGAAGGAAGTGGTGGTGGTATAACATGAAACGCGATTACAAGCTGTACCTAAACGACATAAT
>CAYUEX010000093.1:0-739 GCA_964443855.1 uncultured Halobacteria archaeon | reverse complement strand
GTTTGTAAAAGGTATGACTCTTGACGAACTTATAAGCAATGATAAATAAAACCGCAAGTGCGGTAATCCTAAAGTTCGAGATTGATTATAGGAGAAGCAACGAAAAACATTCCCGAAAGCATTAAAGAAACCCATTCCGAAATCCCCTGGAAGCAAATGGCGGGCATGCGAGATAGATTAATCCACGCCTATTTCGGCATAGATTACACGCTGGTTTGGGATGCTAATTCCTCGATAATCTTCGCTGTATTCTCTTTTTCACGTTCGGCAGGTAACGGCTTCTCACCTTGCAGCTTGATCCCACCTTCTTTCCGCCCCTCGGCGAAGTACCAATCCTTGAACCATCGGCAACCACCGAGCCACAGCAAGTACCCGATAGGCGTTGCCGCCGGCCCGTCGTCGTGCGCTTCGAATAAGATCAGGGCGAGCTGGTGATTGGTAGACTAGGATTCGATTGATTCGATCCGTGCGTATTTTTGGGCGGTGTACCCGGAGAAAGCACGTAGATTTATATAAAAGTGAACGTAATATTCTCCTATGAGTTCCGTGCGATTTCTCGTGGATAAACAAGGGAAGAAGGAGGGCGTTTTAATCGATATCAGGCACTACGAGAAGATTCTTGATGAATTAGAGGAATTGGAATCCATTAGAGCATACGACAAGGCGAAAGCCTCTGGAGATGAGCTGCTCCCATTCGAAGAGGCGGCGAAGGAGATAGAGCGCGCGCGCGAACGAGAAC
>CAYUEX010000092.1:0-8052 GCA_964443855.1 uncultured Halobacteria archaeon | reverse complement strand
TTGAGCAGCGCCTCTTAAGCTACCCGCTTAAAAACGGAAGTTTATCAAAAACCTCAATACTTGTTTCCTACGGTGAGTTCTCAGTTCCTGCAACGCTGACTTCAAACGATCCAAAGAAAGAATAAAAGGTGTTCAGAGCCGTGCAGCGCATATCTCGTCACTCCGTGGAAAGGAGATTCAAGTGGTCACATTAATTTTTGATGTGGTTTTGAATATTTGTTATAACCGCTGAAACATTGTGGTGAGCGTTTAAATTACTCCCTATCTTACCATCTTGCAGGGACATGCGCTTAGGTTCTTATCTCTTGTCCATGCCACAAACTCTTATTCCCCTGTATTGTAACTTCTCAGCACAGCGGAAACACATTCGAAAAGCTTTTATGCTTGTGCTTTGATTTTATACACAAGCATCTGAATCACTTCCATCATAATCTGGAAAGATGAAAAGAAGGAGAGGGGATAAAAAATAGAAGGTGAAAACGAAAAAAATGAAGATAGTAAAAGTTGCAATCGTTTTTGCGCTGAGCGCTTTACTACTAGCGATAACGACAGTGCCGGCGAGTGCAGATAAATATACTGTTGGCGACGGTAGTTTGCAAGATTGGGGTGTTGATTGGGGTGCTAGCCAGTACATGGCGAATACTCCTGCAGTGAGCGTTTTAGAAAATTATTGGCTTGGACCGTATTACCCTGGTACCAAGTCTACGATGGATAGCGGATATGGACCTGGCATCGAGGAATGCGATATAGAAGCAATGTATCTGGATGAAGATGAAAATGGACCTTACATTTATATCGCCATTATCACATCTATGCATCCCGATGGCATAACTTATTATTGCCCTCAAATAGGAAAAGAGATCAAATTGATTCCCGGAGATTTACGTTTAGAGATTGACGGTGTGGAATATGGCGTTAAATTGACTAATGAGGCGGGTTTTGTAGGGTCATGGGCTGGAAAATCGTATGATGTGGTAAATGAGCCAAGAGGAACAATTTTTAAAGAGATAACATCATGGGCTTTGATCTGTCCTTCTCCGTGTGCTCAGCAGAGAGTACCTGTCAGTAACATAGTAAGTGGCACTAAGTGTAGCGGAACAGCAACAATCTCTTATCAAATATATGGCGATTGGAATGAGGATAGGCGTAAGCCAAATTATCTGATAGAAATGAAAATCCCTAAGTCAGCACTCGGAATATCCGCTGGTAAAAAGGTTGACGTGGTAGCTACGCAGAGCTGTGCAAATGATGTAATAACTATTAGGGGCTTTGAATGTACTGACATCCCAGAATTCGCAACAATCGCAATACCCGTCGTAGCAATATTAGGCCTATTCCTGTTCTTCAACAATCGAAAGCGGAGAGAAAATTAAAAGAAAAAATTAATGAGGGGCAATGTAAATAAACCCCTCTTTTTTCATTTTTATGTGTTAAATTTCGAGTTTTAAGTCACGGTAACGCTCTTTGCCAGATTACGGGGCTTATCCGGGTCAAGTCCCTTGTAGACCGCGAGCTGATAGGCGAGCACCTGCATCGGTATGATTTGAATTATCGGGTTCAGTTCTTCAGCCTCGGGCACTTTTATCCAGCAATCGAAGATTGGATCATTCTCTGAAGCGACACCAATGATATAGCCCCCTCGGCTTTTCACTTCTTCTGCATTCGAGAGGATTTTCGATCTGTTTTCCGCGGATACAAAGACGATGCACGGTGTTCCTTCATCAATCAACGCCAAAGGTCCATGCTTGAGCTCACCGCCGGCAAACGCTTCCGCATGAATATACGAGACCTCCTTTATCTTCAGTGCGGCTTCCAATGCAGTTGCATACTGAGCGCCTCTTCCAATGAGATATATATCACGCTTATCGCAAAGCATCCGTGCCAGCTTCGCCAGATATTCTCGCATTGACCGTGACGTTAAGTTGTAGATGTCGAGGTATAAGCTCCCTATTTTCTTCAAACCTTCCTCGTAATCGCCGGAAAGCGCATATGCGAGCATCTCCATCAAGACGACTTGAGACGTGTAGGTTTTCGTTGATAAGACACAGATCTCAGGGCCACTATTCATAAACAATTGTCTGTCACTCTCACGCGCTAAGATCGAACCATCTCGGTTTACTATGCCCACCACGGTGCACCCCTTCCGCTTTGCCGCGTTCACGGCATCCAGCACATCTGCGGTCTCTCCTGATTGTGAAACGGCGAATACGAGCGTCTTATCAGTTAAAAAGTGCTCGTAATTTTCAAACTCTGACGCTAAAACCGCATTCACATGCAGCTTTGCTGCTTTTGAGAATAAATAACTGCCTGTCAGGCCCGCATGATAACTCGAACCACAGCCAATGAAGAACGTTCCAACAGCATTCCGCATCTTGTCACATATCCCCTGAACGATGTCCTCATTCTGCTGCAACGCTCTGAGTATCGTTTCATCCTGCTCGCTTATCTCCTTGAGCATGAGATGTTCGAATTCACCCTTCTTTACTTCTGCGACATCGCATTTCACTGTATCAACTGGTCTCACAACAATACGATCTTCAGTCAAATTGTAGATGCAAAGATCCTGCTCAGCATCTGCAACGAAGACATCCCCACTCTTAAGATACACAACCCTATTTGTCCATTCTAAGAACGCGAGAACATCCGAAGCTGGGAAAATCCCTTCTTCTGAAATCCCCAGCGTGAGTGAGCGAGAGCCTTTCCTCGCACCGACTATCTTATTCTCGCCTCTCTGTATCGCAAGAAGCGTATAACTGCCTTCAAGCATCTTCAACGCATTGATAACCGCCTCTTCAAAACGTAGCCCGTCCGCGCTAAAATCCTCTATCAAATGTGAAACCACTTCAGAATCGGTGTCCGACGCAAAGACATGCCCCTTCTTAACCAAACCCGCCTTCAGTTCGCGATAATTCTCTATTATCCCATTATGAACAATAGCTATTTCATTCTTACAATCACAATGGGGATGAGCATTCTCCTTTGATACTTTTCCGTGTGTAGCCCATCTTACATGGGCAATACCTATCGTGCCTTCAACTTCTTCAAACTGAATCTCTCCCAATTTACCAATGTCCTTCTGAACACACAGTCCGTCTGAGAGGAGCGCAATCCCTCCGGAATCGTATCCCCTATACTCTAACTTTGCTAAGCCGTTCAGAAGAAATGGGAACGCTTTTCTCTTTCCTATATAACCAATTATCCCACACATTTTTTGTCTCGAGCTGTGATGTTTTATCAGGATATCTTCATATCCACGGACCCTCGAAAGCGGGTCAACCGAATCATACGTTGACCATGCTACTATTAAAGGAGACAGGGGCTTGTGGTAAGGAACAGAGATAAGAACCTGAAGTCAGCATGCTAGAACCCCATTGTTTTAAAAAGAGTAACACACGAAGTTACTACAGGATCCGAAATTAAAAGACAATGGCTAACAGCGACGTCGAAGCAGACCTGAAGATGAACAAGATACTCCGCATTTTGGAAGACATGCATCCCTATCCGGTGGCTAGGATCGCTTCGCTTCTGGACGTTCCAGAAGATAAAATCGCGCTTTTTTTGCGGTTCTTAGCTAAATACCACATTATTACCTACAATGAGGCGGAAGAGACAGCGGTCCTCTGCACCGATTTCTTCGCGCTTATGTAAGCAACAGTTCCTCCATCTTCTCGTATCCACGTAGAAATTCCTTACCTTTTTCCGTCGTCTTGTATATCGGGCCTGAGTTCTCCATCAGTCCCCGTTCTTTCAAAAACGGGATGTATCGTTCTATTCGTGTGAAATTAAGATTCGCTTTATATACTATCTCAGTCTTCCGTGCACCGTCGAGCGCCACGGAAAGGATATCAATTACTATTTCTATCTTGCCTCTCCGCTCTTTAAAGCGCACCTTTAAGCCACCCTTTACACCTTCCTTAAGCGCCTCTTCTAACGATGTTGATGCCATCTTTCTTTAAAAAGGATTTTTTATGATTTTAGACCGTGCTGCTTCTCTTCTTTATACGTCAGCTTTCCCGGTCATCTATATGGGAACCCTCAGAGAATCCGAGCCTGAACGGCAAATGCCAAGCATCCCTCTGCGGTCCTTTGTACTCCTTTAATCCCTTCATTCCTCCTATTTTTTAGTAGTGTGACGTTTATCGGGATCTCATTTGTATCCACGGACCACATAACGCAGGTCAGACAGTTACATATGTAGATAACAGGTGTATATAAAACTTGTGGCAATGTTTCCAGTGGAGAGAAAAAGTGTTTAAAAGAGGAAATACTGCCTGAAGGTAATAATATCGTTTGCCTCACCTTCGGCCACTCGTTCCTTCCTCACTGCAGTCACTATAGTGGGAAAAGAGAAGAAGAGATTTCGTAAAATTCAACAGCAGGAGTATATCACCCCCCCTCTTTCTCTTTATCGACCTTATAGGTCATATGGACTGCTTAATGCTAATATCTGCATACCTACTTTTTTGACAAGAACATCCTAAAATCAATCTGAATCCGTCAACGCTAAGATGCTATACGCCTATTTTGACAACATTGCTTAGTTTGAACTCTATGCTTTTTGTTGAGCACTATTTTGTTCAGTTCACTATATATAACGATTCCCAATTAATATTCCCTCATGGTGTGGTGAGGATATGCCGTGAAACACGGTCATCTTCCCAGTCCTGTGGTGTAGAAATAAAGAAGAAGGTAAAGTGGAAAAAGTAGGGATTTCCGGCTAGGAAGAAGTGAGGTGCTGAATATGAAAAAAGAGAAAGTGCGCGAAACATGGTCGGCTGTACCGAGCGTTGCTGCTGCGTTTTTGTTCGCTGATATGAGGGTGATCGCTGCAACGGACTTTTATGTCGTTACAAGGAGCTATTCACAATGAAAACCATTGACACCGTATTGGAGCAGTTACAAGACTTACAATGGCATTCATTAGATGAGCTTAGAGGTCATGTTTCCTTATCGGAGGATAAGGTCAAAAGAATTATAGTTCTTTTGGAAGAGAACGAATTTATTAATCTTGATAGTAATAACGCAAGGGCGAAAATTAGAACCTCAGGATTAAGATTTTTAGAGTTGCTCGGGGAATAAATTTTGTGATACCGCTATAGGTTGCTCTAATAGCTCTCTCAATTCCCTTAATTGTTCCCTTAGATGAATACCTTTCTCTGTAAGAGAATAGCAATCCCCTCTTTCTGAACTGGCTATAAAACCCTGCTCCAGCAGGAAGTCAAAATATCGTTTAAAGTTCCGCCAATCCAAATGTGCCGCTTGCATGATGCGAGTTTTCTTTGCTTTACCACCATGCGCCTCTTCTGCTGCAGTTGCTTCTAGTATATCATAACTGATTTCCCATCGACTTCGCCGGTTTGTATCTTTACTCATGTTCAGAGGAAGAGTTCCTTCATCGTCCGGTATTCGTGCAGAAATCCGTTTCCTTTTTCCGTCGTCGTGTATAATGAGTCAGAATTCTCCATTAAACCTCTCTCTTCCAGATAGGGGAGATACCTTTCCGCCCGATTGAAATTAAGATTCGCTTTATATACTATCTCGGTTTTCCGTGCGCCTTCTCGTGCAGAGGAAAGTATATCCACCATTATTTCCATTTTGCCCCGTCGCTCTTTAAATCGCTCCTTCAAACCTTTTTTCAATCCATCCTTAAGCGCTTCTTCCAACATGACAGATGCCATTTTTCAGTTAAGAGGGAGATTTTTAATGCCTTTAATGGTACTACTTCTCTTCTTCATACGTCCGCTTTTCGGGTCATCCCTAAACGTGGATCCTTGATGAATCATAGCGTACACGACATTTGGCAGACATCTCTGCAGTCCTCTGTCCTCCATCAATCCCCTCATTCCTCCTATTTTTAAGTGCTGTATTATTTTATCGGGATCTCGCTCGTATCCACGGACCATGTAACGCAGGTCAGACAATTACATATGTAAGTTGCAGGTGTATATAAAAGTTTCGGCAAAGTTTCGCTTGGAAAACAGGATTGCTTACTGCGAGCAATAATTGTTACAGCTACCCGCTCACACCCCGCTACTCCCGCCTTAGTCTTCGCGATTACCTCAAAGCGGTCCAATATGGTCGTGCTGGAATACTATACGATGAGATTACCCGTAAATGCTCCGCATGGGCAATCAAAGGGACCCAAGTTATTGGTGTAGCCTGCACTAGCAGCCAATGCTGGTACAGGATCCTCAAGGACGTTTGTTCCATCGATAAAGAGGGCTGTATTACTTTACACTGATAGTACCTTCTCCTGTTCTCTCCGTTACGGTATGGATCACTGTAAAGCCAGCGTATCTCCTCAAATTTACTGGTAATGGTAATAAGATCTGAACCTAGCTTATCCATGCCACGGTGATGTCATCGATGAACCACCCTTCATAGCTGTTATAATATCCATCCATCGTATCGAAACAGAAGCGTATCATCACTTCGTTGCCTACGTAGTCCTTGAGACTTAAAGCGATATGTCCTTGCATCGATCCTGAAAGTTGCTGTAACAGTTCCCAATTCGCTCCACCGTCGGTGGATGTTTCCACCATTTTCGTATCCCATTTCGTACTACTCGTAGATTCTGTTTGCCAGTACGTCCAGAAGTTGAGTGTTGCATCGGTTGCATCCGTGAGATCTATAGTCTTAGAAACCAAGCATCCAGAGGTCGCACTTCCGGTGTCGTAAGTACCGGTTGTTTCCTGTCCATACCACCAGCTGTGACTTGTACTATTTGAGCGTCTTTCTGTTATGTGCCACAGACCGCTTTCCTCCCAGTACGCTTCGCTCTCTTCACTGTCTTCTATATTATCGCTGAGCATCGAAGTATCTGCCTGAACTGAGACTTCTCCCACAGTTACATCATCGATGAACCACCCTTCATAGCTGTTATAATATCCATCCATCGTATCGAAACAGAAGCGTATCATCACTTCGTTGCCTACGTAGTCCTTGAGACTTAAAGCGATATGTCCTTGCATCGATCCTGAAAGTTGCTGTAACAGTTCCCAATTCGCTCCACCGTCGGTGGATGTTTCCACCATTTTCGTATCCCATTTCGTACTACTCGTAGATTCTGTTTGCCAGTACGTCCAGAAGTTGAGTGTTGCATCGGTTGCATCCGTGAGATCTATAGTCTTAGAAACCAAGCATCCAGAGGTCGCACTTCCGGTGTCGTAAGTACCGGTTGTTTCCTGTCCATACCACCAGCTGTGACTTGTACTATTTGAGCGTCTTTCTGTTATGTGCCACAGACCGCTTTCCTCCCAGTACGCTTCGCTCTCTTCACTGTCTTCTATATTATCGCTGAGCATAGATGTATCGGACTCTGCAGCACGGATTGTGAATGTTCCGTTCTTTGCTGGTGCTGTTCCCAGCTTGTATGCTGTATCAGAGAATTGAATATTGGTAAGGTTCATCCGGCTTGTTTCGCCGGGTTTGCCACTAACACTGACGTTAAGCAGTACGATTGAGCCTATTGCGCCGTCTTCCAGTCCATGCGCATTTTGCCCGTCATACACTACTGATACTCTGGTGCCCCCTGCAAAGTTGTTCATACTTGGATTATCCCAGAAAGACGTCAGAGCACCATTCTGAACATCGACCACACTCAGAGCATCATTATTATAGATCACATCAAAGATCATACTTATAATCGGGCCATTCTGCACATTTTTAATGGTCACCGGTACTTCTAAATACGTTCCGGGATTTCCGCTAGCATCTGCAACACCAACAGTATCAGCGGTAGACAGTGCGAAGGCTGGCGATGCAGATACAATGAGTAAAGTAAAAGCGATCGCGATAGTTAGGCTTATTATTAACCGCGCTTTTCCTGCTCCCATCGTATTCGCATTCCCTTTATATTTCTATTGCCTGTTCCTATTACACTCCCGCTTCAAGAGGGTTCTGCCACAAGAATCAAGTACATTACTTAGATAGTTAAAGAGTATATAAAACATACAGAAATTTTTATCAAGAAATTAAATATTCAGGAACTTTTTTGTTTAATGATGACTTGTATTTTTGCAAGGTTATATTTGCATATTGATACATCAACCC
>CAYUEX010000091.1:0-8064 GCA_964443855.1 uncultured Halobacteria archaeon | reverse complement strand
ATTCTTCCAATTCTTACAGCCCAAGTATTTCCGGTTCTATAATTCTTTAAATCAAGCTGTAAGGAATCTACAGATAGGTTTTTCATTGTTGGCATTATTAAGCCCTCCTTTTTTCGCTTTTCATCCAAATCAACATCTGACATTTATAATAATCTGTTCTTCCTTGTCGGCCGAAGTCGCTATTGACTTTGTAAGCGGGGTTAAGAAAATTGTTCATATTTTTGCATCTCCTTAATCTCCCTGAGTCTCGGCCTTTCGTCAACTCGTTTATATCCGAACCGGTTCGTAGATTTAAGTTCGTATATACCTCCCTCCCTCTGGAGGAAATCTCCATCCCCCATCTTTCTCCTACCCATTCTTTCCTTTCACCTTCATTCCATTCGCATTTTTGTCCTCGAACAACCTGTCCAAAGGACTGGTAGCCCTGCATAGGTCTTCATTATTTATATAAGTGTACTATCTCTGTTTTTGTCTTCGAACTCTTATGCCTTCATTTATTTACAAAACTGCACTTTTGGCCCTTTCTTTGCTTTACTTTGTCGCCCAACGGTTAGTTAACTATTAGAGTAATACAATCCTTTTTCTAATCGGAAAAAATGCTCGTAACCAACCAAAAAAGCGTAAGAGTAACGAAGCTGGAGAACTACGGCTCTGATCTTCATCCCTCTTATACAATCGGGGTAACGATCGAGATCATCGTCGACGAAAGCCCGGATACACTGCATAAAATGCTAACCGGGACGGGACTTATAGGCCGCGAAACGATACCCTTCGACCCTGTCTCAAATTTTAGAGGCTCGGCTGACGATAAACCGTACTATGCCGCGGTAATTGTGGATGACGGTGTTACCAAACGGTATGAAGTAACGGCACACGATACCGGCGGCATGCTCAGGACCGGGATAACGTATCAGCCCGTCGTAACTCCAGAGGAGCTGCGGTTGAGCCATCCTGCGGATTTTCCTCGGGTGGATATCACCGTGGAGGAGTGGGAGCTGCATAATTACAAGCATTATTTCATGCTCTTTATTGCCTCGAAACGCTACGAGAGCTTTGACCTGTGGGTGACGAGGGAACGAGGCGGCGACTCTACATCAATAACGATAAAGCTTGCGGAATCGGAGCTATCGGAGAAGAGGGTTCCGTGCTCGTGGTATGTGAACCGGATGTCGATAATCAAAGGCGTTAATCTCGAAGAGGAGGTGCGTAAAAAATTGATGGCACCATGAATGTTAGCTTTACACCAAGCACTCTATTGCCCTGTAAATAACGTTCATTTTAACTTACTATTCATTCCCCTTCGTCCATACATACCATTTCACATTTCTGACCCTTCTCACCGCTTCTTTCATAGCCGTTTCTGGTTAACGTCTTTCCAGCTAACCATTCTATTTCCCCGGAATCCAATTTATTTTATGATAATTAGATAGATAGACAAAATGCTACGGAAATTTTCAATCTCGGACTTGGATGCGGTTATACAGATAGAGAAAGAATCATTTCCAAAACTCCCCTACAGCGGGTCAACGTTCATGTATTTTGCTTCAATGTACCCTGATAATTTCTTGGTCTACGTGCAGGACGATACTGAAACAGGGTTGCGTAACATTGTGGGTTACCTCATCTTTTACCCTGACGGGCATATCGTGTCCATCGCTATCCATACGGCATATAGAAGACGAGGGATCGGTAGCAAGCTGGTAGCAGAGGTATTAAAAAGAACAAAAGGCACGGCGATAGTAGAGGTGCGTAAGAGCAATGAGGTTGCGAAGAAGTTCTATACGCATTTGGGCTTTTCGGTGCGAGCCGTAATTCCACGGTATTACGGCGATGAGGATGCACTTGTGATGGTACGAACGAATGCCAAATCTTATTGCTCTGTAAGGTAAATTAACAATTGGAGTTTGGTGGGAGTTCCGAAAATGGGAGAAGAGGAAATAGCGGTTATATTGGATAAGTATCGAGAAGCAGGCAGGATTCTGGCAGCGGTGAGAGAAGGAGCCTTAGCGAAAGTAAAAGAGGGGGCGTTGTTGTTAGAGGTTGCGGAATTCGTTGAGCAAAACACGAGGGAAAAGGGTGGAGAACCGGCTTTCCCCTGCAATATCTCTCGAAACGAGGAAGCGGCACATGCCTCGCCTTCGATAGATGACGAAACGGTCTTTGAGAAGGATCTCGTGAAACTCGATATTGGCGTTCATGTGGACGGATACATTGCGGACAGCGCGGTGACGGTGGATTTAAGTGGTGAGCGCAAGGAACTGGTAGAGGCGGCTGAAGCGGCGTTGAGTGCAGCAATAGATCTCATTCGAGATGGCGTGAACACCAGTGAAATAGGGGCTGCAATTGAGCATGCTATTCGGGAGCGTGGCTACCGACCGGTCGTCAATCTCTCGGGACATGGGCTCGCACAGCACAATGCGCATACACCGCCTACAATTCCTAATGTGCGGCACGAGCACGGGGTGCTCTTAAAGGAGAACGACGTGATTGCGATAGAGCCGTTTGCAACGGATGGTGTAGGAAAGGTAGAAGAGCACGGCCATGTGGAGATCTACAGTCTCATAAAACCCCGTCCCGTGCGCGTACGAGAGGCAAAGAACCTGTTGAAGGAAATAGAAAACTATCAGGGGTTGCCGTTCGCCAAACGGTGGCTGCCACGAGATCGGCTTGATTTGGCATTGAGAACATTGAATAGCGCGGGTGCGTTACGGGAGTACCCTGTGCTGCGAGAGGAAGGAGGAGGGTTAGTTTCGCAAGCCGAGCACACGCTAATCGTGCAAAAGGACGGGTGTGAGGTGACGACGAAGTAAGAGCATAGCTTTGTATCAAAAAAATAGAGAGAAGGGTTATACCCTTCTTTTCACAATATATGCGACTGCCACTATCCCTACGATTGCGAACACTATTTCAAAACCAGGTTCTTCCGGCGCTTCTGCCGCTGGTACTGATGTTGGCGTTTCAGACGGACTTGGTGACGGACTCGGCGTTAGGGTAACAGGTGCCGGAGTTTCAATGACAACCGAATTTATAGCAGTATCAAAGATGCCCGCGTAATCAGCAAACAAGTCCTCTGAGGTAGAGCACGCTATATTGTAACACCTATCATCGACCGGGAAATAAACTAACCTTTGCTTCACCACAGGCATCGGTTGAAAAATCGCGTCATATCCTTCCTGGCCGTTTATAACAACCTCTTTTGCCCCTATAGCCTTAATTTCTTCGCTGTTGCATTCTGAATCCAGTATGGTTACTGTAATAACATTAGGTGTGTTGGGTTCATTGAAAAACGCACCCCCTATATACCTTCACCATAGGTTACCTCTTCCTTTACCCAACCTTCGGGATATGCTATTTTAAATTTAAACTCATCGTCTTCGTACCACGTATATCCCGGCGGTAGCGTTGGCTCTGCCGCGAGTGTCGGCACCGTTCCAATGGCCACAATCACTGCTATAGCCAACAAACAAGCTAGAACTTTAATTTTCATTTTTATCACCCCTCATTTGTTTTTATTTTCTCCATTGAGCACAATCGAGACGGTGTTGCAGTATCACGTGCTCGAACTCTCTTCGATAGTCATCTGTATATTCTCATTGAGATCCTTTCCCCAAGGAATGTCAAGTCGAGCCATCAAGAACCAATATGTTCTCTTTGTTACTGCCATTGCGGCAAACGATTCCGCGACCTTGAGTGCCGTTCCCAGCTTACCTTCTGCTTCGGGTAGTTGGGCCGCTTTTTCCTGTTCCAGGATATCCTCGGGGATCTTTATATCAAACTGATAGGTGCCTTCCGTATACTCTCGTTCGCCATCCAATTGGTGCTCGAACTCGTAGATACGGACGTGTCGTGTAGATCTGTCCGTGCCTAAACGCTGCGTTATTTTTTGATCGCCAATGAAGGAAACGGTGAATTTTCTTGCCTTAGTGGGCTTTTTCAATGTGAGGGTCGCAATCCCGGAAATATCTTCCCCCGGATTGAATCTTGCCTTTGGAAGTGATATTTCAATTTTTCCTTTTCCTATCATTCTTATCACCTCCCTTTTGTTTATTACCTCAACCCAGTTACGCCTCGCCAGCCATCTCAATCGCTTTTTTCACGCTGTCCTCAGGCCATCCCTTTTCTGTCAAAAGCGCGGATATTTCATCGTCCGTTTTTCCCTGAGACCTATACTGTTGAACTACAGATATCAACTGTTGCACTTTTGGATTAACAAATTGCTGTGGTTCTAGCGGTTCCACCCGACCACCGGTAACATTCGTTAAGTAGTGGGTGACTTCCTCACGCTCTTTTTCTGGAATAGCCTCAGGCACGGTGACAGCAGTATAGAAGAGCGTGAAATAGACGGTTTTTACCATATCGATGATGATACTCATCAGGAAATAGACGACAATTGCCATGACAATGATAATCGCGGCAACCGTCCAAGAACCGGTGAAGTAAAAGACACTGCCTCCCACGCCAAGCGTTAGAAGTATAAAAATCCCGATGATATAACTTCGAATCAGGTCACCGGCGAAATCGATTCCCAGAACACCGACAAGCGCGCCTGGCACGTTCTTTTTGATGTTCTTTATATCCGATAGTGCTTCACCAACCGTTTTCTCGGGGATTATTGAACCGGGCAAGAGAAAATGGCCAACTAAATCCCAGCCCTCACCGACTACAGCACCCGCTACCTGCATAAGAAAGTTCACAATCATCCATAACCCGCCTCTTCCGGTTCCCTGTTTTAATTTTCGAGCCAACGCGGTCAGTAGAATGTCCAGCAAACCCAAGATGAAAATATCCCCTTTATTCTCTTTTGCTCGTGTCAGCCCGTCTTTATAAGAAATAGTTTTCCCCGTGAACGTATGATACACAATCCAGCACTGGGCAGCACGGTAATACATCTTGATGAACGGGAATAAAAGCAGCAACAATACCGAAAAAAGGAACACGAGTATGAGTAGGGCAAGCGCGGCACCGGTTACATAGAAGAAGGCGATATAACTGCCGATAGCGAGAAACCATAAAATAATGCCGATTACAAGTTGCGTTAGTGTGGGTCGAAGAATAGCAGGGTTCTTCCCCATAACGACAAACGTATTTTTCAATAAGGAGATCGAATCCCGGAAGGTATCCGTCAATCTATCAAAAAACCCCATTTTGTCCTTCACCTCGCTCTATAAGTGAGCATCCATTAGCCCCTCGATTTTGAGTGCAACTCGTTTCAGTCCCACCCGCCGACTTTACGTCTTTACCCGAGGGATAGCGATATGGTATAGCTAACCACCATTGTTAATTTTTAAGTATAAAAAACTTTCTATTAAATACACTACCCATTATGACATAGTAACAGTGGTTCTCCTATAGGGCATTGACTTCTCACGTCCTTCTTTGACCGTGACTTGACCAAAGAAGCTTGGTGGAAATCTTTCCGTGAAAGAATCCCCAGCGAAAGTAAAATAGGGAGTAACGAGTAAATGGAAAGAGTAAGAGATGCTCGAAATAGACGGCTCGATTGGCGAAGGCGGCGGGCAGATAATCCGAACGGCAATTGCACTCGCGGCAATAACAGGCAAAGAGGTAGAGATAAAAAATATCCGTGCGAATAGACCGAACCCAGGTCTTTCTGCACAGCACCTGCATGCGGTGAAAGCAGTAGAACGAATATCAGGCGGTCACACAGAGGGGCTGAAGCTACGGTCTACGCGACTAACATTCTCTCCGGGGACGCTTAAGGGCTTCGAAGGCGAAATAGACATCGGCACTGCGGGCAGCATCACGTTACTCCTGCAATGTCTTATCCCTGTGGCGCTCTTTGCAGATCGTGAAACGTCAGTAAAAATAACGGGCGGCACCGACGTGAACTGGTCGCCGCCGATTGATTTTTACACGAACGTGTTCCTCAAAGCGCTTCAGGAGATGTGCTGCGAGGTGCATTTAGACTTGAAACGAAGAGGGTATTATCCCAAGGGCGGTGGTTTAGTGGGTGTTTTTATTACACCAACGCGGCATCTAAAGGGGCTGGTGGCTCCCGAACAACAACATGAAGGACTCGTTCATGGCGTTTCCCATTCCTCTGGGCTTCCTGCGCACGTGGCAGAACGGCAAGCAAAAGCCGCTAAAAGAGCTTTAAAAGAAGCAGGCTACGATATCGAGATTAAAACGGAAATTGACGAGAAAAGTACATGGACACAGGGCTGCGGCATCACGCTCTGGTCCGGCTATAAGAGCGGCAGCGCAGTAGGCGAACGAGGCAAACGTGCGGAAATCGTTGGCGAAGAAGCTGCTTACATCATTTTACGGGAACTTAAAGCAGCCTCAACCGTCGATGTTTATTTAGCAGATCAGCTTGTTCCTTATATTGCGTTATCTAAGGGCAAATCTGAGATAAGGGTACGAGAGATGACGAAACATCTCGAAACTAACCTCTACATTACGCAGCAATTCCTGGGGGGTGAATTCGACGTCAAGAAAGAGGAAACTGAAAAAGGAGAGAAGATGTTCGTTATTACAAACGGGTAATCATAACACCAACTTCAAGCATAGATTTGGGATTGCGATTTTGAAGCCTCACTCAATCTCTGCAAGTTTATTATGCTGAAAAATAAATAATCCTACATGGAAAAGTATGATATTAAATGGGAAATTTTGAAAGATCCAGAGAAAATCAAACTGCTTCGGGTTATCGAAAAACCTACCAATATCTCTTCTCCTCTGGAAATTGCGGTTGAGACGGGAGTTGCGATGGATAAAGTAGAAGAAACGTTAAAGGAACTCGAGGACGCAGCCCTCGTGAGACAGGAGAAAGGGTTATACGGTATCACTCTTGAGGGAATGGATATGATGAAAAAACTTAAGATAAAATGAGCATATTAGAATCGAATTTTTTACTTGAAGTGAGTTACATTGGGGTATTATTACTGACCCTTATTGTTTGGGATGTCATGGACTTCTTTATCGTACTCAAGCGATTTGATTTTCTTCGATTGAAGTTTTTCTGGTTTAACTATTTCATACGGACGTTCTTTTCTGTGGTTATTCTAGAGACAATATTTGCACTTGATCTCATTCCTATGGTTAATAAATTCATTATCGCGTTCTTAACTCCATTACTGTTCCCGCTGATTCTCCAGAAATTAGTCGTTGAAGTGGGCGGTGTCGGAATTAATATTCGTGAAGTTTTTTCTGAGTTTCGCGAGACAATAATAGCAGGAATGCAATCGTACATTATTCGCAACAAAGTAAAAGTTCAAACGGAATTGCTGAATTCCTCGTTATCAAATGAGGATCTCAAGCAGCAATGTCGGTTTCTCGCTCCGAGTTCCTCAAAATTCGGGAATTTAGAGAACTACCTGAGTCAAAAGAACGACGACGAGGCACGAGTGGGCTATATACAAGCACTCGTTGGCTGGGGTGGCATCGAATCCGCAGAAGCACTATTACAAGAGAGGGCGTAAAAGACCATCTCGGACCAACTTGTGCGTTATTAGGTAACACCTCCTGAATGGTAACTTTGCGGTAAGGAAAGAATCAGAAGGAGAAGCGTTTTTGTAATTGGAATGGTGGCCCTAATATCTTGAACCCTTGTCAGCTTTTCCGCATCACAAAAAACACCGACCCTCGAGGGTCTCTTTTGAACATTTCAAATTCTCGTTGTTCCTTCTCCAGTACCTTTAGCGCTTCTTCGTCGTCACGATGTTTTTTACGAAGCTCATGAATCCGTTTTTCTAATGGCTCGTAATACTCATGCCACCACACGTCCTCGGATACGATAAAATGCCCGAGCAGCTCATAGCCGCAACGAGGTATCTGTTCCAGTTTCTTCTCTAAGTTGCCTATCTCGTCATGCACAACAAGGAACCCTGTGGGTTTGATCAGCCGCCGCCACGCTTTAAGACCTTGTTCAAAACCGATTAGGTAGATAGAACCCTCGGCCCAAATGATGTCGAAACTCTCATCAGGGAAGTCCATCTCAAACAGTGAGGATTTAACCGCCCGAACGCGGTTCGAAAGCCCAGCAGCTTCTATCTTTCTCTTCAATTCATCTAAGAGCGACTGAATGATATCTAACCCTACTAC
>CAYUEX010000090.1:0-8354 GCA_964443855.1 uncultured Halobacteria archaeon | reverse complement strand
CTTTTAAGCTTATCACCACTGATTTTTTTTTAAAAAATATGGATTTAATATCGGATAAATTAGGCGGGAGGTGAAAAAAAGATGAAAAGAAGAACTGTGGCGTGTTTTATAGTCTTAGCAGCAATCATACTTGGTTTGCTGTTTACGGGATGCCTTGAAGAAGATGAAACTCCCGCAACTGTGCAACCGGAACAACAGGAGACATCCACACCCCAAACCGGGGAACAGAATACTTTTAGCCTTGAAGAAGTTGCACAACATACTTCAGCTCAAGATTGTTGGATTGTGGTTAATGGTAAGGTTTACAATGTTACTACTGTACCCTGCCATGGCGGTGGTGCGGGAACGTTAATACGCGAAAGTTGTGGGACTGATGCGACGGAACTATGGGGAACAAAACCAGTTACGGGAGAACCACACTCCCAAGATGCCCAGAACATCTTGAATGATTACTATATCGGAGATTTAGAATAAAGCGGATCTTAAAAATTTCAAAGCGAGAAAAAGTCACTCAATTGTCAACGTCCCCACAACCCCAAACAAAGGTGATAATGCATTACTCAGAGCTGTACGAACTTACAGGAGGCTGTAAATCCAAAAGGAGGGGATGATGACCTATACTGAGCACTAATACATACACTTTTATAGGTGCCTGTTCAAATGGGTATCCTTCAAGCGAAGGAGGTGAAAGCGATGAACAGAGAAGAGAAAGTGGCGGAATATGGAAGAAGAAGGCATGAAGTGGAAGAAATACAAAAAGATATACACTACCAGCTTTCTATTGAGCTGAACAAGTGGCGTTCCCATTAGAACTTTTTACCTCAAAAACCACGACGCTATGGCAATTCACCGTATATTCGGATAGATAAGAAGGGTTGGTATTTTGTACGATGCTATCTGCGACTACACGGAATGGTAAAGAAGAACGGGGAGAGCTGGGATTTGAACTGCGTTCTTGATCGGGTCGTTCTAGGCATATTCAATAAATAAATCGTATGTGTTTAGGTGAAACGAGAAATAGCCACGGAGACAGCTTTGTTTATGATGGGAAAAATTTCAAAATCAAAACGGAAGCTTCTCGAAGGCGGGATAAACGTATTTAAGAGCAGTTTTTTTACGAGCTAAACACATACAATAAATCTGTAAGAATTTTTGAAAGCCACGTGAAAGCGAGGAAAAAATGCCTCTGAAAGTGTAAAAAATAAAGAAGATGGTTTCAAGAAGTAAATCGAAATTTCCTGTAGTTTCCACCGGTTAAGAGCAAAAAAGAAAAAAGAAAAGGCGGATTATACTCTCCCTCATATACCGCCTTGGATAGACATTCTAATACCTTTACGCTTTTGCTTTCAATGTTATTTCCATCGAAGAGACGTTCGCCTTATCTCCACCCTCTCCAGTTAGTACCTCTGTTCCCATCTTTATGTCCTTCACTTCTACTCCCGGCATGAACTTATTCCTTACTACCTCTGCAGTATCCACGGCCCGTGCGATCGCTCTGCCTCTTGCTTTGATTAATACCTCGTCACTCAAGCCGTTGTTAAACTGCGTCACTACTGCCAGGACATAACTCATCACTGTCTTATTTCCAATATAAATCACGTTGTCTTCTCCAGGCATTTTTGCATCACCTGGTTATACTATACACTCAGAGCATATAAGCAAATTTGTTTTCTTCATAGAAAAACCGCTGGGCAACCCGAAGCGGCTATGAAAGAAGCGATGTGAGCAATACAATAAGTTAACCCAAAAATCCCAAGTCAACTGCAGGATAATCAAAATACACCATATAAAAATGAAAAAAGAGGAGTTGACGGTATGAGTTAACTACTCCTCATCCTTCACATCGTAATCCACATCAACGTAGTCGCCTTCGTCCTTCTTCTCTTCCGTTTTTGCTTCCGGCCCTGTTTGACCTTCTGCAGTCCCTTGCTTCGCCGCTTCGGCCTCTGCCGCCTGCTTTGCCGCCTCTTGGTACACTACCGCAGAAACCTCATGCAACGCTTTCGTTAACTCGTCCACGTCCGTTTTTATCTTCGCCATGTCCGTCCCGTTTAACGACTCTTTTAAGGTATCCTTCGCACGTTCGACCTTCTCCTTCTGATCCGGGGCTATCTTATCACCCAGTTCTTCGATCGTCTTCTCCGAAGTGTAAACGAGCGAATCAGCCTGATTCCTGAGCTCGATCTCTTCTTTCTGCTTCTTATCGTCCTCACTGTATCTCTCAGCCTCTTTCACCATCTGATCGATCTCTTCCTTGGGTAGTTTTGTTGACGCGGTGATTCTAATTGACGCTTCCTTGCCCGTCCCCAAATCCTTTGCCATGACGTTCAAAATCCCGCTTGCATCGATATCAAAGGTAACTTCTATTTGCGGAATACCACGTGGTGCTGGCGGAATGCCATCTAAATGGAATCGTCCTAACGAGGTGTTGTCCACTGCCATTGGTCGCTCGCCTTGCGAGATATGTATCTCCACACTTGTTTGACTGTCCGCAGCAGTAGAGAATATCTGCGACTTCTTCGTTGGTATCGTAGTATTTCGTTCTATCAACGTCGTAGCCACGCCGCCTAAGGTCTCCACACTGAGTGTAAGCGGGATAACATCAAGCAGAACGATCTCCGCCTTTACCTGACCGCCAAGGATTCCTGCCTGTATCGCCGCACCGAGGGCTACGGACTGCATAGGATCGACGCCACCCTCCGTCTTCTTCCCTAATACTCGCTCAAACCGCTCTTTCACAATCGGCATCCGGGTCGGTCCGCCAATAAGTATTATCTTGTCGATATCGCCTGGCGAGAGCTTTGCATCGTTTAATGCGCTTCGTATTGGCGGCTCCAGTCGTCTCAGTGTTGGCTCAGCCAATTCCTCTAATTTCGCACGCGTAAGTGTCTCCTCAAAATGCTTTGGCTCGCCATTCGAGACCGCAATGAAGGGTAGATTAATGGAAGTCGAGACTGAAGACGAGAGTTCTATCTTCGCACGTTCCGCTTCATCCCGTAATCGTTGCATCGAGGTTAGATCGTTCCTCAAGTCGATCCCTTCCTTCGCTTTAAAGCCTGCTACAAGCCAATCAACAACGGCCGCGTCCATATCGGTGCCGCCCAACTGCGTATCGCCGTTAGTGGAAAGCACTTCAAATACGCCCTCGCCAATATCCATGATCGTCACATCAAACGTGCCGCCGCCAAAGTCGAGCACGGCGACCTTGTACTCCTCTTCCTTGCCAAGCCCGTACGCCATTGCCGCGGCTGTCGGCTCGTTTATTATCCGTTCTACTTTGAATCCCGCGATCTCACCGGCGTCCTTCGTTGCCTGCCGCTGATTGTCATCGAAATAAGCCGGCACGGTAATAACAGCTGCATCAACCTTCTCGCCTAAATACGCCTCGGCATCAGTTTTCATCTTCTGCAAGACCATCGAAGAGATCTCTTGTGGTGTAAACTCCTTGTTGATCGACTTCACCGGTATCTTCTCTGTGGTCCCCATCTTCCGCTTTGCTTCTCGCACCGTACCTTCCGGGTTAACCACTGCCTGCCGCTTCGCGGCTATGCCCACTAACCGCTGACCGTCCTTGGTAAAAGCCACCACCGACGGGAACATCTTACCGCCGTACGCACTGCCCTCTGCACTGGGTATTATCTTTGCATCGCCACTTTCATCGACAAACGCTGCTTCTGAATTCGTCGTACCAAGATCAATGCCTATTATTCTTACCATTTTTATCGGTTCCTCTATTCCCACACCTCATGTTAAAATCAAAAAAGTGTTCTGTGTGCTATGTGTAAAAAAAAGAAAAAAGGAGGGAGGCAAAAGGAATTTAGTAGTCTCCCATTCCCATGCCGCCCATACCGCCGGGAGGCATACCGCCGCCACCACCAGGAGGCATTGCTTCTTTACTCGAGGCAATTACATCATCTATTCTCAGAATCATCACCGCGGATTCCGTTCCTGAGCTGATAGCCTGCGTCTTTACCCGTAGCGGCTCGATTACTCCTGCCTTGAGCATGTCTGTTGGCTTACCCATGAACACGTCTAAGCCTGCATTCTGCTCACCTTTTTCATGCGCAGACCGCAGTGCTACGAGCATATCAATGGGATCCAAACCGGCATTCTCGGCAAGAGCCCGTGGAATAACCTCGATAGCATCAGCAAAAGCCTGTATCGCTAACTGCTCTCGGCCTCCAACGCTTGCAGCATAATCACGCAGCTTGAGCGCCAGTTCGATCTCTGCAGCGCCGCCTCCTGCTACATACTTGCCATCTTCTAATGCAACACCTACGACTCGCAGTGCGTCATGCATGCCGCGCTCTAACTCGTCCACAACATGTTCTGTTCCGCCTCGTAACAGTATAGAAACGGCTTTCGGGTTCTGACAATCCTCGACGAATATCATCTCCTCACCGCCGATCTTCCGTTCCTCAACCAGGCCAGCCTTTCCAAGATCCTCAAGGTTAATTTCCTCCATGCTCGTCAAGATCTTCCCACCTGTCGCACTCGCTAACTGCTTCATGTCACTCTCTTTCACTCGTCTCACCGCAAATACACCTTTCTTTGACAGATAGTGCTGTGCCAAGTCGTCGATCCCTTTCTGACAGAAGAGTACGTTTGCACCGCTCGAGGTCACTTTCTCCACCATCTCCTTCAGCATCTTCTCCTCTTCTTCGAGGAACGATTTTAACTGCTCTGGTGCGGTAATCTCAATCTTCGCATCCACTTCAGTCTTCTCGATCTCCAGAGCGGAATTAACCAGCGCGATCTTCGCATCCTTCACGGTCTTCGGCATTCCGGGGTGCACACGCTCCTTGTCTATTATCATACCCATAATCAATTTGGTGTCTTCCGTGCTGCCACCCATCTTCTCTCTAGCTTGATATGGTCAACATCTATCTTCTCCACGCCCTTCTCTGCTATCAATTTCACCGCGTTTACGGTCAGATCGGTCAGCATATCACGTGCAGTCCCTGCGCCTTTGCCGGTCATGGAGGTTATCGCGATCTTCTTCAGGGTTTGGGAATCCGTTGGCTTGAGATCTTTCGCAATGCCATCCAGAATTTCATACGCCTTCTCGGCCGCTAATCGGTATCCGGTTGCAATCAACGTCGGGTGCACCTCCTGCTCCAGAAGGTCCTCCGCACGCTTTAATAATTCACCTGCCAGGATTACCGCGCTTGTTGTCCCGTCGCCGACTTCTTCATCCTGCGTCTTCGCTATCTCAACCATCATCTTCGCCGCGGGGTGCTCGATGTCCATCTCTTTCAATATCGTCGCGCCGTCGTTCGTTATGACCACGTCGCCCATCCCATCCACCATCATCTTGTCCATCCCTTTCGGGCCGAGTGTGGACTTAACAGCATTAGCAATGGTCTTCGCTGCCATTATGTTCCTGCTCTGCGCGTCCCTGCCTCGTGTCCGCTCGCTGCCTTCTCTTAAAACCAATATCGGTGTTCCACCTAATTGTGCCATGTCATATCACCTTTATTGAGTATATCTATAGTTCTATATAAACCTTATTCAACGTGAAAGTACAAATCCTGCTGTGCTCAATGTACTAAGTGATGAAAGGCAGGTTTGACGACAAGGTTTTTTTGAAGGCCGTGAAAGCGCTCAACAGGCATTTGCCCGCAGAAAGAAAGACGCTGTTAGCACTACTCGGGGAGGAGAAACCTGCCGTGCAGGGACGAGACGGGACCACTCATCGGATAAAACGAGACGAACTGGATGAACTCGCGAGACTCATTCCGGAAGAGAAACAGGGGCAATTGCGACTCCCGATTTACATCGAATTGACGCCGGATTACGGGCGAGGAATAGCAACGGTGCATGGAAAGCTGGATTGCGAGATTGTGCGGCTAATGTTGGGCAAAGAAAAAGAGAGCGAAAAGGCTGACGAGATTTACATCTATCGAGACGATGTGCGGCGATTGAGACGTGCACTGCCGACAGCGACCGAATATGCGTTCTTTTTCAGCACCTCGTTGTAAGCAAATCGCCGTACTCGTAAGTATTTATGCCTAAAGTACAAACCTAAAAAAACAGCGCCTATAAAAATGGAAGAAGAAATAGTATTGCGCGAATATCTTTATGCGCTTCGATTTTACCTCTTGTTTGTTTGTATCCTGTTCGGCGGCGCCGTTGTCTTTGGCTACATGGGATTTCTGAGTGAGGTATTTAACGAGTCATTAGCGTGGCTTGAGCAGCTTAGTGAGGGAATTGAGGATTATACCCTGCTCTATCCATCATGGCTCATTTTTTTGGCGTTTTTCGTTGTGATATTCTTGAATAATGCTTTTACATGCTTCCTTAACATTATAACAGGACCGCTCATCGGCATTTTCCCACTGTTTTCCGCGGTTATCAATGGAGGGTTACTCGGCTGGCTGGCCCACGAGGAAGGTTTGTTTGTCTTTCTCGCAATCGTGCCACATGGCATGTTTGAACTGCCCGCATATTTCCTCAGTGTCGCGATTGGCTTGAAATTGGCACGCGAGGTTTTGAAACCGAAAGTGGGAAGACAATTACGAATAAAGCTCGGTGAGAGCTTACGGGTATATCTCCGGTTGATCGTACCGCTGCTCATTATTGCAGCGATTATTGAATCGGGATTGATTGTTGCGACACTTTCTTTGCTGTGAAAATACTCTAAAAAAATTTCTTTTCGAGTTCTTTCCCTTCCGCATCTATCATCTTATCAGTTACAATTAATATTACATCTATTAACCACCAAATGCCAAGCCCACCAAGGGTTATTAATTTCAAAATTCCGAGTCCAATATAGCCCAAATAAAATCTGTCTACGCCAAAAACACCTAAAACAATAGAGAGCAAAAGTGCAACTACCCAACTTTTAGCCGTATTTTCTTCCAAGAGTAATCCATTTTCTATTCTTTTAAGAATCAGATTATAAGTTCTTTCACTAATCTCGCCATTTATCAATCGTTTATCAAGCTGTGATATTTGTTGTTCTTTGGATTTTTGCATAACTTTTTCCTTAGCTTTGTTAACTTGTTCTTCGGCCAAGTTCATTTCTACCCACCATTCAGGTGAGCGGATTTTATCGATGTATTTTTTTGCATTTCCTTCTAAATCTGGCTTTCTAAGTATTAAACCTTTTATTTTGCCAGCGAAAAAGAAGGGTCTGTCAACATACCATTCCGCTGAACAGTTTTTACAAACAAGTATCGGATAGTTAAGCTCATCTATGACGTAGATGTGCCCTTTCTTAATTTCAAAACCGCTTTCAGATCCGCAGATTGGACAGCGATTCCACTTTTCACGCACTTCCCTCAAATATTCTTCATCTGTGGGCGCTTCTTTGTTCATCGCTTTGTTTAATTTTATTCCAATAAGGTTATATTTATATAATCTAAGTATATTTGAATTGGTTGAGAACCTTCCATGAACCAAATTTTAAAAAGAGAAGTTGTAAGATCAATGATTAGATATGGTTCTTTGAATTGTAGAAGGGGCGAAGAATATTTTTACCCGGGCTCTCCAACTGATCATGTTTTTATTAAAATTGAAATAACTCCGGAGGAGTATTTGTTTAGCTGGGACAATGTTCCAGGAAACGATAGCGAGAGACTCCTAAGGTTCCTCATGGACGATCTCGATATTGGCTGGGTGGAGTATGCAGAGATCCGCAAATCCGATGACGGCGAAATCATCCGCATCTTTAAGGATGAAAACTCCGCCGAAATAATGATCGACGAGACGGAGGAAAAAGCGCCCCTAAAAATCAGCGATGGCGAACCCCACGACCTAAAGGTAAAAAGGGAAAACGGTAAGCTAATATACACTCCAAACAAATTCTCAGATCCTATCGAGACACATGTAGATCCCTATTCACAAACAATAACGAGACTCCCTAGATTAAAATTGAAAAAAGAGATAAAGGATTGGATAAAAGAAAATTACAACATCGGTGATTATTTGGTTATTGAAAGAACTGATAAAGATCTATACGAATTTAGACTCCCAAGCGTCGTATCAGAGTGAGATTAAAATACAATTAAGCATGAGATCTATTCAGAGGTGAAATAAATGTCAAGATGGCGTGAAATCATGACAAAGGCGGAAGAAGCAAAAAGTATAATGATTAAGAATCCCGAAGAAGGCAAAATTAAATTCGAGAGTCTCTTGGCGGAATATCCTACGGATGGCATGGTCTATTTTAAGCGAGGAGAAGCTTACGAGTATCATGACGAACTTCAGAAAGCAAAATCCGATTACCAACAAGCCTATAAACTATTTCCGATGGCTGAATGGAAGAATAAGGCATTAGAAGGAATATCAAGAGTTCAAAAAACTGGCACTTCTCCCATTTTAGGATAACCTCCCACAGGCTTGCAGGATCT
>CAYUEX010000089.1:0-8501 GCA_964443855.1 uncultured Halobacteria archaeon | reverse complement strand
TCTCGCCTCCCTATTCGACTTAACAATGAATATCCTCCCGCAGCACCTATTGCGGTTTCTTACCCCTCCTCCTTAACAATAAGATGACGGAGATCCCCGCGGTAAATATAACCGTGGTCTCCCCGAGCGTATCATAGCCCCTGTAATCTGCAAGGATGTAGGTTACCATATTCGGGACTTCGGTTTCATGCTCACCTTCCTCCACATACCGTATGATCGGAGCATATCGGTAAACTTCCAGTGTGTTCCCTTCCTGCTTAATAAAGAAATATTTCTGCTCCTTTGGCGCGTCAGGAGCCGTTCCAAATTTGGCAATTGGCGTTTTATAATACTGCTCATTTGGAACAAGATAGCCATCCCATTCGCCTTCGGTTACCGTCTCAACTTTTGTCGGTAGTTCATAGTCCCGGAAACCTCTGCCCTCAAGTGCGTCGACCAACGCCTCTGGAACAGCACCTTGATCCAACGTGTCCACAGACCCCGCTGCATCGATGTTAAACAAATAGGTATACCGATTCGGCGCGGAATTCGGATCCCCAAAGTCAGGTATGTCTTCTGCAATATAGACAAACAGACCGCCCAGGAGGATAACAAAAATGAGTGCCGCGATTGATATTTGTTTCATCCCTTCTCCCACCTCTCTGTCCGTGCTAATGCAGCAATTAAGAATGCCGTCGTTGCGCCGGCGCCGACCGCAGCCTCGGTAAAGCCCACATCCACCGAGTGCATCTCTACCCAGACCATTGCCATCAGGAAACTATACGCAGTCAACACGACGATGGCACTCAAGAGGTCTTTCACGGTTATCGCCACAAGTGCGAGGATGATAATGAGAAATAACAGTACAAGGTCAATAGGTACGATCATCGTCTATGCGCTCACCCCTTTCTGTTCTCGGAAACGGTTATATAAAACTGTCGTTTTTATCATAATTCGTTATACACCTCTGCCACTCTATTTTGCATCTCCTGATCGACTAAGAGCGCATCGGCAGGAGCTTTTGCGACTGCGTGCACCCAGAATTTACCCCTCTCGGGCTCAACGATTATGGTTATCGTTCCAGGGGTTAACGTGATCGAATTAGCCATGGTGACAAGCGCAAAATCACTCCGCAACGTCGTTTCAAATTCGATCACCATCGGATCGATTGGCATCTTTGGATGGAGCACCCGATATGCAACATCAAGATTCGCCAACACGATCTGCCATAACTCCCAAGGGATGTAAACAAGAAGTCTCCAGAACTTATCAAACGGGAGCCCCCCATCCTTTACAAACAGGTCATGCGAGATTAAAGCCACAATCGCACTGCAGATGAGCCCCGCGCCAAGATGTAACGCATCGAAGATTCCAGATAAAAGAATCCAAAAGAGGTACATGACAATAAAGGTTACGAGGATTCCATACCCTTTTCCGCCTTTATTATTGGTCATATCGTCTTATCCCCCTTTTACGCTTCACTGCCGCTTTTCTCCTAACTTCCACGGCTTCACGCCGGTGGTATAAGCCGCTTTCATGAGTGCATGTGTTCCCGTTGGATTCGTGAGGAATATGAAGGCGATTAAAAACAGAAGCTTCACCGGCACCAGTTTCACCGAAAGCTCGGCTCCCGGACTGTAAACGAAGAGATGGTAAATGAGCAATCCCGCGATTATAAGGACTTCGCCGAGTGTATCGCACTTCCCCGTTGCATGCAGCCGTGTGTAAAAGTCAGGGAATCTCAGCAGGCCAATCGCACCAGTGAACATAAAGAATAACCCCAAAGCCAAGAATAGTGTAACGATTGCATCGATTATGCTTATTAACTCGACCATATTTCACCCCTCTCTAAATATTTTGCGAATATCAGCGTACCAATGAAGTTGAGCAATGCGTACAGAAGCGAAAGGTCAAAGAACAGTGGCCGTTCAAAATAATAACCGATGAGCACTAAGAGAACGACAGTTTTCGTCCCAATTACGTTTACCGCCACCGTACGATTAAAGACGCCGGGTCCCAAGGCCGCGCGGTATAACGCTAATAATATCGTCGTTGCAATGAGCACCCCGGTTACTAAAAATACGGTCAACATTTTTTCTGGTTTTGTGTTGTTTTAATAGTAGTTGGTTGTTGAGGGTATATAAAAAGCTTTTGGATTTTTTCTTGTGATGACGCGATTTGAAGAGGAGAAGAAGCGGGCGCTGGAACGATTGCAGCAAAAGGGTGCGGACGAAGAAGTGGCAGCGCTACTCGAGAAGATAAATTGCTTTAACGAGTTCTTTACAACGAGCAGTTGCTCAGGCAGGATAGTTTTGATTTGGCTCCCCGAGGTGGGCGCTAAGCGTGACGCGCGGTTTATTGGTAAGTGGCATCGCCCAGTGGGGACGGCGGACGTCGTGGTGGCAATGGGTGACGTAAGGTCGTCCAAGAGTGGTGACGTGTGGCTGCTCGCCCAATCGCCGATTCTGCACGTAGCGTGTAGGAGTTTAGAGAAAGCGACGATGCTGTTGCGGATAGCGATTGAATCAGGGTTCAAATACAGCGGCATAAAAGCGATTGGGAAGGATACGGGGAAAGTAATGGTGGAGGTCATGAGCACGGAAAGAATGGACGTGCCGCTAGCTTCAAACGGCAAGTTATTTTACGATGAAGTGTATCTGGATTTCGTTGTATCGAAGGCGAATTTTATGCTCAGCCGTGGTAAAGAGAAATTGCAGCGGTTTGAGTGCAGGTTGCATGAGCTGATTTGACGCCATTCGTAGCCGAGGTTATCATCACCAGCAATTATCCACACCGCTTTTTGGGAATTAGAATTTTGATTGAAAACCTTTTATTAATACCAAAGAGATAGAGTAGAAGGTAATGCTGAATCGCGATTGCAGTTTGCCGCCGTAACTCAGTTGGTAGAGTGCCCGGCTGTTAACCGGCTTGTCACAGGTTCGAGTCCTGTCGGCGGCGTCAGCACTTGCCGTTTTACAAAAGAGCGCTGCTACTTGCTAACGTTCGTCGTTTCAGTGCGGTTTTATTGCAGGTAAAAAGTAGACAGTTTAGAATGTTTTAACCGCTGAATCTTGCCATCAGATCATTAAAATCGATTTTACCCTTATACAATGCACTCCCGATTACTACGCCGCTTGCGCCCGCCTCTTTTATTCGCATCACGTCATCCACGCGGGTAACACCCCCGGCGATTATTACAGGAACGCTCACTGAACGTACAAAGTTCTCGACAACCTCAGATTCTATGCCTTTCATCAAGCCTTCAACGTCGATATTCGTAAAAAGCAAACTGCCTACGCCCATTTGTTCTGCCTGTTTCGCCGCTTCTGTGGCTTCGACGCCGGTTACCTCTCGCCACCCGTCTATCGCTACTTTGCCCTTTTTCACGTCCAACGCGACCATGACCCGTTCAGGCGAGAACTCCTCCGCTACGGTCTCGATAAGCTGTGGCGATTTCAGCGCTGCCGTTCCAAAAATTATCCGGTCCACACCTTCACCCCGACGGAGTTTGAGCAGCTTAACCGCGGCGTCGTAAGTCCGGATTCCTCCGCCTACCTGAATCTTAACGTTCCCTCGCACTCCTTCTGCTTCGGCAATACGTTTAACCACCTCAAAATTGGTCTGCTCTTCCTGTAACGCTGCATCCAAATCGATGATGTGTAATCGGCTCGCGCCCCGCAAGACCCACTGTTTCGCAATCTCCACAGGATCCTCCACTGAAGAGAAGATTACGTCTTCCTTTTTTCCCTGCCGCAGTTGAACACATCTGCCACCCTTCAAGTCTACCGCAGGTATGACTTCAAAAGTCCCACCAGGTCCGCTTGGTTTCATTGTGGTTAGTTACTTTATTAATTGATTTTTATGTGCGATTTTTACATAGTGCCTTCGGATTGCCACAAGGTTAGATGAGGCCGCCTACTCCACTTTTATGTTTAATTCACGTGCTAGCTCTTTGTACCGTACACGTAACGTTACCTCCGTGACACCCGTAGCCTCCGCAACATCCTTTTGCGTTTTCCTATCGTCACATAAAATGGCCGCTATGTAAATTGCGGATGCCGCTATACCCGTAGGGCCCCTGCCGCTCGTTATATCCTTTGCTAACGCCTCATCTATTATCTTCCGTGCCCGCTCCTCAACAGAACTCGCTAAATTTAATTTGACGCAAAAACTGCCAACATATTCCAACGGAGATGTGGGAGCAAGCCGCAGATCCAGCCTCTTTGCCAATAGCTTGCAGGTCTTTATGATATCTTTCCGCCCCACGTTTGTTGCGTTTTCTATCTCGTCAAGCGTTCGTGGCTCCCTATTTTTACGACAAGCCATGTAAATGGACGCCGCCAATATCTTCTCTATCGAACGGCCATGAATTAAATCATTCTCCCATGCTTCACGGTAGATTTCCAAGCTACCTTCTCTTGTTCTCTCATGAATGTAAAGCAATGATGATAATCGTTCAATCTCATCTTGCGCGTGTAAACGCTGCTTACCGATTGAACGGCTTAATTTTTTCCGCCTTTGACGCTCGCTGAGCTGCTGTAAACGTTCCCGATCTACCTCTGATCTCCCGCGCATCCCTCCAACGCTTCCTTCTCTATTCTTTTCGTCCATATCCTTTCCCCTTCTTCAGCCCAATCAGAGGATGAATATTTTTTTATGCGCGAGCTTTTTCAGCTCAGCTTCCTCTAATCCTCCAAAAACTTTGATGGCAACGTAAGGACGGTCAACAGGCCCAAAAATGTCGTAGACCTTACCTATCTTCCGTTTATCCTCCGTCACGGCTACAGCATTGAGTACGCGCTTTACAGTTTGTTTGCCGCCCCTCACGACCAACTTTTTGTTCATACTGTGAAGTACCATACCCAATCCTCGTTTCTGAACCTTTTTTTTCATCAGTGGTTGAAAATTTGTAGTAGACGAATATATAAAGTTTACGGAATATTTTTAATCTACCAGTAGGTAGCATGAGCAGGTGTGCAGTATCCAAAAGAAAAAGCCATATCACAAAATCATTCGATTATGTACGCGACTGCCTCCTTGATTCTTGCTACTTCTTCCGCATCCATCGATATTTCCATATACTCGTCGAGATCGATCTCTTTGGGCGTGTAATAAACTCGTGTAAACAAGAATCCCCCTAGATCGCGCTCTTCTACTCGTTGCTCGTAATAGATCCCTTTTTCCTGCCCTCTCAGGACCAAGAGAGTGTCATGCCGTTCTTTTCGGCCGCTACTGCTTTGTCAAACACCCCGCCGACCTTACCTATGGAGCCGCCTTCTTCAATGGTTCCGGTAATAGCCACGTCAGGCTTTACGTGCGTACCCTGCAGTGCCGCTATGGTAGCAACGATAGTAGCCGCTCCGACTGACGGCCCACCGATCAGCGTGCCATTAATGTCAAAAGAGATGATGAGGTCGTTATTCGAGAGGTTTATTTGTGTGTAAGTTCTCCGCAACGTCCACCGCCTCTCGCACCGAATATTGTGTTATCGGCTCGACAAAGGGGTTTGTATTGATCAGAACACTTCCGGTACCTTCTTTGAGCTTTATATGCACCGTACCCAGCACGCCTGAACGAGTATCGCTTCTTACTGCGACATAGTAGCGGTAGCGCTATTTACTCCTGCGGAGCTCGTTACCGTGAATGCTGACAGTTCCGCCTTTTCGACTCTTCCGGTATTATCGTGCGCTGATAAGTTGTTCAATAAGATCCACTTGCGTTTCTATCAGGTGACGCTGCTGTTGGTACACGAGGTAAGAGGTTGACGCGGAGAATATCATGAGAATGGAGAATACGACAATTATCGCATTTTTGCGAGCCTGTACGTATCTGTCACCGCCCTACTACCCTATTGTTAGGTATTCTATAAGGTTCTAGAATGAGCCCCTGAAGCCCCGCAAATGCCACTTTTAGCCTCGCTAAGCTCGCTGAAATATTCCCTCATTTCTATATTACAAAATATGGAAGTATTTTGGCGAAAGTGATATATATACCCTTAAACAAATTAATAGGGTGAGGAGGGGGAAAAGGATAGATACGAAAAAGATGGGGGATGATTTTTTGGATGGCTGTAAGTGCGACAACTCTCGAGCCTCCAATATTGTTTTGCGCCGAGGAAGGGCGCTATAAAAGTACCCAACCAATTAGGAGGTGAAAAGAAGAAAAAATGAAAAACGACAAAAAGGTACAGAAATCAATTACAGTAATTTTTGCAGCGATAATAGTACTTTCGCTTTTTGGAACGATAACACCGATAGCAAGTGCGGCGTGCAACGACGGAAGTGTAAACGTTGCCATTGTACCAAACCCATCGGCAGACGGGGGCGGAACGCTGCCAACTACTGATTCCGCTTTCAACAGATCTACATTTACAAACGTGCCTATTGCAAATGTAAATGCTGCCACGCTTGCTCAATATGACACAGTGGTACTGATGACCATTTGCGATCCTATAACTGAACTCACTGCATCGCAGAGGTCGGACATCATCAATTGGGTCATAGCCGGAGGAAAGCTGATAATATACGACTCTGAGTGCAAATCTAATGCTACACTGGATTATTCATGGCTACCTTGTAAAGCTGAATCCTTCTGTCCAGGTGCTTGGGGTGCAACCCAATCCGGGTATCCCTGGGTAGATCTCTGGATTGATGAGGATAATACGCTCTCAGATGTCAATCCGATGAGTCCAAATTTCGTAAACACCACTAAGATAGCTTATGGAACAGATGCAGCGGGAGACCAGAATGTCTTTATCTCCAAAGACACATGTTGGTGCGCAGATATGAGCGGGACTAATGTTCTTGACGCCAGTGGTGGCCCGCAAGCTCCAGGGACAACAGGGTACAGTCATGCATATACTCACCCGGGAAAAGGACTAATCATCTATAACGGACTGGATATAGATCCTTTGCGCTCAGCTAGCGATCCAACTGCTGACACCGCAAGCGGACACTTTGCAAAAATATGGTTATTAGAACTGAACCAAACATGGGATAATGTCACGGGAATAGATACTTGTGGATTGCCTTGCAAAGCACCAATACCTCAGCCAACGCCAACAGCAGCCCCAGCACTAACGCCAGTAGGACTCCTCGCACTTGTCGGCTTACTTTCGGCAGTCGCAGCGATTACCTTAAGGAAGAAGCGGTAACTTTTTCGCTTCTTCTTTCTTTTTTATTTTTTCAATTCCAGCAACTTACTCGGCTGTTGGGTTATCTTATCTTACACTTTCTAAAGGGGTAAAAAGCACTCCTCTGAGGATCTATCGCCTCGATAAATAAGCTTCACACGCCCTTTTCACGCCGCTATAGGATTTTATCTATCGTCGCAACTCCGTAGTCCCGCTTGTTTCTTTCGAAGACCTTTCTTTGCGATAGAAGGGTTTCGTTTACGGCGTAAAAAGTCTGTATTTGATGGTCTCGTCTATTATTTCCTCTTCTATTCGTTTTGCAATTATCTTCTCAGGATGATGAAGCCCTTTAACTCGTTTAGTAAGGTCTTCGAAGGTGGCAAACGCCCCTTTCTTCTGCTCTTCTATGATCGCCCACATTAATTTCTTCCCTATCCCCGGGAATAGATCAAGGGTGTGTAATCGCGTAGTGATCGGCTTTGCATTGCTAAATGCTTTTATGAACCGTTCTTCGTTCTCTTTTACGATTATTTCCAACACATACGGTAGCTCCACCCTCGCAGTCGGCGTTAATTCCTCGTACCGCAATCGCTTGATTACGTGATCGATTACTTCCCGTTCACCTTCGCCTATATACACGCGTTCGTAAAGCTCGGTGATTTTGTCTTTCTTTGGTGAGAGTTCTATCAGGACGAACTGATCTTCGCCAAGAGCCTGAATAAGTGGTTTCTTCTGATAGACCGGTCGCGAATCGTTAGGATGCCCGTACGGTAAAAAATCGAGGACGCGAGCATAAATCTCTCGCCTTTTTTGCCGGCCAGCCCCCCTTCCCTTCTCTATACTGCCCTTTTTTTCGTACGCATTCCCTCTCATTACTTCTAACCCTCCAAAAAGGCTCAACCACGCATCCCACGTCAATCATTCAAACTTCGCAACACAATCGAGTATTTTTTCGAGGTCCGTCTCAGTAAGCGTAAATCGTTCCTTCGCATAAATAGCCCGCACCTCGTCCGGGCTCTTCGGCATTAAATCAGCAATCCGCACTGCTATCGACTCTTTCATCTTTGCCAAGCCAAGAAGCTCGACTATCAGCGCCCGTGACTCTTTCGCCCCCTGTTTAGCAAACTTGGAAGTATGTTCAGTGGCTTTCCTCCGCTCATAGCGCATCTCCACCTCTTCCTCGCCTTCTTTCTTTTTCGTTCCTTCACCACGTGCCTTCCGAGGTGTTAATACTTCTTTAGCTTCAGCAAGCGTTAAGACGCTTTCATTAAGTATCTCTTTCACAATCATATTCCCTTTTTCCTTTTACCCACACGCTCAGCTTCACTACTCGAATAACGTATACTAAGATAAAAGGGTTTTTATTATAATAGAGCAGTTTGTATATCCC
>CAYUEX010000088.1:3362-8543 GCA_964443855.1 uncultured Halobacteria archaeon | reverse complement strand
GGAGTCCATTATCTTAACCATAGATTCTCACTTGGTGATTTTTCTATGGAATATAAATCCCCTCAATTAAGATTAGGTTTTGAAGACACGCTATTTAGCTTTCTACCAGGGAAAATTGTATATAGTAGCGACTGGGATGATCTTAGGCTTGATCAGCTCTCAGGTATCTTGAAACTAAAAATAGGGGATATTATCCACAATAGAAAAATATTCTCCATTTCGTCATATCGAGGAGATTTTCAATGGGAATATAAGGCGATTGGTGCTGAGGATGTAGGATTTAATGGAGAGCACACCATCGAAATAATTTCGAAAATTTTTGGTAGTAGAGATTTTACAAGAATATCAGACCTTGACTTTTTCGCAGCTCTTTTTGGGATACAAAAGATATGGACGGGGTGGATTAGAAAGGGAGATATACTTAGTTCCTCTTATATTGATCCCATCACTGGCGCTTCCCCACTAAAATTCCCGCATTTGGGTTATGGTTCAAAGCAAATATTGCCTGTTATAGTCCAGCTTGTTACGAATGAGTCAGAAACTTTGACGCTTATAGAAGAACCTGAAATAAGCATGCACCCTCAGTACCAAATACAACTTCCTTTTCTTTTAGCTCATGCAGTGAACAAGGGGCAACAATTGGTTGTCACAACACAAAGCTCTTATTTAGCCCTCGCCCTCGGACAAGCGATGCACGGTGAGACATTAACACCTGAGAAATATGGCGTCCCTGAAAAGAGGGAGATAAAACTGAATCCCGAAGATATAGCTCTTTATCAGATGACAAGGGATGAACAAGGAGTGAAAGCGGAATTATTAGAGTTTGAAGAGGACGGATTCTTGAAAAGAGGCATTCCCTCATTTGTAGAAGTTGAAAAAGAGCTTTTTCGGAGAATATTTCCATGACAGATCTTGTCATCGATACAAACTCCTTAGTAATACTCGATAATGAAGACACGTTAGAATTTATAATCCAGAATAACGATGTTGTTTACGTGCCTAGATGTGTAATACGCGATGAGTTCCCCCGCGTTTTTCGTCATCTTATAGGCTTCCAACAGAATATCGAAAGAGGAATTCAGAGACTTAGGACTGCTAGACCTAAGCGTTTTCACGAAGTAAATCCAAAGGTAAATATTAATCAAGATTTAGAAAAGGTGCTTAAACAAAATGGTGCTGATGCTTGTGATCGGGATCTCGTTAAATTGTGCAAGGAAAGAAAGGAAAGGAAAAGTGACGTGAAAATAATTACGACGAATAAAAGGCACTTCCAAGAAATACATAAGTTACGACAGTGCTGTACTATGATTTATCCAGAAGATTACCCGCCATCTTTCTCCGCTTCTTAATTCACAAGAAATAATGTAGTCAAAATACTCACACACCTTTTCAAAAACCCTCGTTGCTAATTTTCCCTTTAAGGACGAAGCTAACGAGCTACGCTCATCACCCTACTCATTAATATACTACGAGCAATTTTATTTACCAGAGGAGAGGTGCTTATATGCCAACGGTAACGATAGAAGGCCCTAAAATAGACGATGTGGGAATAAAGAGAGTGCTCGTCAAGGAGATTACGGACGCGCTTGAAAAAGCGTACAAGATACCGCGAGGAGCGTACGTCGTAGTAATAAAAGAAAATCCGCCTGAGAACGTCGGTGTTGGCGGTACGCTCATTGGAGACCGGCAGTAACTAACGACGCAAGCTGAGGAGCTATTTCACAATCATCACCGGACACGAAGCATGCCGTGTAACGTTTTCAGCAACACTGCCCAGCAGTAATCGATCAAGCCCGGTCCGTCCTTTACTTCCCATGACAATCAAGTCATCCTCCTTGGCTTCCTTGATGATCTCCTCAGCAGGGTGACCCTCGACGAGCTTTTTTGAAACGGTAATACCCATCTCTTCCCCCAACGTTACGATTTCATCGAGAATGGAATGCCCTTCTTTTTGCAGCAGATCGATCAGTTGTAGTTCTACGGGGTAATCGTAGATCGAAAGATCAAAACTGATGACATGCAGTGCTACAACAGGTATATCGGCCGATTGTGCAAGCGCAAGCGCTTTTCTTGCGGCTTTGTTCGCTATTTCAGAACCATCTACGGGCACAATTATTCTTCCAAACGTTTCTGTCATGACATAAACCTCCTTTTTGCGTTCTAAGTACGTACTTTTCTATGTACATTTATAAACACCATGGTACTCCTTAAACCTATCGATTTCCGGTAACGAAACTGTTCAGCTCAGACCGAAACCTTTTTGTGTATCGAAATGCAACCCTTTGCATGCCGAGTAGGGCAGGGGGGTTAGCTTCTGGTTTACTCGGATCTGACATACAGGCATTGCCACGCGCAGGACGGTACAACGACCACCCTGCGCTGGCTCTTGTATTTTTCTGATCAGCGTTTCTCCAACACGTTTACAAAGATTCAAAAACAAGTAGAAAAAACGGGGAATGGAAGAAAAGCACCACACTGGGAAGACCTTTGAAACCATACCGCTGACTGCGAGCCTCACGCTGGTGCTGCTCTGTTTTCTCTGGGGCGGTAACGTGGTCAGTATCAAGATCAGTAACCAGGGCATTCCGCCGCTATTGGCCGCGACGATCCGATCGGGAGTAGCTGCGGGACTACTTTGGGCCTATGCACGCTGGAGGAAAAAGGACGTGTTCTTACAAGGCCCAGACCTCAAGCACGGTGCAGTCATCGGCATCTTCTTCGGGCTTGAATTCCTCTTTCTTTACTGGGGGTTGGACTTCACGCAGGCCTCACGTGGTAACATCTTTCTGTACGTGCATCCCTTCTGGGTTGCGCTCGGCGCTCATTTCCTGCTCCCGGACGATCGTCTGACCGTCATTAAAGGTGGTGGGTTGCTCTTAGCCTTTGCCGGGCTCCTTTCGGTGTTCGGATCACGATCCGCAACGCTGGCTCCGGGATTTTGGATTGGCGATGCGATGGCGTTGGCCGCAGCTTTTTTCTGGGCTGCTACGACGCTGTATATAAAAAAGATCATTAGAACGAGAGATTTCACGCATTACCAAACCCTCTTCGCACAGCTCTTCTTCTCTCTCCCGTTGCTCGCCATAGCATGGTTGATCTTCGAGCGGGACGTCCCCCTTTCTCTAAACGGTCTGGTTGTCGGAGCCATTGGCTACCAATGCGTCGTGGTTGCGTTCTTCAGTTACCTGCTCTGGTTCTGGATGATTCACCGCTTCCCGGTGAGCCGTCTTACCGCATTTACCTTTATGACACCGCTGTTCGGCGTGATTCTCAGTGGCTTGGTGTTACGGGAACCCATACCACTATTGCTCTGGCTCGGACTCGTCGGCGTAGGGATCTATCTCGTGAATCAGCCGTCGAAAGTCCAGCGGCACGATTAGTTAGTTTTATTTGAGCGGCTGCGAGAGAACTACTATGGCAGAATCGTTAAAACAATCCGTGCTACGCGAGTTACAGCAGATACCGGGAGTCGGTGAAAAGATCGCTGAGGACATGTGGAACCTGGGTATTCGTTCAGTCCACGATCTGAAAGATACCGATCCTGAAGCGTTGTATCAGAAGCTGTCCCATCACAAAGGTACGCAGGTGGATCGCTGTATGCTGTATGTACTTCGCTGTGCGGTCTACTATGCCTCCAACAAGAGTCATGACCCTGAGCTGCTGAAATGGTGGAACTGGAAAGATAAGTGAGAGAGAACACGCTAAAGAGCACCGCTGCAAAGTAGTTAGTTAGTTCAAAGACCGTATTAAAAATTAAAGGTGAGCTCAATGCTCTTGCCGTTAACCCCTTCCAACGCCTCTAACAAGCGTCGTTTGGTCTCTTTCACTTCCTCTTCCAACGAAACAATGTGCTTTTTCGATCGGGCTATTCCGTCTTGTAATTGTGTGAGTTGTCCCTGAGCTGAATCACGCAACCGTTCAATATCCTCTTTCTCTTTGGGTATCGTCAGATCCGAAAGCTTACCGTTGACCCGCGCCATGTGTGCTTGGAGTACCGCACGCTTTTCCTTTATCGACGTAAGATTAGAGTTTAACAGCTGGTCTATCCAGTTCAGTGCGGACTCTCGTTTTCGATCCTTGAGGACTGATGGGTCGCCTTCTACAATTGCCTTTATCGCACGTAGAGATCCTTGGATATCTTCATCGAGTGCGCTAATTGGCGATGATAAGATTGACGAGATCGCGCTTCGCTCTTCAGGCGTTAGGGTGTGCCGTCCGGTTTCGTCCTGCTTTCTCAGGAGTGCGAGTGGCTTGCTTAGTGGCGAAAACAGTTTGCGAACATTCGATTCGAGCGCGTTTAAATCTGCTTCTAAAGAGGACAATTCGGTTTCGAGTTCCTTGAACTGCTTCCATGCGTCCCCCATTTCAATCATTCCCAATCGTTGCTCTTCCGTTCCGATTGCCTTTTCAAGTGCAGCGCACGCGTCCTCCTGATTGCTGATGTCCTCCTGTTCCTTCTCTATCCCCCGTTTGAGATCCTTTATAGCCCGTACTAACTCAGGCACGCGCTCTAACTGCTGAATCTGGCTTTCTTTTCCTTTCGTAGCTGCTATAAGTTGGTTAAGAGGCGTTCTCAACTGATTGAGGTCAGAGATAAGTTCCTTAATCTCAGTAGGGAAGAGCGATCGCACACAGTAGATGTTCGTCTGTGATTTGCCGAACGGAAATTCTAAATTTGCTGTCGTCTCCCGATAAAATGATAAAATGGTTTTATAATCGGTTCGCGTTGGAACCGCAATCTTTTCAGTCATCGCATAGAGATGTTTCACCATCTTTTCGCGGTTGAGCACTCCTATTTTTGCGATACGATCGGGCACTTCTTCGGTCGATTCCGCGTTCTGAAGCTGAGCAATGTCCTGTTTAAGGTACTCAGATAGCTCTCGTATCTCCTGATAGAAACGATCGGCATTGGCGCTCAGACCACGAAAGAGCGTTGCCGATACCAGCTCCAACCACGTATCGAGTTCATCGAAGGCAACGCTGGTTGGTATTTCTTCCTTGCCACGAATTCTATCTAGCCACTTCACATAGTTACGTAGATGACCGCTACCTTTATAATTTTGCGCCGATCTGCGTAAACTACGAGATCTAATGCTCATCAGTGATCATCCCGAACATCAACGCCATGGAAGTTTGAAGGTACTCTTTTCCTTATATCTGTTTGAATACCCTTGGGAGTGA
>CAYUEX010000088.1:0-3352 GCA_964443855.1 uncultured Halobacteria archaeon | reverse complement strand
ACGAAGGAGATCTAAAAAGAAATGTACGAAAGTCAACACAGCTTACATTTTCCTTTTACCTCAAACCATATTTGTTTTCGGTGCTTAGTATCCCGCGTGCCTGTTCACAATTTGATGATTATAGTCTAGCACCTAAGTTTTAATACTAATCTCTGCCCTCTCTTGATCAGATTATTCCTCAGATAGCGAATCTTCGGTAAATCATAGAGAGGTTTGTCCTAAAAGTTTGGTTCTTGACTACAATCAATTTAAAACTTTCTACTTTTAGTTTATAGATTGTTTTGTGCCCGAGGGGGCTTCCTCTAAGTTTGAGAATACTTTTAGTAAGAATTGATCTCTGAATCCTCGCGGATTTCTCCGTTTAATGTCTTTCTACATTTAAATAAGGTAGAAAAAACAGTAATACAGTTCGAACATCCTGCTACTTTTACCTCGTACTCTAGTAGGTAGTTTTTATGGTATTTTTATTGGCTATAGGGCATGCGGGGAAGCTTTCGGAATGCTTTAAAATATAGTAGGTAAAATTTGCTAAGGTGCTAAAAATAGATAGATGGTTTGTGGTAAGCGTTCTGGTAGCAGTATTCATGTTCGTGAGCTTAATGAGTCCTGCACTAGCACAAACAACATCCTCAGATGCCGCCGTGCGTTTACGCCCTGTTGACAGGGGTTATGGAACGGATGGAACGTTTTATGGGCTATTGGCAACACCGATGGGCTCCCTGCCACGGGTGGCTTTACAGAAGGATCTGTCTGATGCGAACGAGATAATGGAAGATCTCCGCTTTGAGTTTGAGCTCCCTGTAGAGCATCTTCCAGCAAACTTAGAATTGGACGCCTACATCGTTTATGGCAGCAAGCTTGACACCTTTGAAAGACTGATTCTCGACTCATTGACCTCTGATGCGCTCTTTCAATCCCATGCAGAAGTGAGTTTTGGTGGAAAAAACATCACAAAAGAACTTAAAATCAATAAGCACCTGATCCTGGACAACGAAACCGATCTCGATCGGTTAAGCGCCGGTACGACAATGATCATTCTCGTTGGAAGCCGAACCCGTAACAGCATTACCGCTGAAGTCTACGATGCCGGGTACGTAACCAATGAATCCTCCAAGTACCGGGATCAATTAATCATTGGAAAAGGTAACGTTGACACCGACTCAAATGTAATGGTAATATACCACAAGGTTGTTGGAGAAGGAGAGCGGCTTGAAAGAGAGGCAGTCAAGTATTCGCCTCTAAGCGATTTCGTGCCCGAAGCGTATGTTCCGGTTGTCGCCACGGGAATAGGGGTGTTACTTATTCATTTCGTTAACATCTTCAAAACTATTGCAGAGTTCCTTACACTAAAACTTGGTCGAAAGAAGAAGACGTTCGGGTACACGGGACCGCAGATTAAGGGAATTCATCTAAAAGAGATTGGTGCGATACTTGGAGCCTCGTTCGTACTTGGATTCGCGGTTACGTGGACATTCACGGGACCCAGCATGAAATTCTTCGATCTAATCTTCCTTAATGCAGGTATCTGCCTGTTCGCTGCCTTATCTCACGAGTTAACGCACCGGATAATTGGCCGATTCTTCGGCATAAAGATGGAGTACCGGTTCTGGTACGGGGGCTCCCTCATCACTATCCTGACCGCGTTCCTTGGCAACTCTTTTGGGATACAGGGTTTCTTGCTGGAGCAAGGAGATGACAATATAAGTACATGGAAGTATGGTGTCACTAAGCTGGCCGCCCCCGTTGTTTCCATGTTCATTGCCATGGCCTTCGCCGTCTTATACCTCAAAAACCCAGCAGTTATTTTCCAGATGGTTTACACGACCGCGAGTATCTGGGCTATGGCGGAGATCTTCCCCGTTGCGGGGCTGGATGGTTACGATGTAAAGAATTGGAATCGGCTTGTATGTCTCATCTTCCTTATACTGATTTCTATTGTCTTCTTCGCTATTAACTTCATCCAATAGTCTGGAAAGGACGTAAAGAAAAAAAACAACGATTAACCGTTGAAAGCCGGTTTCTTGCACGTCGACAATTTATTTTCTTTGAGCACCGGTTTTCTTTTTTTCTAAAAAGAAAAAGTGTGTAAAAAATAAGAATAGAGGGATAAAAAAGCCTCCCTCTCACATTTGCAGTTTGTTTTGGTTTGGTTTGTTTTGGTTTGTTTTGGTTCGTTACGGCTATGGCTTCAGTACGAATATGTAGTAAGCTCCACCTAGCAAGCCTGCAATGCCTAAAAAGGCTAGAATGGCGTATAGCACATTGAAGCCTGGCGCTTCTGGCGTTGGTGGTGTTGGCGTTGCTACAGGTGGTGGTACTGATGCCTGTTTTGGTGGTGTAGTCGGGGTTGCTGTTGGTGTTGCTGGTGGTGTTGGTGTTGGCATACCGGGGTAGGAATTCGGGTCAAAGGGGTCGGTTCCGTAATAAATTTCATCCGTGTTATACCATCCGTCGCCATCGGAGTCCCACCATGTTCCAGCACCACCGCCTCCGCCACCTGTACGTCCGCTGATCCCATTTCCAGAAACGCTAAATGTAGCAGTGGCTTCATCCAGATCGTCACTGTTGACGTTGAAGGTAGCGGTCTTTGAACCTGTAGAGGTTGGTGCAAACCGGACGGTGATCGTCCTAGAGCCACCGGCACCGATAGTAAAGGGAGTTGAAGGCCCGATATAGGTGAAATCAGAACTCCCTGAACTTCTCGTGATGCTGTTTATGGTCAGGGTGGCAGAGCCATCGTTATAGATGGTGGTTGTCTTGTCCGAGCTACTATCCACCGTCACAATCGCCGAAACTGATAGGATTAATTGGTTGACGGATGTCGGGTTTAACCAAGGGATGATAATCGCCGCCGTTTAGTATATTACCTGAAGAATTATAGGGTATCAATGTATCCCCTAAGCCGTCTCCATCTGTATCCGTGCCCGCATAATCTGACCAATAGTTGCCACCTAACCAAGAACCGCCAAGTATGTTCATTCCCGCTATCTTTGAAACGTTCCAAATGTTCGTTCCACCGTCATAAGCGTTGTTCGTGTTGTTAAAGTGATTGTTGTAGATGATGTTGTTGTTCGATCCCTCGAGGCGGATACCGTACAGATAGTTGTCAGAAGCAGTGTTGCCGGTGAGGGTGTTGTTGTTCGATCCCTCGAGGCGGATACCGCACAAGTAGTTGTCAGAAGCAGTGTTGCCGGTGAGGGTGTTGTTGTTCGACGCGAATAGGTAAATGCCAACGCCCATCTCAGAACCTTGTCCGACGATAGTGTCGGTGAGGATAGTGTTCTCCGAACGTGGAGTGGGCTCAGGGGGAGGGAGAATGTCCATCATCCCATTATTCAAAGCGATATTGTTC
>CAYUEX010000087.1:0-8741 GCA_964443855.1 uncultured Halobacteria archaeon | reverse complement strand
GCAGTAAAAGCACCCGGAACTATTACTATGAGAATCTCTCGATGATTCTGGACGAACGAAAGGTCGAGGTGTACGATATCGTGACCGGAAAGCTGATCTGCATGCTGGACGAGCGCTTTGTCCTAAATTTCGCGGATCCCGGCGCGTTATTCGTGGCGAAGGGCGATACCTGGCGGATTGTTGATACGGAACTGGACGAAGAAGGCGGCGGCGCAAAGCTCCGGGTAGAGCCGGGCGTGAAACGCGAAGGTGAAATCCCTAAGTGGGAAGGCGAGGAAATACCCGTGCCGTTTGCAATCACGCAGGACGTGGGCGATTTACGGGCTAAGGTCGCTTCTTTTGTTTCGGCTAACGATGGTAACATTGAGGCTTTGAAAAGGGAGTTGGAACAGGAATACGACGTAAAGCCCGAGTGCTTTGAAACGCTCATCGATTTGATAACCAAGCAAATAAAAAAGAACTATCCCGTGCCAACGGCTCAAGACATCTTTGTTGAGATCGCGGATGACGGCCGTGAAGTGGTTTTCAATACCTGCTTTGGCCATCTGGTGAACGAGACGTTTGGACGGCTACTGATAACCTTGCTCGGCGCTCGTCTTGGTATTGATATTTCTATGGAGATCGATCCGTATCGGATAAAACTAAAATCCGGTAGGAGGATGAAACGCGAAGCAGTGCAGCAGACGTTAGATTCGATCGAGCCTAAATACGTGCAGGTGCTCTTGGAGAAGACCTTGAAGAACTCGTTTCTGTTCAAGTGGGAGCTGTTAAACGTGGCGAAACGATTCGGTGCGCTGCGTAAAAACTTTGACCGAAAACTGATTTCGGCGGACAAGCTCATAAAACTGTTCTCGGAGACACCGATCTACAACGAGACAGTACATGACATTTTTACCGATAAGCTGGATGTTCAGCGAACGATAGAGGTGGTACAACGGATAAAATCTGGCGATTTGAAAGTTCAGTTCTCTTCACGGGGTTTGAGCCCGATTGGCGCTTCAGGGTATTTAGGCTGGCGAGATCTCTTAGCAACGGAACGTGACGAGAGCTTGATCATCGAAGCGCTCAGAAACAGGATAATGAACGACCGTGTGATTTTGTTCTGCGTGCATTGTAAGCGCTGGGAGTCTCGCAGACACGTGCGGACCGTTATTGAACTCGGTTCGGAATCACTCATCTGTCCGGTCTGTAATTCGCGGTTGATCGCTGCGTTGAAGCCGTGGGAAAAAGATGAGATCACGCTGGTGAAACAATCCGCCCGTGCTCATCAGACAAACGGCGAAAAAGCTACAGAGAAAGAGCGCGTGAAGCGTGTGTACCGGAACGCGAATTTGGTATTGTCACATAGCGTGCGTGCGGTTATTGCGCTTGCAGCACGCGGCGTCGGGCCTGAGACCGCCTCAAGGATAATGCGACGGTTTAATCCTTCGTTACAGGCAACCGAAAGCGAAGAGGAGCACGAGTTCTACCGGTCAATCCTTGAAGAAGAACGGAAATACGCACGAACAAAAAGGTTCTGGGAGTAATGAGCCAGCCCCCGTAACCAACCCTCTGACCCAAAAATTAGGGGGCAAACTACCTTTATCAACCCTCACGACTAATTTTTGGCACACACCTTTTCTAAAGGTTTGTTTGGATTAAATCTCTTCCTAAAAGGTTTGAAGCTTGAGTTCTACCGTTCACTCTGCGAGCGTAGCCAAAATTAAGAGGCAAAGAAGGTTTTTGGGATGATTAGATAAGAGATTAAAAATGCTTATTTTCGGTTTTATTGGCCTGCCTTAGGAGTTTGAGTGCGATAAAGCGTAAGTTATAAATTCACGTTTATCCTACGTAAAGCATGTACTGGGAGGATAAAACCGGCATATGTCAGATTTAATAAAAGCCTTGGCTGAAAATATGGTTTCACGAAAACGGGGAGACGTATCCCCTTATATCTTACTTCTTGGAGCAGGAGCGTCCATTAGTTCGGGATGTTCGAGTATGATGCAAATTGTAGACGAGGTTTTACAATCCCGAGATACAACACAATTTGAGGTGTGGGAGAGGGAAATTGAATCGGCTACTTCGGTCGAGGCGGAATATGGAGAACTTAAAAAGGAGAAAATCGGGCTAAAAAAGCGTGATCGGTTCTTTGAGATCTGGGGCAGATTAGATGGTGATTCTCAATACGCAATACTAAGGCAGCATTTATGGGAGGGCAAGTCTCCCTCGGACGAATATGATGATTTAGCCTATCTCATCAAAAATGGGTATTTCAAGATGGTTCTTTCTACAAACCTTGATAACCTTTTAGAGAAAGCTCTCAGAAATACAGGATGGGAAGCTCCCGATGATTTCGTTGTGATTGTGAACGGCAAGGACAGACCTGAAGAAGTGCGTGAACAACTTGAATCTTCGCGTCCACCTTTTAAGTTGGTTAAGTTACATGGCACATTAGAATCCCCGGGTAGCTATGCCTTTACTCCCGAAGAGGTGTACGAGTTTGAAACGACCATTAAACCGCTTCTGTCCCAAATCATTAACCAGAGTCTTATTGTTGTAGGGCATAGTATGCAAGATAGAGACATTGATGTGCTTTTTGATGAAGAAGGCAAGGAGATCCATTTCGTTAATCCAACTATTCCTGAACCCGAAAGTCGAATAGATATCATCTTGAAGGTGCGCAAATTAGGAGATAAGATCAAAGGTGATGACGGTAAGTTCGATAACTTCTTCCAGAAATTATGGTCCTACGTAAAGGTGGAATCTGAGGAAACGAGTGGGGAAGCTTCTGTCACATCAATTGAAAATTTTCTGCGAAATATCGGTTATGATCGCGAGTTGGAAGTCCCTCGAAGTCGTTTTAGGAGTTTACCAACGTTGTACGTGAAACCTATACAATACGACGATATCTGTTCAAAATTGGAGAAAGAGCATGTCGTATTCATTATTGGTGAGCCGCACCTTGGCAAGACCTATACGGCATTTTATCTTCTTTGGGAGTATTATCAAAACGGTTATGAGGTATTGCACATACGACACGATCGACTTGTAAGTCTGTTACATCAGCACGATAGTGATATGAAAAAACTCTTGCTCGATCTATTCACGAGCGAAAAGGGGTTGCCTCGTATTATCCATTTTGACGATCCCTTTGGCGAAACAATGGAACGTCGAACCGACATGTTTGCCAAAGGGCTAGACACATTCTTGGATTTGGCACGCCAATATGAACAGCTGAGGCTCATTGTGACCACACGATTAAACATTTTTAGGGAATCAATGGGAGAGATACATGATCGCACAAAGGTTGAAGAACTAGAGAAAGATATCAGAGTGCATACCTCGTACCGTCGCGATATTCTCCTTGATATCCTGCGTCGATATACCCGTTTTTATAATCCGTTATGGACAACTGATGAGAAAATAGTCGAAGCACTTGACGAACAATTGCCAGATCTCCTTCCTGCTCCTCATAACATTGAGTTCTTCGTGAGAACCTCAGAAAGACTCACTTCTTTGGAAGAGGTACTGCGTCACGTTGAAAAATCCAAAGAGATGATTAAAGCATTAGGCGAATGGATGGCATCATTACCTGACCATGAACAACTCTTCCTTATTTGGCTTGAGATCTGCTCAACAACGGGCATACTCTTTCCTGATACTCCGGCTTCAAAGACGGACTTTGAAAGTGCTTATATGGAGACCCTGGCATATATTCAAAAAGAAGTACATCGCTGGGATTCATACAAATCCGCTTTCGCGTTCGAAAGATAAATTTGATATGATTCTTCTAGAAAGCCGGGATGAGGAAACCAATTCAATCAACTTAGACTTTGTACATCCGTCATATCATGAAGCTTTTTGGTATGCTATTCAACGCAAGCTTTCCCTGCATAAGTGGTGGGAGCTACTAAAGGAGAATATGGGCGAAATTCTCAAGGATTTTGAAAATCAGGTTGACTTGGTTCAGCTTCGTATGATTGAGAGGTATGGTACGATAAATAGGGATTTAGATCAATTGCTACTGCTTTCTGCGGAAAGTGACGATGTGAATGAGCAACTGATAGCACTTGAGCATATGGTAGACCGCCTTGAACATTTCGTAAATCTCCCTCAATTTTCGCACTGCGCTTGTTCCGTGATTGAATCAGCAGATGAAGAACATGGGTATAAATTCTTAACGTTGGTTGAAAACTGTTTTGATCAATTACCGCTTGATGTATTGATTGCAGTTCCTCCTTTGCTCTTCGACTCGGAGCCAGAAGTTCGACTAAAGAGTGAACAAATCATCTTTAAGCATTTAGACATATTACCAGAACCAGTAAAACAATGTGAGACTTTGCAGATATGGAAGATTGCAAATGATATTATCTCCGCTCCAGAAGAATCTCCTTTAAATCGTGACCTTGATCTAGTTACTACGCTAGGTTTATCAATCAAAGAACAATATTCGTATAGAAGGGTAGTCTACGATCTCGCTTACAGCAAAATTATAACTGCAGATCGCAGCGGAATTGTAAGTAGATCTATTGATCGCTTTTTAAAAATTCCCCCTGCGGAGCTTCAAATACTGTTCAAAACAGAAGCTAGTCTTCTTTTAAAAGTTATATTTAATATTGTCTTATCATTTTGGGACCAGTTATCTCCTGAACAGAAAGAGGTTATCCCAATTAGTGACCTTTTGGATTCGGAGGATTCTGCTATTCAGGAGATTGCTATATCTTTAGTCTTAAAGCACTATGAAGAGCTCACCCATATAGCTGAAAAAACCCCTCCGATTGAATTTTTGAAACATCTTCAGAAGAAGTTTGAGATAACTTTTGAACCAGGTGAAAGCTTCATTCCAAAATTAAAGCCAATTGTTATTGATTATTGGATGCAGATACCGCCGGACTTACTAAAAATGCTTATAACGATGCCAAGTTTGACTGAACCTCTAATACCAAAGATATTAGAAAATTATGAAAAGCTCTCTCAAGAACAGAAAGAAGCATTTATTGCCACAACATCATTACCAGAAGTTGCAAAAGCGGTAGATAGCTATATAGGAGCTAACAAATACGATTTCAAAGATCTTTCAGATAGTGCACTCATAGATCTTTTATCCTTCCCGGGCCGTACTCAGTACATGGCGCTTCCGGGACTATTACTACGATTTGAACGGCTTTCAAAAGAAGCGAAACTTATTATTAATGGGTTGATCGATAATCCTCCTGATTGGTGGGTTGGGGGATCAATAGGTTTATTAACCTCGAAACGTCGATTCGAGGTCGAAAATAAGCTAAATGCCGGTTTAAAGGATTTGCCAAGGAAGCTATCACGTAATCAGAATAAACGAATAGTTGGCGCGATATTATCAGAAATGGTTACATTCAAATATGATAGGGAACATGGTTTGCAAGAGACGTATGAGCCCCTATTGCATGAAATTTTGAGCGATTACGAAGCCGTGAAATACGTAGAAGCCTGGTTTGATTATCTTTTTGAGACATGCCAGCTTTATGGTGAAGAATATTGGTCTGGAGCAAAAGCTTATTTCCGTAAATTAGTCGAAACGAGAAGAGGGTGAAAAAGAAGCGAGTGTGAAAGAAGCCAAACCTCTTTTCAATTCTATCTTACTCAACACACCAATAAAAAGACGGTAAAAAAATGAATGAACTCCGTACTTCCGTTTTTGTAGAGTAACCGCCTTTTGAATTGTTTTTGGATTTTTCATCTTACTTATGCACTACGCAGCCAAGAAAGAAGCGGTGAGAAGCAAGATTCTCATAGTTTCTACCCATAAATTCAAGCTCCACTCCCGTGACTACACGTAGAAAACGGTAAAGAGCTGAATACGAGGAATACTTTTATCTCCTCATGTGATTTACCGGATGAGTGACCTATGCGCGTGAAGAAAAGAAGTCCAAATAAAAATACGGGATTCTATGGTTCCGTTAACGCAGATAACCGCGGGCGGGGTTATGTCACTGCTCAGAACCTGCTAAGAGCGGACAGGTGAATCAACTATGGTGCATCCTAAAAATCTCATGAAGTAAACCCCATCTACGGTGTTACCATTACGAGTATAGAGTGACTTAATTGCCTACAGTGAGCAGCGGTGTAATACGTACACTATTTATAAAGAAAAAGTGCAAAAGTTTACTCGACACAAGCAATGACACAAGAAAGAACGTTCTTGATCGTTAAGCCAGAAGGCGTAGAGCATGGTCATGTTGGGGATATAATCGAGCGATTCGAGAAGCACGGGCTCAGAGTGGTTGCGCTAAAGCTTGCACAGCTTAGCAAAGAGCTGGCGAAGAAACAGTATACGGAGCATCGTGAAAAGGCCTTTTTCGATGAGTTGATCGCCTATATGTCCTCAGCACCGACGGTAGCCATGGTGATCGAAGGCGATAATGCAATCGCAGCGGTGAGGCGTCTGGTCGGCGAAACGGATCCGAAAAAAGCGAAACTCGGAACCATACGAGGCGATTATGGCTTAGGCGTAATGCGAAACGCTATTCACGCGTCAGATTCAAAAGCAGCCGCAGAACGTGAAGCAGCCATTCATTTCGGGAATCTCACTGTTAACTGAACGGTTCCCTTAAAGGAAACCATAGACAGTGTCTCGTAACATACATAAAGCGTTCCTTCGTGGAAAGCAGAAGTAAAGATTACGTTTTGATTGGGTTCAGTAATACTGGTTGTGTTCGATTTCTCGAATTTTTACCGTTTATTGTCACAGAACTTTTTTATCCATCAACCGTTATCCGAAAAAACTGCTGAACCTGAAAATTGAAGTGAATATTAAAGAAACGCCTAAGAACTAGTTTCTATCCTGAAAAAAGTGAATAAGTATTTGTTTCAAACTATTTAGAGAGAGTGAAATGTATAGAGAGAAGCAGGTGGAATTTTCAGTCATGCCGCAGGGAATAGCGGAGGGAACAGGTAGCTAAAATGGCACGAACGCTCGATGAAAAGGACGTCGCACTCTTAACGAAGCTCGCGCCGGAGTTAAAGGATATACTGTGTGAGCAAGCACAGGTGCCGTTCAAATCAATACTACCGCCGCTCTCTAATCATATCGCACCGGACGTGAACGACTTCAAGCGACGTTTGTGTACTTTGACGGACGAAGAGCTCGCGTACCTTGTGGATATGATACTAGAAGGGTTGGAAAGCCTGTCATGCGTGCCTCCTGAACATGCGGAGGTGTTCATTTCGCTCGTTGCCGAGAGAATTTCAAAAGAGGCCGCAGAGAAAATAATGACGGTATATCTCGAAATGGCTTGCTATGAGTAAGCCCCTTTATTGAACGCCTGAAAACCTCATGGGCTTGAAATACCGACGCAAATGCGAAAGAAACTTAACCTATGATCAGCCTTATCTTATTGAGGCGATTGGTATGATAAGCGATTTGATACAAAAGAATAGGAGCTATCGACGATTTTATCAGGAAGCTGCCATAGACGTTCAGACATTGAGAGAGCTCGTTGACCTCGCACGACTCTCTGCATCGGGAGGCAATTTACAACCGCTCAAATATATCCTTTCGTGTGACTCGCAAAAGAATGCGCTGATTTTTCCACACCTCGTGTGGGCCGGGTATCTCAAAGACTGGCCTGGTCCCTCTGAAGGGGAGCGGCCATCGGCGTATGTCATTATTCTGTGGGACAAAGAGATAGCGCGACAAGCCATCGGCTGTGACCATGGAATAGCAGCGCAAAGTATTCTCCTCGGTGCAACGGAGAAGGGTTTAGGGGGCTGTATGATCGGTTCAATAGACCGTTATGGCCTCGGAAAAGATCTCAAGATCCCGCGCCACTATGAGATACTTCTTGTCCTAGCTCTTGGCAAGCCCAAAGAAACCGTCGTAATCGAGACCGTGGAGCCTTCTGGAAACATTGAGTATTGGCGTGACCGTGACGGTGTACACCACGTGCCCAAGCGACCGTTAGATGAACTAATAATCGATTAGCTATAGACCAAGTTATATAACAGGGCGGTTATGCCTTCGTGTTTTGGAACGCTGCTCAAACTCCACCAATCGTCGAACTTCTTCTATCACCGATCCGTTACCTAAAAAAGCTGAACCTGAAATTAACGAGTCCTGATTTTGAAAATGGTACGTTGATTCCAAAGAAATTTACGTGTGATGGGGATGATATCAACCCCACCCTCTTTATTGAGAACATTCCTGCGGAGACTAAAAGTCTGGCTTTAATTAATAATCGATGATCCAGATGCAGCTATAGGAACCTGAGTTCACTGGGTTGTTATGACATTCCCGCTGTTTCTCGTATAGACGAGGACAGCGTTCTGGGTACACAAGGGATTAATTAATAATTTCGGTCGTGGTGATTACGGAGGTCCTTGTCCGCCATCGGGTACGACGCACCGCTACTTCTTTAAAATCTACGCCTTAGATACAGAACTTACTCTCGGGGAAGGAGTTGACAAGGAAGCCTTAGAAAAAGCCATGCAAGGCCACATAGTGGACAACGCTGAATTGATCGGATTGTATAAAAGAGGATAGATAGCCGACAAGTTGAAACCCAAAGCGGATACGAATTAATCAGCGCATAACGGTGATTTAAGTCCGTTCTGTAACTCACTCAGGGGTTAACAACATTGCTTAAATTAGGCTTTATTTCAATCCATTCACTATATAAGGCTGCTTTAAGTGATAATACCTCTGGAGGAGGAATGAAAAATGAGAGTTTTCGTGATAGGCTATGGACAAGCAGGCGGGAGAGTTGCCGATGGATTTATAGAGT
>CAYUEX010000086.1:0-8860 GCA_964443855.1 uncultured Halobacteria archaeon | reverse complement strand
CTCTAGATCAGATGCATACGAGCACCGTTTCCCTCTTTGTCAGGCAGACTCAGCCAGATATGTGCACTGATATTTTGAAAAGCGATGAGATTCCTGAAACTGAGCAGCATATAGGTTTAATAGAAACACTGGCTGACAAATCATGTGACTTAACCGTCTATATCAACAACACAGGCTATGGAGCGTTGAATAATACCCAGATAGTCACTAATGTAAACGTTACTGCAGATGTGGGAAATTTGACTGAAGGCGAGGAGCGGTTTATACCGATTCAGTTCATCCCGACTGTACCTGGTCTGATGGCATTAAACGCAACGGTTATCTCCGACCAAATTGAAAAAAACGTAACCAGAGGGTTATTGGTGGAAAAGTTTAATTTGAGCGTAGTAATGCCAAAAACACAGTACAATCAGAGTGAAGCCGTAACCTTAAATGTTTCAGTAACAAACGAAGTACCGAATATACGGTTTATTGATCTAAAAGTTGAGATTAGCATCAGCAATCCACTCTATAACCAAACCTTTGATATTCCCTTGCTGTCTTTGGCACCATTGAAAACGAAAAATATCAGCTTCAGCTGGGATACAACAGGAGTTAACAACGGGACTTATACGGTAAATACCGCTCTGATAATGGCGGGTCAGGAAGTGGCAAGTGATGAAAAGAGGGTGTCTCTAGGTGAAATACTGTTGACAGACCTTCCAAATGTTGAATTGCTCTACGCAGATCCTACGGTCACGGGTGTCAGAGTATCGTGTCTGAACCTTTCAGAGGTTAATGAAACCTGCAAACCTGAAGGAGTGGGATGTCAATGTGCATACATGATAAACGCAACGGGTGCAGGGGACTTTACACTGAGATTTACGAACATTACTGGCGCAGACATAATCACCGTATACAAGATAAATGAGACAGATCAGTGGATAGAGTTGAATGGTATGACAACGGAGGATACCGTAACATTTACGATGTCTGTGGAAGATCCACCAGTGGTATTTGGCTCTGAAGAAAGTATAACAGCGCAAGTCCCAACCCTCACACCCATCGGACTAACTGCGCTTATCGGATTACTATTAGTACTCGGAGGCAGTGGGATCAGAAAGAAGAGAAGAAGATAATTTCAGTCTTCGTCTACACGGTTAACAGGATAGTACTACTAACGCCAGACTTACGAGCAGTTTCAGGGACACAAAAAAGATGCTGCGACTCGGAAGAGCGATGACAAGTGAAGAATTCTAAAGAGTTTCGAAATTTTTTTTGATATTCTCAAAGGTCTTAAGTATCGTAAACTGCTGATTTAAAAGTGAAGGAAGGCTAGGTAGTTCCATTCACGGTTAGGAGGCATATCGATGCGAAAAGAGGAACTTAAAAATGTCCTTTACGACCTTCTGTTGGATCTCAGAGATATAGAAGGAGAAGGAGCGGAACGCGAGATAGCGCGGGTTAAGCGTCTCATTCGTAAGTTACCAAACGGCAAGAAGGTCCACCCACATATCGCTTTTGAATGAGATCTGAACCCCATTCTCGTATCTCGGCATCTAAGGGTGAAGAAAGTCCAATAAGGGCTGGATTGTGCAGAAGCTCGTACGTTCTGACTGACGGACTGATTCGCAATCGGGATCAGAACCCGGGCTTGGACGAATCGTGGATACATTGAAATTTTGGAATAGTTCTCTTTTCCTGCGCAGCAGTTTTTGATAATACTTTTTTTAAAAAAAAGTGTTATGCGCAGCGTTTTTTGATAAAACTTTTCTTAAAACTTTTATGCGTCGACCGGGATTTGAACCCGGGCTGTAGGCTTGGAAGGCCCAAGTCATACCTCTAGACCATCGACGCTCTTTTGTGCTTAATCATTACGGTGCGGTGCTTATATAATTTTAACTGCCACTTATTCTAATAGAGTACACACCACTGTCGTGCGCGCTTTTCGCGCGATAACAGCAACAGCAAAAAAAAACGAATGCACTCGATGCTTTTTCAAGAGCCAGCTGTAAAGAGCTACACAGAGGAAAGAGCAAAGAGAATACATACATACAGATAGATGATCGAAGACCAACGTAAACAACCGCTGTATCGTGATCCAAATCTCCAAATTGTCTTTGTCGTCACGCTGATCGGCGTTATGGGTGTCTCCAGCATATCGCCCGCGTTACCCGCGATACAAACCGCATTCGGGATTTCCAAGCTCAGTGTCGGGTTACTCATTGTCGTTTTCACGCTTCCCGGTGTTTTTTTTACGCCTGTTTTAGGGGTGCTTGCCGATCGAATTGGCAGGAAGAACGTATTGGTGCCGTCGCTGCTGCTCTTTGGCATTGCAGGCGGTGCATGCGCATTCGTACGCGATTTCAACCTCCTTATGACGTTGCGGTTCGTACAGGGTATTGGTGCGGCCTCGTTAGGCTCGCTCAATGTTACGATTATCGGCGATCTGTATTCGAAACGACAACTAGCCACTGCTATGGGTTACAACGCCTGCGTGCTCAATTTCGGCGTGCCCTGTTATCTGATTATTGGCGGCGTGCTGGCGTCCTTTGCATGGTACTATCCCTTCGTGCTACCCCTAATTGCAATTCCCGTTGGCATTCTCGTATTAACCTCACTGCAGAGCCCGGAGCCGAGGAACGGTCAAGATTTCAAGCTGTACCTGCGCAGTGCCTTTCAAAGCATAAATGACAGACAAATACTCGGGCTGCTTTCTCTCACCTTGTTCACGTTCATTATTCTGTTCGGCGCGTACCTCACCTACTTCCCACTTTTACTCGGTGATGAGCGCTTTAACGCATCGCCGTTTCTCATCGGGATTATTACCTCCAGCATGGGCTTGACAACGGCAACAGTTTCGTCACAATTAGGTAAGTTAACCGCACGATTCTCAAAAAAGACGCTTATTAAAAGCGCATTTATCATTTACGCCATAGTATTGCTCATCATTCCATTCGTGCACACGATCTGGCTGTTCTTCGTCCCTACCGTGATCTTCGGTATTGCACACGGCGTTAACCTTCCAAGCAATCACACGCTGTTAGCCCAACTGGCGCCGATTGAATATCGTGCCGCGTTCATGTCGCTCAATGGCATGGTGCTGCGATTAGGGCAGACGTTAGGGCCGCTCGTCATGGGCATCGTTTTCATCATCGGCGGATTTGAAGGGGCCTTCTTCATCAGTGCATGCATCTCGATTGCCATGTTCGTTCTGGCATCAGTGGTATTGAAATAATAGCTATTTTTCTTTCTGCTGAAACGTTTATTGTACTAGATCCTTTTTTTACCGGTTCCATCGTGGAGCAAGAACCTTTTTTGGAGTGAGAAAAGCATGCAATGAAGAACAAGTATCTCAAAGGGATAAGCGCAAACGTACTTCTACTGGGCGTCGTCAGTTTTCTGAACGATTTGAGCAGTGAAATGATCCTCCCAATCTTGCCGCTGTTCATTACCGCGTTAGGCGGAACCGGCCTGATTGTGGGGCTCATCGGCGGCTTACAGGACAGTGTCTCAAGCATCTTAAAAGTGCTTTCGGGCTATTGGTCTGACAGAGTAGGAAGGCGGAAGATATTTGTCTTTGGTGGCTATCTGACTTCAGCCATCTTCAAATTGCTCCTCGCCTTCTCAAGAATCTGGCAGCACCTATTACTCTTTGCCAGTTTTGAACGCGTGGGGAAGGGTCTAAGAACCGCACCACGAGATGCTATTATCGCAGATTCCATGCCTGAAGCGAGAGGGGAGGGCTTTGGCATTCATCGAGCACTTGACACCGCAGGTGCAATTGCAGGGTCAGCATTTGTTTTGCTTTTGCTTTGGTTCTTCTGTTTTGACCTCGAACAAATCGCGCGTCAAATCGCATTTTATAAGTCAACCATAATTATTGCGGCGATCATCGCTTTTACCTCGCTATTACCACTGCATTTTGTAAGAGAAGGGAAGCGAGAACCACAGGATATAAGCTTGCAAATAAGCCTGAAAAAACTGCCTAAACGCCTCAAGTTGTTCATCACGGTGGCTACCGTATTCGCATTGGCCAATTTCACCTACATGTTTTTTATACTAAAGGCCGAGGCTGCATTCATGCCACTCATGCCCGTGAAAGAGTCCATCGCTCTCGCAATATTCTTATACGTCCTTTTTAATGTCTTTTACGCGCTGCTCGCTATTCCTTTTGGTACGCTCTCGGACAGAATAGGAAAGAGGCGAGTTCTGCTTGCGGGCTATCTCCTCTTTTCCGTAACCTGTCTCGGATTTGCCCTTTTCGATTCACTCCCAGCATTCTTGATATTATTCCCACTTTACGGGACGGTCTACGCGATGGTCGATGGTAACCAGCGGGCTTTTATTTCCGATTTAGCCACCAAAGATCTACGAGCTACTGCATTGGGCACGTTTCATACCATGATTGGCATAATGACATTGCCGGCAAGTTTAATCGCAGGATATTTATGGAACCTTACACCCGCTCACAATCTGACCTTTCTCTTTGGCAGTGCAGTCAGCATCGTGGCGGTGCTGCTCTTTGTGCTGCTCAGAAACCATTTCAGCGAGTGATGCTGACAAAGAGAAATTTTTTGTGCGTCCATTGAACGACACGCTTAAAGTGTAGATTAGATTGTTGAGTCTACGCATGCAATTAAAAGCCATACACAATGTGCACACGCGCGTTCACCTCAACTTCCGAAGGGGTTATAGGCGTGGAGGGCGCAGCTACAGGTGCAGGCACAGCTTCGGACGCCTCAAGATAACGAACAACGGGGGAATAGAACTCCTCCACTGAAATATCAATAGGATAGATACGTCCTATTCCCATACTATCAGCCACCACATCTGCCTTGCTCTTGGCATTGTTAACCGCCGTGCGTAGCGCATCGCTGTACGCACTCTCCTGTAACGCCTCGGAAAGCTGGAATGAAATCGAGTCAATTCTGTTTGATCCGCCGTGTATCGCTGCATCGATTGCCGCACCTGCATCATCTGGCATGCAGACCGCTTCAATGACGTTCGTTGCGCGGTAGCCAACGATCACGCTTTTTTGCTCCTTCCCTCTGAGCGTTTCCTCTTCAATCCATGTGTAAATGGGCGTTATTGAATACTGCCGTGTTTCTACATCAGCGATGCCCGCCGCTTCCAGTTCAGCGAAGATGTTCGTCATGTTTGCTGAATTCATTGCGGCTGCTTCTTGAGCAGTTACCGCTTCGCTCACCACGGCAATCATCACATGAGCCTCATTGGGTGTGACCTTAACAATACCGTTTCCGCTCACCGCTAGTGTCTTGTTAAATGCTTCCTGCTCTGAGAGTGACGGCGAGAGAAGCATGGCTAAAGCAACGATGACAATCACGCCGAGCAGGAGACCGACAGCAAAGCCTAGCTTCTTGTCCATACGTATGGCATAAGAAGAGATTGTACCTTAAATAACTTTTGTTTACATGCCTATTGGCAGCGCAAACTGCTAATCAAAACTTACCTGAAGCAGAAAGCGGAACTCACAACGCCACGCTTGATATTCTGCTTGCCAATTTCATAACCTGAACTAAATTTTTCTACCACACTGCTCCTAATAATCTCCAGTTTATTATTGAAATGTCTTAAATCGTCCGATATCACCCATACGTACTCCTTTCTTATAATGACAAACAACCTTCGTGTTCTTCTATCATTAGTTTATCCGCTTCTTTCAGCGTATCCTGCTTGTTCTCTGATAGCTTTGCACCTTTATTCATCCGAGATTGGCGTTTTAGGTGCGAAGTCGTGATTTTGTAAATATTTATAATGGCTGTTTCGTGAATATCATTCATGGAACTCAAAGAGACAAAGCTCGAGGATTTGCAACCAGAAGCGTTTATAGAACAGCAAGTAGAGGAAATTAGATTGGTTGTTGGTGCTGGATTGGCGATCAATGCATTATCCGGTGGTGTTGACTCGTCTACGGTGACTCTGTTGGGGCACCGAGCGTTAGGCGATCGATTGAAGACCTATTTCGTTGAGAATGGTATTATGAGGGAGGGCGAGCCGCAGAGGATTGTCTCTCTTTTTCAGGCGATGGGCATACCGGTGGAGATCATTGATGCCAAACAGCAATTTTTCGATGCGCTCAAAGGCCTTACCGATCCCGAAGAGAAGCGCGAGGCGATTACGCAGACGTTTTACAAAGAGGTCTTTGGCACGCTAGTGAAGGAGAGCGGCGCGAACTATCTGCTCCAGGGCACTAACTTTACGGACGTCGAAGAGACGGTCGCGGGCGTCAAGAGGCAGCATAACATTCTCGAACAGTTGGGCATCGATACGCAGGCTGCATTTGGCTATACCGTTATCGAACCGGTAATTCAGCTCAGGAAGCCCGCAGTACGAGTTGTTGGGCAGGCGCTCGGACTACCCGAAGAGCTTTACAGCAGACCGCCATTTCCCGGCCCCGCATTGGCTGCACGAGTCATTGGCGAAGTCACGCCGGAACGCGTCGAGGTGGTACGGAAAGCAACCTCAATCGTCGAAGCGGAATTGCAGAGCACCGGAGCTTTCCAGTATTTAGCCATCTTGCATGAGGACAAAGTTACCGGCATGCGAGACGGAAAGCGGGATTACGGCATGCAAATAGAAGTACGCTGCTGGGAGAGCACGGATGCGCAAGTAGGAGCACCAACACGGCTTCCCTACGAGACGTTAGATCGATTGGCAGATCGAATAACGACCGAAGTGCCTAGTGTGGTCAGTGTTACATACAACATAACCACGAAGCCGCCATCAACGATCGAAGCAGTGTAAGTTAAAAAAGCACAAATGGCCTTTCAATACCATTGAATCAGCAGCTAGTTGAAGGTGCAGAATAGGAGAGGAGGTCTTTCGGCCACCGTCCCCTCATCGGCCGCACGTACGGATTTCCCGTATACGGCTTTCCTTTGGCGTTGCCCCATTACAGGGTGTGAGATCACCACCAAGGGTTCAAGAGCGAGAATAGAGATTTCAAGCCCAGATTTCTTAGGAATGCGTTTGTTATGCGCCGATTACTGTTATAACTCTTCTTCTCTTTAAAAGCACGCAGCTTCATTCTTGTCCAGCCATCAAGGCTTGTATACAGTGTTTTAATGTTTGCTATCTTGTAATATTTCCCCAGCCGATAACAATCGGGTTGAGCCTCTGAATCACCATTATATTATTATTTCCCTCCATGTCAACAATTAGAAGGTGCAACTAAGATGTCATAAATCTATGCATTCGCAACAGCTATTCTTCTTTTTCAACATGGATGTTGATCCGGAACTCGTTATCCTCTATTTTTCTGCATATCAAATCCACGAGATCCGCTAAACTGTTATAAAACCTTACTTGGGCCTCTTTTTCGTCCTCGCTCATGTTTATCACCTCCATCTATTTTTTCATTTCCGCCTTCTTATGAGGTAAGAAATGGCTAATAATGCCGCAATTGCTGGAATTATTTGAAAAGCAGGAATTGAAGGTGTAGATATTGGTGTTGCCGTGGGCGTGGGCATGGGTGTTGGTGTAGGTTCAGGATTCACATAAAATTTTTCTGTCTGTTCAGGAATTAACCCCCGCTCTTTTTCCCATTCCGAATACGCCCTACAAGCATAATAGCCTTGCTCTTTAAACGTTACTATAAAAATTTTCGTCCCATTTGAATCTGTCCATCCCACATATTCATCAACAAGCACATCATTTTTGTATATCTCAAGATACATCTTCTCATTCTTAACATATCCATTTAGCACAAAAAATTCATCGTCTATTCGTTTATTCATGAGATAAGAAAGCCATGTTTCAAGTCTAGCAGGCATATCCACATAAAATTCCGGCGGTTTAAAGAGGGTTGTCTGAAAAATATTCAAACTCCACCCATTAGATACGTGTTCGTTTATTTCACCGCGTGTGAGCCGTTCTTGAAGCCAATAAGGCTTATTCACATCGGTCGCATCTATAGTTATCGTTGCGACCAGTAACAGTAAAACAATGCCAATAGTTATGGTAATCTTACCTCTCATTTCCTTAATAACAATTACATCATAATATAAAAACTTTTCGATTTCCTCGGCTTCATCCCGAAAGTCGGTACAGATTGAGATGACATCGCACCTATCACCGTAAGCGAGAGTGAGATATATCACAGTGAAGAGCAGATATACTAATTGGGATTCTGGAGTTCACTAAGGATGCCAAGGCAGGGATTACTGGCAGTTCGTCCAAAGGGGAATTTCCAGATCCTTCGCCCTTTCCACATAAAGTGCCCTTTTGACGTTATACGCCAATACTTTCAAATACAAGGATACGCGTGCTTCTGGGCAAAGATTATGATCCATAGTTTTGGGATAAGCCGCGTAATAGCTCAGAGAGCACCCCCCAAAAAATCGATGGTGCCCTCGCAGATCCTCAAATCTCCAAAACTTGGCATACACTGATTCATTTGTCCTCTTTTTGGAGAGGATGTGCTTCTTATATATCTCTTTCGGAAGCGGGGGCTTTCGGAAGTACTGTAAAAAGTTCTAATATACGAAAGCCAGCAATTGGCCGCCAACACCGCTCTCCATCGCTTTGGCGTGCGACATGACACCTTGTGAAGTCGTAACGATGAGCATACCGAAATCACGTGCCGGAAGGAGCCGCTTCTCCCAGTCCTCAAAATCCTTCGTACGGACGTAAAATCTCGGCTTTATCGCATTGCAATCGTTTATCTTACCGCCGAGCTTCACCTTGAAGAACCCTGCCTTGCCGTCCTCTACGAATTCAAATTCAGCTAAATAGCCACCTTCTTTCATTACACTCAGTACATTACCTATCAACTTAGAAGCGGGTTTTATCGTACATTCCATCTTCCCGACTCTTTCTGTATTCTTCATATGCGCAAGAGCATCTGCAAGCGGGTCAT
>CAYUEX010000085.1:0-8938 GCA_964443855.1 uncultured Halobacteria archaeon | reverse complement strand
GACAAAGAAGAGATGAAAGAGGAAGGGATGGACATGCCTGACATGGGACCACAGGTGATCACCAACATAACCGCGACCAGCACAATTACCAATGGAGAAGGAACGCTCATACTGACGAACACAACGATACAGGACGCGGTCGGCGACTTTGATGCCGGTGAGTTCCTTGTTATGCTCAATGTTACCGAGTCAGGTGGTGGCTCGGAGACGATGGAACGGCATTTTATGCTATTCAGTTCAAAAGAAGGTAAACCGGCAGAGGGAGGGTATTAAAATGATGATAACACTGAAGAAACTTCTTCCTGTCATCGTGGTACTGGCGTTTATAGCAGGAACAATGCCTTTAGTATCTGCCACTTCTTCGCTTTCGATAGACAGCCTTGGTCATGAATCCTCGGTGGTCAAACAGGAATCCTTCATCGTCTCAAGCGCTATTACCGCATCAAACGTTGCGGGCACGATAACCGTTACGGCAACACTTATGGATAACACTGGTGGCGCAGTTGCAATTACCGATGCTGAAAAGACACTCACCTTTACGACAAACGCAACCAAAAATGTGCAGTGGAGTGTAACGGCAGGCACTGCAGGTACCTATTCCAATCCGTTCCAGGTCACCGCTACCGCGTCTGATGGCGGTTCAGCAACCCCAAAAACGTCAGATACGTCACTCACCATACAGGAACGGCCTGTTCTTGAAGTGACCTTCACGAGTAACGAAACTTCCGTGAGTGCCGGGGATACGGTGCGATTGAATTTGACTATTATGAACTCAGCAGCAGCGGATGCCGCAGATGCGACAAATGTTAATGCAACGCTCGCACTGCCTGATGGCTGGAGTGTAGCTACAGGTCCCTCCTATTGCAGTTTTGGCACCATAGCCGCTGGTGGCGGCTCCCAGTCAGGCTATTGGATTGTTTCTGCGGACAACCCGAGCACGTCTAATACGCTCACAGTCAATGTGCAGTCGACACTCCCCGGAGGGACAATAACAAAGACTGTTGCAATCGCAAGACCTATCCAGACTACGCCAACACCAACACCGACACCCCAAAAAAGCGGTGGTGGAGGTGGCGATAGCAGCGCTAGCCTAGATTCCGATGGCGATGGTTTCTTAGACACGTACGAGAATATTGCCGGATCAGACCCCTTGGACCCGTGCGATCCAGATCCCGATTGCTCTGCATGCCTGAACACGCAAGAACCTACTGGCGATGGTACTAACAACTATTTGGAGACTATTGACGCAACGGCGACACAGACAATCGGATCAACGCCTGAAGTATCGCCAGCAACGTCGACAACGCCAACTCCCGTAGCGACACCGAAAACATCTTTTTGGCAGATTCCCGGATTTGAAGCACTATTCGCGGTTGCGGGGCTCCTTTCGATCGCTTACTTGCTGCAGAGGAGAAAGAAATAAGAGGTTTTATCTGGAGCCATTGGTGCTTTTCAGGGCTTCATTCTCATGCGAGCAGCGGGTGTTAACCCGCTGCGAGCGATTAAGAAGAGGGTAGAAGAAATTGCTAAAGTGCTTTTTATTTGCTTTCATTTGCGATTCTGAGTTTTAATTTGCTTCCATTTGGTTCTATCCTGTTTCTATTTGGGCTTTTTGTGATTGCCCCTGTCATGTGAACGATCTATCGAAGAAAAGGTATCGAACTCGTTGGAATAGTTGCTTTGGCATAACGATTTGGGCTGAGTTGCGTATTATGTAGTGGGCACAGCGATTATATAGAAGTATGGGTTTTATGGAGATTGGCTTTATTCCGTTCTATTACAAGGACGGTGAAGGAGCGATCGTGATGTGGTGGGTCATGTAGCGAAGGAGATTCCGTAATCTTTAAGGAGGATGAGAATAAAAAGTGATATTTTATTGCCCTTAAGGTATTCAGGTATTCCTAACATTTAGTGATTTTTGAGCACTACGGGGATTTGGCTCGTCTTGCCTCTTCTGCCCCGAGGCGTCCAAGGGCGTGTATCACAGTCACTGCGGTCTCAGCCTTTTGTGCGGTATCGCCTGTGATCGGGATTTGAGGGGCCTTCTCTCCTCTAATTTCTCACTGATTGGACCTGGAAGCCTTTTGAGCAGAGAAACGGGGCTCGTTCCGTTCTCTGTGCGCCTAACGTTGGAGCTAACCGGCCTCGCACGGCTTTTCGCGCGAGGTCCGGTTGAGCGAAAGGTTGGACGGCTTGAGCATATTTGTTCTGAGCAAAAGTCATCCACTAGCTTCTGGGCCGGGTTTCTGCTGAGTGTGAGCTTCATAGGCGCCAAGGCGAGCCTCAAGGTCAGAAACCTTAGGTTCGAGTTCGGCTAGGACTTCCTCAAGCGAGGCAAACTGAGGAGGAGCCCCGGGCGTTGCGAGCGCAGAAAATGAGTCGTTGATGATCGGGCATGTTCCGCGAAGCGCCTTTTTTAACAGGTCGTCGGCGTATTGCAAGACTTGGGCTCCCGAGTAACCAACTTCAAATACCTCAGTTCTGAGGCCGAACTTGATTCGCTCTTGCTTCGGTATGTCCCAGTAGCGATCCCTACAATCCTCGACCCTGTCATAGAGCTCCCGAAGGCGCATGGCGAGAATTGCGGGCTTCGCCGTTCCTTCGAGCGCAGCGAGGGAAGTTACTTGAACATTGGTGAGTATTGCTGCCTCCTCCGCACCACTCTGAAAACCGTTCTCAGAGAGGAGGATCCCTCTATCGGCTCCCAAGTCCGAGACGATCTCTCTCAACGCAAGCACATGCAGTTTGCTCACTCGGCTCTTCCAGTGCTTGCATTCGACTATCCAAGTCACGTCAAATCCCACGTGATGAGATTTAACCAATACGTCGATATCATGAGTCGTCCGGACTCCCTTCATTGTTACGTCGGTCTGAGCATCAAGACCTAGCTTTCGAAAGAAGTCGGCGGCTTCGTCCTGGTACTCCTTCCAAGCTGCAGCCATAGATACGTGCCTATTTGTTTTTCAAGAAACGTAACCTATTCCAGTGGTGACTGAGGACGCCCAACAGTTACTTTTATAGTATTGCCCGGTATGCTTAAAAGTGTTGCGATTTACTCACATATACATAAAATTTTGAAGTAAACGGGGCACCACGTCAAAGCGATCCCTCGACGAGCTGCTGCTTTGTGCAATATTAAAAAATCCATCAGATAATTATATTGCAGAGTTAAAAGTTATCAATCAATGATGCTGGTGGAAACACAGTATTAATACCATGACCAAAAAAGGATACACCCATATCATCGTACCGATGGATTTACATGCTCTTTTGAAGAAGAAGCTGATGCACAGGGTATCAGCATCGCTAATTACATCTTTGAGCTTCAATCTAACATCCAATCAATCCGGGGCCTCATAGCGGGCAGTTCCAGTATTAATACCAGGGCGAACACCATGAAAAACGACCAGAGTGGTTTAAATAGAGAAAAAACAATGCTTCGCCGGGGATTGAAACTCCCCAGGGTTTATGGACTGGAGCAGTTTCATTCCGTGTAGAAAAACGAGAGACCCGTTATAGGGGATTGAACCCCCAAGAAACCCCTTTGCGGTTTCCGATGTCTCGCTTTGTGGGTTCGGATCTGAGCCCCTTTTTTTCGTATCTCCCTGATTCAGATGACTCGGCTGACATCTAAGGTCCCCGCACCATCGTGAGATAGTTATGCCCTTCCCGGCACGCGATCTTATCGCCCCGACCTTCTGATTCCTTATCGCTCTTTCAGAGCCTGCACAGCGGTGTAGACACTTATCGCAGTGCTTCCGCGATTTCTCTTCTCTCGTTGCGCCAGTTCGCATTACAGCCTGAGCTAATAACTTCCTACACCGAAAAGCGCCATGAGATGCATCTAAAGCCATCGCGATAAGGAGCTTGTTTTCTTTATCCCACTTCCCCTCGCGTATTCTTTATCTCCTTTCGCTTCTTCGCTCCGCTGTTTTTGGTAGGAAAGCAAAAAAAAATTTAAATTTTTGAACAAAATCTCTTCAAACATTTTGGCCCCTAAAATAAGGGAAAAAATGAAGGATCCATCCGCTGTAGCGGATGGGTCGCATCGGGCCCATTGTTTTATATTCTGGCCGGTTTTGAAGACTGCGTTCACGAAACGTAAAGCAACACCTTTACCCTGTTTTGAAACTTTTATATGGGCTATTTTTAATATTTTACTAAAACACTAAAAATAATACGGCGAAGATGGCTGAAGAAGCGATGCAAAAGGTGTTAAATTCGTTCGCGAAGACGGGGAAGCAGTGCGGTATGGGGGAGTCAGTGGGCCGTATCTGGGGCTTTTTGCTCTTAAAATCGTGCCCCGTAACACAGAAGGAGATTGAAGATGGCACGGGATATAGCCGGGGATTGATCAGCCACTGTTTGCAGGGTATGGAAGAGCGAGCCGTGGTTGAAGTACAGAGAGGTGGCAGAGAAAATGGCTATTCTATCAATTCTTCGCTAGCCACGAGTTTTGGTGAACTTGTAGGACGACAATATGAGGAGCGGATAAAGCTGATAATCAATTTTCTGTCTGAGATTACAGATACGATTACGGATGAAAAGTTACGAGAATCTCTTTGCACACTCGTGGACGAATATAAAAAACTAAGCATCGCTTTTCTGCTGTTCCCTCAAATAATAGCCCTTATAAATGGGAAGAACCTAAGTATGGATGATATAAAGGAAATAGCAAAGAGAATCTCTATAAGAATAGAGGACGATTGAAGGAGGAAGAAAAATGAAAGAAGGAATGAAAAGAATGGAAAGTTTTCTCGCGTTATTTTTTTGCGCTCTCGCCTTGTTATTTCTTATAGCGGCTACAGCGTCTGCGGCCGAGGGTCCTGCAGTCATGGTTACTGGTTACACGGTAGAGCCCGGGGTCTTGATGCCCGGGGATACCGGCACGATTACACTCACTATAAAAAATATGGATACCCAATCGTCCGAGTCGGAGATTGTTGTCACGGATCCGCTCGGGACCTCGCAGCAGACAACTACTACTACGTCAACACGCGGTATAAGTGCGGAGATAGAGACGATACGGCTGAGTAGCAAGAGTAGTGAGATAGAATGGCTGCGCAAAGGAACGCAACGCGATGAATACCTCAACGTTGGGGCTTTAGGCCCGGGTGAAAGCATACAGGTTACGTTACCGATAAAAGCATCTGCTTCTGCCGGTGACGACACCTATTTCCCTGAAGTGTACATTGAAGTGGATAATGGGGAGAATGTGCGGCGTCCTGTCCATGTGCAAGTGGATAGTAGTGAAGTGCAACTGCTTGAAGAGGACATACCTTCAGAGATTTCGCTCAGCGAGTCGAAGGAAATAGCAATCGTCGTGGCTAACAACCGGCCGAATACCGTAAGTGGTGTGAATGTGTTCGTGAGCACAGCCAACGACGAGTTAGAATTTACACCAGAGGAAATATTCATTGGCAATTTAGGAGCATATGAGCAGAAAACGGTGGATTTCACACTCACTCCGCTTTCTGAAGGGCTTAAAGACCTGAATTTCGAAGTGACGTATAAAAACGGTAATAATGTGCATTCCAGCGAACTTGCATCGTCTATAATGGTAACGGGCAGTTCAGCCGTGAAACTTATCCTCGTGGATACCCCTGAATTTGTATTCCAGGGAGATGTAGCGCGAATAGATTTTGACGTCGCTAATGGGATGGCAAAGGATATCAAAGCGGTATCGGTGGTGCCAGCGCTAAGTGGGACTAAGATACTGCCTTCAGAATACTTCATTGGAGACATGGAAGCAGGAGATGTCTTCTCCGCATCGTTTGATCTGCATACAAGCGATTTAGATGTCGGCGAGATCACAATACCCTTTACATTGCTCTTCAACGATGTTAACACGGATAAGCAATATGAAACAAAGGGATATGTGGTGCAGCTTGAGGTACGAGAACCGCAGGAGAGTGCGGTACCGAACCAGGCGCTCTTCGGCGTAGTGGCAGTCATTATTGTCCTTGTCGTTGTGGTTCTCTGGGTCCGAGCAAGGCGAAAGCGGCAAGCGCGGGAATAGCGGTAAGGGTAAAGGAAACATAAGCTAAAATAAATGATTCGCACGGAACACCTGACAAAGGTTTACCGGATGGGGGATTCGGAGGTTTACGCACTGCGCGATGTGAACTTAGCGATACGGGACGGCGAGTTCATCGCGATAATAGGACCATCGGGCTCGGGTAAGTCCACGCTGCTCAATATGCTCGGCTGCTTAGATACGCCCACAAGCGGTTCGATATTCATCGATAATATCGATACCGCAACGCTCAACGAAAACGAGCTTGCAGAGATCCGGCGGGAGAAAATCGGGTTTGTATTCCAACAATTTAACCTCGTCCATACGTTAAACGCGGTGGAAAACGTCGCGCTTCCTCTTTTTTTCTCTGGTGTAAAACGAGAGACGCGGTTGAAGCGAGCTGAGGAACAGCTTGTCAAGGTCGGTCTTGGCGACCGTATTTACCATAAACCATCGGAACTGAGTGGCGGGCAGCAGCAGCGAGTTGCTATTGCACGAGCGCTTTCAAATAACCCTGAAGTCGTCATTGGCGACGAACCAACGGGCAACGTGGATACCGCAACGGGAAACGCGATAATGACTATCTTAAATGACTTAAATAAAGAGGGCCGTACGATCATTATCGTGACACACGATCCTGAGATTGCGGCTTGTTGTACGAAAAAAAAGCGGATGCGAGACGGAAGGTTACTTGATGAGCAATGAGGGATAAAATCCTCCTGGCCTATCGGAGCATACGGGAGCGGAGAACCCGTTCGATCCTCACCGTGCTGGGTATTGCGGTAGGGATAGCGGCAATCGTTTCTTTGGTGAGCGTCGGCTATAGTATGGAAGAGGCGATAACGGGAGAATTGACAACGTTTGCCGATTTCATCTCGGTGGTACCGGGCAAAATAACGGGCACGACCTATGTGGAGACGGGGAGCTTTACTGATAGAGACATAAACGACTTACAGCGTATCGGAGGTATCAAGAGCATAACCGCGATGACGTACGATGCCGCGGAAATAGAGTATCGGAACAAGCGCGTTCCCATTTTTATCCTCGGTGGTGATACCAAAGAGCTTGGGAGCTTCTACGTGGAGCCAGTAGGAATCAAGGAAGGGAGATGGCTCAGAGAAAATGATTACAAAGCGTGCGTCATTGGAGATCGGGTCGCCAACGAATTTTTCGATGAAGTCGTACACATCAACGATAAGCTGATAATAAATGGTGAGAAATTCATTGTGATTGGCGTTTTTGAAAAGGCCAGTACGCTGTATTCTGCTGATGTTGATCCCCACATTTTTCTCACGTTGCGCGCGGCAAAAGACGCTTTGCAAAGCGATGAGCTAAAATATATTATGGTCCGGGTCTATGATATCGATGAAGCAGAAGCAATAGCAGAGGATATCCAGGATACCATAAACGATAATCACGGGGTCGAAGATTTCGCCACCGCAGTAACGATGGGCAGCGCCATAGAACAAATCGGAACCGTTTTCAATATTGTACGTGGCGTCTTAATTGGTATCGCAGCAATTGCACTTGTTGTTGCATCGATTGGCATCATGAATACGATGTTGATGTCAGTAATGGAGCGGACACATGAAATCGGCGTGATGAAAGCGATTGGCGCCAAGAGCAGCGATGTTCTTTTCCTGTTCCTCGTAGAATCGGGCATGGTGAGTCTGGTGGGCGGTGTAGTTGGCTGCGTAATCGGTGTTATCCTAGCACGAATCATAAGTCTCATTGCGGGCTCGGCATTGGGCATCGAGTTTGGTGCGACCGTGAAACCCATGGTGCTATTTGGTGGGATTGCCGTTGCTATGGTGGTGGGCGTTCTATCAGGGTTCTATCCCGCGCGTAAGGCGTCGAGAATGAGTCCGGTCGAGGCGGTGAGGTACGAATAATGTGGGATACCTTTTCGCTGGTCTATCGAAATGTAAAAGAGCGAAAAGCGCGTTCTGCACTCACGGTACTGGGTATTACGGTAGGCATAGGGGCGGTAATTGCCTTGATTTCCATCGGCTTTGGCATGCAGGAGTCAATCACGGCGGAACTCGTGGAGATGGCTGATGTCATTATGGTAACGCCGGGGAGCGTGGAATTCGGTACCATTGGCTCATTTGGCAGCTTTACGGACCGTGATCTGGAAACGGTGAAACGGATCGGGGGTGTCAAAGATGTCGTCGGGATGAGTGGAGAGATAGAAGACGTGGAATACCGGGGTGAGACGTTCAGGCTGAGTGTTGTTGGTATCAATCCACAAGATATCTCCGCGGTCTTCGGCACGACGATCAAGCGTGAAGAGAGTAGCGCTACGGGGGGCTCATCAGGGCGAGACTTACGAGAGAACGATCACCAAGCATGTGAGATCGGGTACAGTATCGCGTATGATTATTTTGATGATGATATCGGTGTTAATGACCAGCTTACGATAAACGGTAGCAAATTCAGGGTTGTTGGAGTACTGGAAAAGCAGGGAGGGTTCAGGGCTGACGTGGATTCGGCGATCTACGTCACGACGCGCGATTCGATCGCTATTCTTAATAACGAGGACATTTCAGAACTCTTTGTCAGGATTCGGAACATCGAGGAGGCGGAGGAGATAGCGGAAGAAATAGAGGAGCGGGTCGATGAGAATCACAAGTTAGATGATTTTACGTCTGCAATGACGATGGGAAGCGCGGTAGAACAGTTAGAATCCGTTTTTGGGATATTGCAAGTGGTTCTAATCGCTCTTGCGTCTATTTCGCTGCTCGTTGCTGCGATGGGCATCATGAACACGATGCTGATGTCGGTAATGGAGCGTACGCATGAGATCGGCGTGATGAAAGCGATCGGCGCGAAGAACAGGAATATTCTCTCGCTGTTTTTACTCGAAGCCTGCGTGGTAAGCTTACTAGGCGGCATTTGTGGCTGTATTTTGGGCGTACTTAG
>CAYUEX010000084.1:0-9002 GCA_964443855.1 uncultured Halobacteria archaeon | reverse complement strand
GTATGAACTATGTCAAGACATCTGTCTAAAATTGGGGGGGGGGGGAAAAAAAAAGCAGACGCACAAATGGTAAAAAAAGTAGATGGGGGCTTTTTTCGTCCCCTTTTTGTTTTTTGCCCGATTCTGTCGTATGCAGATACCTTTGGCCATCAAAGCAGAAAGCCAAATGTTTTATAATGATAGGTACAATTTTGCATGTCGTGCGAGCATGAGATACAGTACGCTGTGGGGAATATTATGCATCAGCATGAGTCTGCTAGTCCTACCGCTTCTCGCGCAGGCCGCAACGAAAGAGGTGCATGTGGTACAATACGCCTCAGACGGCGTTACAATTCTAAACGAAACCGTCGTGGACTACACGTGGATGGAAGCGAACCTTCCGGTACAGGGCGACGGCGTCACGCATTACTATCATCAGGGACCGATCTTCGAAGACGCGTGGAAAGAAGTACATCCTAATGAGACATGGAATCTTGAAGAGGACAAGTGGAACCCTGAAGAGGATGTCAATGTCTTAGGAAAAGATCTAGGGGCGGTAAAAGGGACAAATGTTAAAGATCTCTGCGAGCTTGTTGGTGGAATGTCTGAAGGAGATACGGTGGAGATCCAAGCGAGCGATGGCTTCTCCAAGACCTTCCCGTACGAGTACGTCTACGAGCCCGATTCACGTCAGGGGCCAATGGTCGTGACCTGGTACACTACTGATGCCGCAGAGGATGGAAATGAGGGCGGTTATGTGCCTGATGACTATTATAGTGGCATGCGACTGGTCTTCCTCGCCGATACCTCCATGAACCCTTGGGGGAAGCATGTCTTTGGTATCAGTGATATGAAAACCTGCCTCCCCGAGGAGTGCTGGCACTACTTTCAGTATCCAGATTCCCCGACCACTACCGGCTATACGATAAAATCCATAAACAGGACATTCATCTACAGTAGCATAGAACCTCTGGAATTAAGTTTAATCGACGTTTCGCCCGCCGATGTGACGCTGAATGTAAGTGATCTTCAACAGTTCAACGCAACAGCGTATGACCAAAATGGCGATGAAATGCCCTCTATTATGTTTGCGTGGACAAGCAGCAATGAAAGCGTTGGGACGATTGATAATACGGGATTATTTACGGCACTTGCTGAAGGAACGGGTCCGATAACAGCCGTCAATAAAACGGTTAATGGAACTGCAACCGTAACGGTATCCATCCCGACACCTACACCCCCAGCATCTCCGACACCTACCCCTACCCCAAGTCCCACCGCACCACCTCAAGGCGGTGGTGGCGGCGGAGGAGGAACAATAGTTCTGCCCTATGTTACTTCCACACCGACGCCAACTGCAACGTCTCAAGTAAGTCCAACCCCTTCTTCAATGCATTCACCGCATCCGTCCACACCAACGCCAACCGCAACGCCAACAACCACAGCACCGCCACCTGCTGCAACACCAACCGCAACACCAACGCCAACACCGTCCGTCCCCGGATTTGACGCCCTATTTGCTGTTATTTGCCTGTTAGCGGTCGCATACTTGGTTCACAAGGAGGGACGATGATAAAGCGAAAAATGGGGGATGTATAAAAATGAGACAAAGAGTATTCTGCGGAGTTACACTGCTGCTTCTTCTGTTGGCATGTGCAACGTGTCTGGTTCATGCTGCGCCGACGACAGAAGTGCGTGTGGTAAAGTACGCAGAGGACGGAACGATCTTAAACGAGACAAAAGTTACGTATAAGTGGATGGAAGCGAATCTTCCAGTGCTGGGAGACGGCGTCACGCACTACTACCATCAAGGTCCTGTCTTTGAGGGTGATAAATGGGATCCTAATGAAACGGCAAACTTTAAAGACAAAGGCGCTGTGAAAGGGACGGATATAACGGATTTGTGTGATTTAGTAGGCGGAATGGCACCCGGCGATGAGGTGATGATCCATGCCGCAGATGGCTACCATATTGAATTCAGCTCCTCGAATGTTTATGAACCACAGCCCAGACAGGGGCCAATTGTTCTCTGCTGGTATTGCGGCGAGGGTACCGATGTCGGCGAGCGTCAGGGAACGGGATATCCCCCTGACTATGCTATGGGTATGCGACTCGCTTTCTTTGCTGATAACCGTACTAATTCCGAGGGTAAACATGTGTTTGGCAACTGGGACATGCACGAATGCTTACCTGAAAAGACGTACCATTTCTATGAACTCTACCCCTCGACCAACGGCTTTTCCGTAAAATGGATTGATGAGATACGGATCTACACCGGCGGGTACACCGGTGAGTACGGCGATCCGGCAAAATCGATGCCCACACCCACAACACGATCAATACCTGGATTTGAGATCGTATTTGCACTTGCAGGTTTGGTGCTGGTCACGTATGCGTTAAGGAGGCAAAAGGGATGAGCGAGAGCAGTAGGGTTCCTAGATTGGCCCTCATCGCCGTTGCGGTGGTCTGTATTGCAGGTATAGCAGCAGTTGCGTATCTAAATCCTTTTGGCGAGCCCGAGGAAACCATCGATTGGAACTTGACGTTGATCAGCAGTAGCGGTGAGGAGAAAGTGCTTACGTTTGACGAACTCAAAGCGATGCCGTCGCATGAGGGTTATGGCGGGTTTTTTACCACGGTTGGCGTTGTAAATGGCCCGTACAAGTGTAAAGGTGTACTCGTAAAAGATCTGTGTGATCTCGTTGGTGGAATCAATGCGTCGAACACCATTTGGGTGTCGGCTTCCGACGGCTATTTAATGGCTTTGAGCTACGATCAAGTCAACGGGGATTTTCGCACGTTCGACCCGGTAACGTTTAGAGAGGCACCCCACGAAGAACTGAAGATGATACTGATGTATGAAAAAGATGGTGCATTCCTTTCGGATTATGATGGCAGACCGCTCAGAATTGCGATTGTCTCAACGAAGCATGATTACCTAACAGAGGGGCATAACTGGGTCAAATGGGTAGACAGAATCGAGGTTCGAACGCCTACGAATACTTCGCTCACGTGATGGCTAAACCACATGGAGCTTGACCAGATGATAAAAACCAAGCATATTATTACGCTTACGCTTATGGCCGCAGTGGTTCTGAGCACCGCAGGTCTATTCCATGAGCCTGAGAAAGCTCAGTTGAAGGTGATCTACGCAGGGAGCTTAATTATACCGTTTGAAGAGATGGAGAAGGCGTTTGAAGATGAACATCCTAACGCGGACGTGCTGTTGGAGGGACATGGTAGCATACAAGCGATTCGGCGTATAACAGAGATACACGAAGAGTATGACGTAATTGCCGTCGCTGATGATTCCTTAGTTCCTGACATGATGTATCCAGATTATGCAGACTGGTGTGTGCGGTTTGCACAGAACCAGATGGTCATCGCCTACACGAACGCGAGCCTTTATGCCGACAAGATAAACGATTTAAATTGGTATGAGATCCTAGCACGGCCTGATGTGAAATTCGGGTTCTCCAATCCCTTTTTTGATGCCTGTGGATACCGCACGCTTATGGTGGTCCCGCTCGCAGAGCACTATTACGAAAATAGAACGATATTTGAAGACCTCATCGCGTGCAATTTTGACCCCAGGATACCGATAATTGAAGAAGACGGCGTTTACACTGTGTTTGTACCTGAAGTATTTGAGCCTCAAGGGGATAAAATTGCCGTCCGTGGCGGAAGCGTGCAATTATTAGCGCTGCTCGAATACGGCGGTATTGACTACGTTTTTGCATACAAGAGCGTAGCGCAACAGCATGGATTGCGGTATGTGGAGTTACCCGCGGAGATCGATTTACGTGCTCGGGAATATGGTGATAGTTACGGTAAAGTTACGGTTAACCTTGGTTTTCAGCGTTTTTCATCGGTTGGTATCGAGCGACAGGGCAAACCTATCTTCTATGGGATTACCGTTCCGAAGAACGCGCCGAATCCAGAACTTGGCGTGGAGTTTGTGAACTTTGTGCTTAGCGAAGAGGGACAAAACGTGCTTAGAAGTGTAAATCAGCCGTCAATACCCCCGGAAGCAGATGAGTTAGATAAAATCCCGGAAGAACTGAGAGCTGTAGTTTATAAAGAAATAGAAACGTGATGGATGCGTTAGGAGCAAAGTAATGACAGTGCTTTCCGGCTGGTCAAAGGAACAATGGAAACGAGAGAAAAACTCTTTATCCTTTCTCTTTTTTAGGGCTCGTTATTGTTGCTTTTGTTGCTATTACGCTAGGGGATACGTTTTTCCATCAGGCAAAAGACTCCGCGCAGTTATTAAGTGCCGCAACGGACCCGCACACCGCCGCCGGTGACGACAAGCCGTTGATGCTGAATCGAGAGTTCACCGATCTCCTCTACGAGAGGAAGAACTACCGGCGCTCCGTAATCAATGATTTCGTGGCCCCGAGCTTGACGATGTTGAGATTGGGTGCAATCCGCACCTGTTCACGGTTCTCATACCGTTGCAGCCGCCCTTTTCTGACAAGGCACTCTCCCTTAAGTTTTGATTTCAGCTCATGCCTGTCGTTCATAATAACTAACCTACCTGTTTTTCTATTTAGATCTTTCAAAATAGAATGTGATAAATTCATCATCTTCTTTGGAAATCTATTCTTCAGGACGCTTCGGATACTGGAACGTCTGAAGAGATAAGCCACTTCAGCGCATGTTCTGAGTTGGCGAAAGATCTCGTGATACTGTGAACTCTTTTTTAAATAAGCGGTTCCACAATCCGAAAAAACCACAACCCTTTTATGCCGATGTGAATATTTATGCATATCGATTGGAGATAGAAAATGGAAAGAAAAAGAAAAATAGTAGCTTTAATCGCTATAGTGGCAATTGCAACGACGGTGCTGCTCGCAGGATGCATCAACAAAGAAGCGCCAGCGACCACGCCAACATCGACGGAAGCGTCGGAGGGCACAACATCACTCATGGTGTATTGCGGTGCGGGCATGAGAAAGCCAATGGATGAAATCGGCAGCGTGTTCGAGCAGAAGTATGACGTAAAAGTGGAGTACAACTACGCGGGCTCTAACGCCTTGCTCAGCCAGATGGAGCTGACGCAAACGGGGGATTGTTATATGCCCGGGGCAACCAAGTACATTGACATCGCGACCGAGAAAGGGTTCATTGATTACAAGCAGAAGGTCTGCTATCACATACCCGTGATCACGGTGCCCAAAGGCAACCCCGCAAACATCGCCAGCCTCGAGGACTTTGCTCGCGAGGACGTGACACTGGTCTGGGGCGACCCCGAAGTAGCCGCAATTGGCAGTGCGGGTGTGAAGATCCTGGAGAAGAACGGGCTTTACGACGATGTGTGGCCACATGTCATCGCGACCTTGCCGACCATGAACGAGGTGATGATGCAGATCGCTATGGGTCAGGCCGATGCGTCGCTCAACTGGTGGGACACGGTGAAATTCGTGGACGAGATCGATGTCGTCGAGATACCCAAAGAGCAGAATATGATCAAGATCGTGCCGATAGGCTCCACGACCTTCTCTGAGAACAAAGAAACAGCAAACCAATTCGTGGATTTCGTTGCCTCTGATGAAGGCAAAGCGATCTTCGAGAAGCACGGTTTTATTACCTACCCAAACGAGGAGTATGAGTAGAGTAGTTCAGTGCACAACATGCTGTACGGATGGAAGAACTGACAATGGATACGGATTCGGAGGGAAAGAAGGAGCGGATAATATACCGCCCGATTGGCATCATCCACACCGAATTCCGGGATAAAAGGAAAGCGCCCATTCAAGGTGTTTTTGGTAAACAGGCGAAGGGTGAGGTGGAGGTATTTTCAGAATTTGCCGCCGGACTCGAGGATATAGAAGATTTCTCGCACCTCATCCTTATTTACCATTTTCATCGTGCTGACGGTTACTCACTGATTACGCAGCCTTTTTTAGAGGATAAAGAACACGGGATCTTCGCGATACGGCATTTCAAACGACCTAATCCGATCGGATTGTCCGTAGTTAAACTGGAGTGCGTAAAGGGGAATATATTAGAAGTGAGTGAGGTTGACATCTTGGATGGCACGCCGCTTCTTGATATTAAACCGCTCGTACCTTCGTTCGATCACAGAGACGGGGCAAAAAGCGGATGGCTGAGCAACCCGAAGGTGGACATGGCGCGGGGAGAATCAGGGAAACATCGGAGCGAATAGGCAAGAGACCTACAAGTGGTAAAATGTTAAAAAGTTTGAAGGAGTCTAAAGTTAAGATCGCTACGATAATAGCCGGTTTTATCCTTACCGCCTTTATTGTTACCCTCATTATCTGCGTGGTTACACACACCACGTCGCAGGCATTGATAACCAGTATGGGCTCCGATGAGATACGATTTGCCATTACGTTAAGTCTGCTCACCTCAGCCACATCCACCATTCTTTGTATCGTTATCTCACTACCGACGGCCTACGCGCTCGCTCGCTACAAGTTCTTTGGCAAGACGTTTGTGAATACGATACTCGATATCCCGCTGGCCTTACCGCCTCTGGTCGCGGGTGTGGGGCTCTTGATACTGTTCGGCACGACGACGTTCGGGAAAGCGCTTGCCGAAGAAGGGCTGGTCTTTGTCTTCACGCCGCTGGGGATCGTCGTTGCCCAGTTCTTTGTCAATGTGCCGTTCATGTTCCGGATACTCCGGGGGACCTTTCAGGGCATCAATCCGCGGTATGAGCACGTTGCGAAGACGCTTGGGTGCACGGAAGGCCAGGCATTTTGGCGGGTGATACTGCCGATGTCGAAGAATGGACTCTTAGCCGGCTCGGTTATCACGTGGTCAAAAGGGATAGGTGAGTTTGGCGCTGCTCTGATGCTTGCGGGTGCAACACGAATGAAGACCGAGACCCTACCCATCTCGCTGTACCTGAACATGTCCAGCGGTGAACTCAACTTAGCTATCGCATCGGCGACCATCCTCATCGTTATCTCGCTCGTCTCGCTCTTCATCTTTGAACGGTACGGAGGGTTTGCCCGTGTATTCTGAGAGCTAAACGTGGTAAAAATGATACGAATAGAGAATATATCGAAGGATTTGGGTGAGTTCTTTTTGCGCGATGTCTGGCTTGAGATCAACGATGACGAGTACTTTGTCATCTTGGGTCCGACGGGCGCCGGGAAATCAATCCTGCTGGAGACCATGGCTGGTATTTACCGCCCTGATAAGGGCAAAATCATCCTCGACGACCGGGACATCACGCATATCCCGCCGCGTGAGCGAAACATTGGCATGGTCTATCAGGATTATACGCTCTTTCCTTTTTTGACGGTCGAAGAGAACATTGCGTTTGGACTGAAGACACGCAAAATGAGTAAAGACGAAATTAAACGTAAAGTGGATGAACTTGAAGAGTTGTTGGATATAGCTCACCTCGCGCATCGTTATCCCAATACGCTCAGCGGCGGCGAGCAGCAAAAAGTCGCCATAGCGCGGGCGATTGCCATTGAACCCTCGATATTGCTCTTGGACGAGCCGTTATCTGCGCTGGATTCCCGAACGAGAGATTATCTGCGAGAAGAGCTGAAGCGGGTAAAGAAAAAATTTGGGATTACGATGATCCATGTCACACATGACCAGACGGAGGCGTTGGTACTTGCCGACAGGATAGCGGTGATGATGCATGGGCGATTGATGCAAGTGGGAACGCCCTACGAGATCTTTAATAAGCCGCTGAACGAGGAATTGGCTGATTTTGTTGGGGTTGAGAATATACTCTGTGGTGAGGTTCGCGCTAATGAGACTGGCGTTGCTGAAATAGAGACTGATTTTGGCATGACCATCTTCGCCGTCACAGACTATCAGGAGGGAAAAGTGAAAGTATTCGTGAGGCCTGAAGACATCATCGTATCGAAAAGCACAGGGGATTGCAGTGCTCGGAACGTTACGAGCGGAAAGATAACAGAGCTACAGGATATAGGCGCGGTAACCCGGGTTAAAGTGGATACCAAGCTTGTTGCGCTTATTACGAAACAATCCCGGGGGGATCTTGGACTGCAAACGGGGGATAATGTCTATACAACCTTCAAAGCGACATCAGTGCATGTAGTGAGTGGATAGGAGGTCTTGCATTGCGCTACGGTTATACGTTCCTCGTTAAAAGTCGATACAGAATCAACAAAAACCATAAATCTTTTTATGTCGATTAGTTTATATTTGCATGTCGGCCGGAGTCTCTACTTAGATCTACTAGCTCTCATTAAGAGGAGACTCAGCGGCACGAGATTTTTTAAAAAAACAGGAGGAGAAAAGAATGGAAAGAAGAAACGTAGCAGTATGGGGAATGGTGATTGCACTACTTGCTGGTATTCTCGTAGCAGCGTTTGGCGCGCTTCCAGTGTGCGCGGAAGAAACACAGACGGTTAAGGTCTTCCATGCAGGGAGTTTAGCAGTGCCTTTAGAAGAAGCGGAAAGCCAATTCGAAGCGTTGCATCCGGGAGTCGACGTGCAAAGGGAGTCCATGGGGAGTATCACATGCATACAACAGATAACCGAGATAGGGAAGAACGGAGACGTGGTTGCATCTGCGGATTACACGCTCATACCCAGCATGATGTATCCAGACTATGCCGATTGGTACGTCCGATTCGCAACCAATGATATAGTGCTCGGATACAATTCTGAGATGAGTCAATACGCGGATGAAATCACGCCAGAGAACTGGTATGATATTCTGCGCAGAGATGACGTGACATTTGGCTTCTCAAATCCGAATCTCGACCCGTGCGGCTATCGATCGGTAATGGTGTGTCAGCTTGCGGAGCTCTATCACGGAGATGAAGAGATATTCGACGATTTGATCCTTGAAAACACGGTGATTACGATCAGCGAGGAAGCAGACGGGACTTATCTGATAAAAACACCGGAGCAACTGGAGCCAAATACCGAGAAGGTGACGATTCGGCCTAAAGAAGTCGAGCTCACCGCGTTAGTTGAAGCAGGTGGCCTTGATTACTACTTTAGTACGTGTTTAGCCACCTAGCCTCGCCCTCAACATCTGAAAGCTGTTGAGCCCT
>CAYUEX010000083.1:4787-9038 GCA_964443855.1 uncultured Halobacteria archaeon | reverse complement strand
CTTAGAAATAAATTTAGAATTAGTTGATCCTAAATCGGCTTTTAAAAAATTGAAAGGTGTGGGGAGTTCTAAATTACATAGCCTTACCCCAATCCCCCCAATTCTTAAAATTGACCGTGTAGATAAACGTTTCGTCTCCTCCTATGATGTCGCGGACGATATCGATGAAGGATTTAATTTAGCAGCAATGGACTGGGAAGATTTCGAGCATTTAATTAGAGAATTGTTTGAAAAAGCGTTTTCCGCAGCGGGAGGCGAGGTTAAAGTCACACGTGCAAGTAGAGATGGTGGTGTGGATGCAGTTATTTTTGACCCTGACTCCCTCAGGGGTGGTAAAATTGTGGTTCAAGCAAAAAGATATACTAATGTGGTAGGGGTTTCGGCCGTTCGGGATTTGTACGGTACACTTCTTAATGAGGGCGCCAATAAAGGAATTCTTGTTACAACTGCCGATTATGGCCCTGATGCTTATGAATTTGCTAAGGGAAAACCATTACAACTCCTAAATGGTGGCAATCTGCTTCATTTACTAGAAGAACATGGTCATAAGGCCAGAATTGATTTGAAGGAAGCTAAAAAATTACTGGGGGAAAAAGAAAAGGAAAGGGCTAACACTTCTTGGTAACGCCATATTGAGTTAGTTAACTCAAAAATCCAAAGTCAAGTTCTGAATAATCAAAAGTAACTTGTGGTGGCAGCAGGATATGAGCCCTCAGCTTTATCACGCAGTACATGGTAAGGCTTTAAAAGGAAAATGAAAAGCAGCCTCCTTAACATCGTCCTTAGAATCGCAATTTCACTCCTGATCTTTATTGGAGTCATGTTCTTCGTCGCGTGGCTCCTTGAAGACGTCATTTACTTCTCACTCTTCATCGGCATCCCGGCAGGCATTATCAGTGCAGCGGTAGCTTTTGCAGTTCTGACCTGGCGTCACGCGCGGAAATAGAAAGCTTTTTTGGATGGACTTCTGTGTTAGAACAACCAACAACAAACAGCCGTTTCGGTTGGCTCTGCGGCAACGGAAGGAGGTTGGAGAAACAATGAAACTAGGAATCGTAACGTATTCGAATGATTCGGAAACTGTGTGGAACGCATTTCGGTTCGGTAATTTCGCATTGACCGAGGGTGATGACGTGCGATTATTTTTACTTGCGAAGGGTGTGGAATGCGAGTCGCTGGACACGGAGCGATTCGTGGTAACGGAGCAGATGCAGACGTTTGTTGCTAACGGCGGCGAGATCTTCGCCTGCGGGTCGTGCCTTAAACTTCGGCAATCCGAAGGTTCCGAGGTCTGCCCACTGTCAACCATGAAGGATCTGTACGACATCGTGACAGGGAGCGACAAAGTCGTTACCTTCTAAACGCGTGCGCTGCCACCGCACGTACACTCGTCTAACGTAACTGAGACCAGAATCAACGTTTCTGCTTCTTTTTATGCTGCTGATGCTTTCTAAAGAGCGACGGCAACGGAACGACGTACGTGCCATTCTCCTTGAGCCGCATGACGATCTCCTTCCGTTCTAACAACGTATCCAGATTGAGTTCGTAGACGCCTGGGCTCAAGATCCGTAAGCTTTCGATCTGCTCACCCTCTACGGGTTCGCGTTCCTCCACTTCGATGCGATCCACCAACTCTGCAGCGCTTACGTTCTCTTCGTTCTTCAAATAAAGGAAGAGCTTGCCACCACAGTCCGGGCAGCCCCGCAACATCGCGTCCGTTATCTTCTCAAATTTCCGTCCGCAGTTCAGACATTTATGCATTTTTCGTTCTTGCTTACTTACTTACGTATTTGGTCAGCAGCTCACTCAGACTGCAGACACAACGGTGCTGATCAAATCTTTATCCTTCTTGATCGTGCGCATCATCTTCGCAGGCCCGATCATGGTGAGCCGCGTCTTCTTCTTCCTCAAATTGAAAAAGCTCCGCTTCGACGGATAGCCATTCAGCTCGATGCCCGGGAAATCGTCATCCACTTCCGTCATGGTGAGCTCAATGAGCTGCATTTGCTCCTCCGTCGTCAGCCCGCCTTCTAATATCACGATGTTCCCCGACTTCACGCCGTCCAGTAGGAACCGCAGCTTCTCCGTCGAACTCATCGAATTGATTTTATCCTCTGAGATCAGATCCATCTTTATTTCCATCGTTTAATCTTCAACCCCCTCAGTCTTTACGTCCGGTCCTCAATCATTTGAACCGTCTCGCCATCTCCTCATACAAGTCATCCATGTGCTCCCCTTTCAACGCCGAGATCGCTATGACCGTGTGCTGCGGAAACGCATCTGCGATCCGTTGTGGCGACGCCTCCGCGAGATCAATTTTATTCGCCGCGATAATCACCGGAATGCTACGCGCCTCTAAATTACCGATGATCACTATGTTTGTCTGCGTATATGGGTCCTCAGTCGCATCCATCAAGAGCACCACACCGTCAATATCCTCCAGCCACTTGATCGCCTCGATAACGCCTTCCGTCGCTTCTTTCGCACGCTTTTTCGCCTCCACCTCGTCCAACCCGAACGCCAGGAAATCGTGGAAATCTATCTTCGTCGCTAAGCCTGGCGTATCAACGATATCAAGCTTCAATTTCGATTTCTTCTCTCGTGGCTTTGGATCTGAATCAGATGATGAATTTGTGGCCGTTTTAATGTACGAGTTCTGCAACGCCTTCGCTTTCAAGTCAATGAGCACTCCACCCTTTCTGACTGCTCTTCGCGTCTCATGCGGAATATCGGTCGATGTTCCTATATCCTCGTTCTCGTCCACGAACGTATGGATTATTCGATTCGCCAGCGTCGTCTTCCCCGCATTTGGTGGTCCGTAGAGCCCTATCTTCGCCGGTGCCTTCCTGAAAAAAAAGATCCTCCGTAGCCGTTCTAAAACGCCTTTCCTTTTCTTCCGCTGCTTCATCACGTCATCCGTCCTTCTTTTCTAAACCATAATACTTTTTACTCGAAAATACGCTTAAACTTAATATTGCAATAGCCCTTTGTTCTTCATAGTGCTTATATTAAATTAAAATTGTTCGTGAAAGCGTAGGGAAAAAAGCCTGCGAAATGGAAATAGGGGGAAGGTCCGAGCCGCCCGTCGATCAAAAGGGAGAGAAAAGTGTATAAAAAGCCACCAGAGGGAGAAGTAATACGCGTCCGTATTCCACAGAAAAGGAAGCGGGAAGTGTTAGGGATAGTCGATAAGATGTTAGGCGGACGACGGGTGATCGTGCAGTGCCTGGACGGCGTTGAACGAATGGGTCGAATCCCCGGTAGGATGAAACGTCGGCAATGGGTTGCCCCTGGTAATGTGGTTATCGTTGTTCCCTGGGACTTCCAGGATGAGAAGGGCGAGGTTATCTACCGATATACGCGACCGCAAGCAGAATGGCTGAGAAAGAAGGGCTATTTGAAATAGATAAGTGGGTGAGCGAACGGCAATTACCGAAAGGCAAACGCAGGAAGAAGGATCTTCGCGATCGTAAAACGGAGCAATACGTCTTTGACATTCCTACGCTGGAAACGCTGTATAAATTCACGACGAAAGGGCTACTAACTGCGTTAGGCGGTCCGATAAGCAGGGGAAAGGAAGCGGTCATTTTTCATGCGTTAGGCGCGGAAGAGGAAGAACTGGCGATCAAGATGTATAAAATAGGCACTGCTAACTTCAACGCCATGCTCGATTATATTATCGGCGATCCTCGATTTAAAAATCTCAAGAAAGATCACCGGAGCATTATTTTCGCTTGGGCGCGGAAAGAGTTTAAGAATCTCAAACGTGCGTGCGATGCCGGCGTTCGGGTTCCCCAGCCAATTGCCTGCGAGAAAAACGTGCTGCTGATGGAGTTCATCGGCAAAGAAGGAATAGCAGCGCCACGATTGCGGGACATCCCTGTAGACATTCTCACTGAAGATCTCGATCTCGAAGAGCTCTTCCAACAGATTATTTCCGCGGTGAAAACCATGTACGTAAAGGGAAAAATGGTGCATGCGGATCTCAGCGAGTTCAATATCGTGATGAAAGGCTATGCAGAGCGTGAATTTGAAACAACGGCAAACGCGAGTACAACAATTGAAATCGAGCCAGTAATAATCGATCTGGGGCAAGCGCTGGTTTTAGATCATCCTCAAGCCGATGCGTTTCTCCAGAGGGACGTGCGAAATATCGTTACCTACTTCAACAAGCTTGGACTCACGCATTCGGAAACGGAAATAATGCAGATTGTTAAGGGCTAAGCTACCACTAGCCGCAAAGCAAAGTTT
>CAYUEX010000083.1:0-4777 GCA_964443855.1 uncultured Halobacteria archaeon | reverse complement strand
ACCACAGAGACACGATGATTTAGGAGCATTAAACAAATGGTAACTCAACACGTTAAGATCCCCCAGGATAGAATCGGTGTGCTTATCGGTCATAACGGGTTTGTAAAGGGAGATATAGAGCGGAAATCCGAGAGCAGAATAACCATAGATAGTGCTGAGGGCGACGTGAATATCGAAGCGATCGAGGGCGGAGACCCGTTAAAAATGCTCCGGGTTGTCGAGGTAATAAAAGCGATTGGTAGGGGTTTTTCGCCTGAAAATTCGTTTGCGCTTCTCGATGACGATTATCTACTCTTTGAAGTTATTTCACTTGCGCAACTCTCGCCGAAGACGCTCAATCGCGTGAAAGGACGAATAATCGGTAAAAACGGAAAGACGAGACGGGTGCTAGAAGACCTGACGGACGTTAAAATCTCCGTTTACGGGAAGACGATAAGCATGATTGGATACGCGAATAGAATACGAACGGCGCATGACGCAATAGAGCTGTTGATACAGGGTTCACCTCACCGTTCGGTGTATAACTTCTTGGAACGTAAGCGGAGAGCAGAAGCAGAACATGCAGAATGGTAAACACGCACGAACGTCAAGAACTTCTACAAAGCATTCTTATAGTTCCGTAATTCGTATTTTTTAAGGTTAGTTAGCGTACTTGAAAGAAATGGAAGAGGAACGTGATTACGAGGAAGAGAGGACGAGACTGGTTGAGCATCTTAGAAGACAAGGTGTCAGTGAAGCCGTTTTAATCGCGATGGTTCGGGTTAAGCGACACCTATTCGTACCGCCGTATCTCGGTGCGCAGGCATACGCCGATTATCCACTCCCCATTGGCGAAGCACAAACGATAAGCGCACCACACATGGTGGCGATGATGTGCGATTACTTAGAGTTCGACAGGGGCGATAAAGTGCTTGAAATTGGCGCAGGCTCCGGATACCATGCCGCGGTCATTGCTGAGATGATCGGCACTGAGGGCCAGGTCTATTCTGTAGAGCGGAGACCATCGTTGGTTGAACTCGCGAAAGAGAACCTCACGCGTGCGGGATACACGAATGTGACGGTGATAGCGGGTGACGGAACGCTGGGACTGCCGGAACATGCACCCTACGATAAAATAAGTGTGACGTGTTCCGCTCCTGATGTGCCACAGCCGTTAATCGATCAATTGAAAACCGGTGGAAAGTTGATCATTCCTATAGGGAAATACCGGCAGGTGCTATATTTAGTGAAGAAGAAAAACGGCGTGGCGCGTGAACGAAAAGCTGACGTGGCTTTCGTACCGTTACTAGGGAAATACGGATTCAAGGAGGAATAATACAAGCAAAGGATTCACACACATGAACGAACAGTTGCTCTCACCGGCAAGCGGGAAGATTCTAAGGATACATGAAGTAAATGGAAGCAGCACGATCACTATATTTATGCATCTTCATAATGTGCACGTTACGACCGCGCCATTAGACGGCGTGGTAACAAAAATAACACCGGAAAAGGGCACTTTTAAGCCTGCCTTCCTGCGCAGTGCCGATTGTAACACGAAGAATACGATCGAACTGAGCACGAAATACGGCGATCTAAAAGTAGTGCAAATAGCAGGGTTCTTCACGCGGGAAATCCTGTGCGAAGTGAAAGCGGGGCAGAAAGTACGGAAAGGCGAACGCATGGGTAAAATTTGCTTTGGCTCTCGTGTGGATGTAAGCATTCCTAAAGGGTTCGAACTGCTCGTAAAAGAAGGCACTCGCGTGAAATACGGAAAAACGAAGATCGCTGTGCAGAACGAACAGTAAACGTCGCACGCTGCAAACGTGCACTTATGGTTTCTAAAAGCTCACGATTTATTGCCTATATTCTGTCTGTCTGCAGTGTACGCTTCGTTACGTGCTTATTGCGTCACGGAATGCAGCCATTTCATAATGTATTCCGGCAGCTTGAATCCGTGTTCATACAAACGTTCTACCAAGTGCAGCGGAAGCGGACTGAGCGCAAATGTCGCACGTTCGTAGAAACTTGTCGCTGGCGATTCTATGACGAGACTCTTCGATTCACACGATAGCGTAGACTCATTACCAACAATGGAATACACAAAAGCGCCGGAATTCTTCTGATCTCGACACCATTCTAAAATTGACTCCGTCTCGCCTGACCACGAGATAAAAAAGAAGATATCGCACGCGCGCGGTCGGGGCGCAAACGGTCCGGACAAATAGGCCTCGTCACCCAAGGCTCGTTTCACATGTTGCAGCCGTATCGCAGTCATCTTCGCCACGTTTCTCGCAGGCCCTAGCCCGCCAATGGTTATGCGGCTGCGCGTCTCCAGCTTGGCGATAAGCTCGCGGTACATATCAGAACGGACAAATCCATCTACAATAGCGCCGATTACCGCTGATTCGGCCTCTATCATTTTAAATACCGATTTGTCATCCTTATTCTCGTTTATCGCCTCTTTCGTCTTCTGAAAGAGTAGCAACGAGCCTAATTCGTAAATGTCGTTCATTATGCCGCGTTTGAGGAACTCATTAGTGGTACTCGGTATCCTCCGCCGCCCTTCCAATTCGACAACATGACCATACTCCTTCTCGCCTATCTGCCCGATCGATGAGGTCTTATGCGAGACGATGGCATCAATGGTGAATTTGGTGCTCTTGTTCCGCTCGATATAATCCGAAAGCTGCTTAACCACGATTTTAGGCGTTGTCGTCTCACCACTGCCGGAATTAACGAGCAGTGCTATCCGCTTATACTTTTTCTCCAATACCGGTGCAGCCTCCACGATGTTGCGACCCGGAAAATCAATGTCAATCATCGTTTTCACTGTTTTATTCGTCTGCCCCATGCCGATGTACAGAGCGCTCTGAGACCTGCCTTCCCCGAGTAGGATGATGCAATCCGCGGCATTGAGGTCATCGAAAAGAGGCTTAAAATCGCGCCTCTTAACATTACGGACGTTCGCTATTACGGTATTGATATACCCCACTTCCTGGCTAATGATCTTTGTTGTCATGCTTCATACATACGAATGAAAAAAAAAGTCCTTGTGTATAAATTCCAGTGTTCTCAATATGCTCGTGCAACATACGCTCTCTTTGCTGGCTTTGAACAAATAACGCATTTCCCCTCGCTATTTTCGCCTTCTTCGTTCACATAGATGGCCTCACCTAACACACTGACGCCGATCAGTTCCTCTAATTCCTGTCCGCATTGCTCGCTGTTACACAAGAATAACGACACAATGCCTTGTTCGACCTTACTGCTCAGCGCTGCCAGCTTCTCTTCGCTGTTCTTGGTACCTACAATGTCCCCGTCACCGTTATAAATGGCTGTACGGAGCGCTTCTTTCGCATCGTCATGCATACGTACTTGGATCTCTTCCAACACCCGCTGCACTTCAGGTACAACATCGTTAAGCGGTACGTGCGTCCGTTTACCGTCATTTCGCCTTATAAACTCGCAGCTACTGCTCTTCAAATCGCGTGGGCCCAACTCTATCCGCAAGGGCACACCTTTCATCTCCCAGTGGTAATACTTCGCGCCAGGTCGCTCCTCCGAGTTGTCCAAGAACGTTCGAATGCCCGCTTTTTCTAATGCCTCATAGACTGCAACGCACGCCTCTTCCACTGATGCGCCTCCGGTGTTACGTTCCGTTTCCGTCTTGCGTGAGAATACAATCGGCACGATAACGACCTGTATGGGCGCAACGTGAGGTGGCAGTATCAAGCCATGATCGTCACCATGAATCGCGAGTACCGAGGCAATGCAGCGTTCCGAAATGCCGTAGGTTGTCTGATTGACGAACTTCAGAAAGCCTTCGTTATCTTCGTATTTGATATCAAAGGTTCGAGCAAAGCTCTCGCCAAGTAGGTGGATGGTACCAATTTGTAATGTTCTCCCGCCGGGCATTAAAGTATCAAAGGCAATCGTGTACTCCGCACCAGGAAACTTATCCCATTCAGGTCTTCGCGTGATAATGTAAGGTATGGCAAGCTGGTCAAAGAAGCTCTTGTATAATGCCACAGCCTTGTTTATTTGTTTTTCGGCATCTGCTCTATCCACATGTGCCGTATGCGCTTCTTTGAAAGAAGTTATCTCGCGCACCCGAATGAGCGGTCGTGTGTGTTTTGTTTCGTATCTGAACGTGTTCACGACTTGGTAGATGCGAACCGGTAGGTCGCGGTGCGAGCGTATCCACACTTTAAACACGGGATAGATTGCGGTCTCTGAAGTGGGACGGAGCGCAAAGGGGATATCTAATTCGGTCAATCCCCCCCGGGTGACCCAGAAAACCTCGTCTTCAAATCCTTTTATATGCTCCTTCTCCTTCATGAGCACGTCCTTCGGGATCAATAGCGGAAACTGCACCTCTTCATGCTCCTTGTCCAGTAACGATCGTAAAATGCCGTACACGAGATTCCGTATTTTGTAGCCGTATGGGTACCACACGTATACGCCCTTCACAGGATACCGAATATCCAAGATTTTGGCACGCTTTAATATCTCGCTGTACCATTCACTGAAGTTTCCCTCTTTGGGTATTACCGTCAATGCTTCTTCGTTTTTTTCGTGCATCGGTAGTGAGAGCCGCTGGTGGGATTTGAACCCACGACCTGCTGATTACGAATCAGCTGCTCTACCTCTAAGCCACAGCGGCATCTGTAGTGTATGTAATCCTTTGTGAGCAATAATATTTATATTGTATAAAAAACAAAGAAGGAGTGCCATGAAAAAAGAAGAACTAGTACATCTACACATGCTATTGGCTCAGATGAAGAAGTATTGTGAG
>CAYUEX010000082.1:0-9054 GCA_964443855.1 uncultured Halobacteria archaeon | reverse complement strand
GAACATAATTCTTTGGAAGAAAGGCGATTTGAACGATAACGGTATCGCTGCAGACGCCGGTGACTTAGCAAAAATGAAAGACGCTTCCGTGGGTAAAATTGCAGTCAACGTGAAATACGACTTGAATGCAAATGGTTTATTCGCAGGTGCTGGTGACTTAGCAAAAATGAAAGACGCTTCCGTGGGTAAGGTAGAACTACTATAAACGATGGTACAAAAAATGTCCGTTTATTTATCTTCAAGAGTGATTTATCGGCCATTAAAGGCCATTCACTCTGTTTTTTCCCAAAACTAAGTCTTTTTATAGTATGAACGAGTAACAACCATGAAGGTGAGTGCAGGAGACATGAAAAAAGAAAAAATCGGGTTAATATTTGGTCTAACCGTAGGGTTACTTGCTGCGTTATTAGTGGCATGTGCACCACCCACCTCCGCACTGTCTACCGCTGATAGCCTCACGGTTGCTGATAGTAGCGGAGATCAAGGTACGTATGTAGCAGTCCCGGTGACCATAACCAATGTGCAGGATGGGCCGATTATATGTATTGTCTTTGACATGCATTACACAAACAGCGTTATAAAAGTTGTCGGAGTCCAGAACGGCAATCTGACTTCCTTCTGGGATAGCCAATATAACACGTTTACGTGGGGAACCCGCGTCTCATTAGTGTATGATGGGAACACGACACACGGACTGCAAGACGGCTCAGCGGGCTCAGTCGTACTGCTTAATCTCAGCGTTATTGGCGAACCTGGTGAAACAAGCACGATGAGCCTCGCCAACATACAACTGTCTGACACCGCATATAACGTAGGAACGGCACCGGCAAATAATGGAAAATTCCCGATTTCCGGTTCCCAAACAACACCCACACCTACGCCTCCACCAGCCGAAGGTGGCGGCGGTGGTGAAGGAGAACAACTTGACTCTGATGGCGATGGCTATCCTGACCAATTGGAATGGTTAGCGGAAACCGATCCGAACGACCCTAATGACTATCCGGGTAAAACAGAAGCAAGCAGGGTAGATGTACCAGCAGCGATAATGCCGTCCGTATCATCTTCTGCATCTCCATCGGTAACACCATCGCCCACGTCTTCGCCAAGAAGCCAGTCTCAGACACCGGCACTAAAACAACTCAGCTTCAAAGCTCTTATCGCTCTCGCGGGCTTAGTTGCCGTGGCATGTATGATGGTAAGAAGAATAAAGCTGCAATAAAAGGGCGAAGATAGAGCAAACAAGTAATAATCGCGGCCTTTTATACGCTACTCGCCTTGCCTCACCCAACTCACGCCTTCTTCATCTTCCGTCACCCGCAGCACATACTCCATATAATCTCGCACGTCCTCGATATGCGTGATCAAGAATATCTGCCTGAACTTTCTAGAAAGCGCATTCAAAGCCTGAATAATGTTCCGTTTCCGAAACGCGTCCTGCGAGCCAAAGACCTCATCGAGGATAATAAAATTCGTCTGGATCGCACTACGTTCGGTAACCACAGCGGAAATCGCAAGACGGAGGCACAGATTCGCTAAGTCCTCCTCACCGCCTGAGAACCGGTTGAGTTCATATGGTACACCGTCGTCGTAAATGAACACCTCGTAGTTCTCATCCAGTTCCATAGTGCTGTATTTACCGTCCGTTAACCGCCGAAGCATATCAGACGCGTAATCAGAGAGCATCGGACGAATCCGACCGACCATATACACTTTGAAGTCGTTCATGAGCTTTTCCAGCACGCTCAGGTGCAATATCTCGGTCTCTTCTTTCTCTTTCTCCTCCTGTAACCGCTTTTGTTCCGCGATCTCCTCAATTACACGTGCTCTATCTCTGCGTACAGTCTCGAACTCGTTCTGCTTCTCCAAAAGCGTGAGCTTCGATTCGGTCAGCTCCTCATTCTTTCGGTCGTATCGCACCTTCTTTTCCTTATAATCCTGCTTGTCAAATGCTAAATCCGCTATCTGCCGTTGCAAAGCTACGAGATCATCAGAAGCTGTATGTTCTAATTCGTGCACCATTTGGAGGGCATTCTTTACGTCTTCAATCCGTCCTAGCTCTGCTCGTAACCCCAGTATTTCCCGATAGAGCACTTCGAGCTTTTCGAGCGTGGCAATGACCTCTTGGTAAGCAGAAGCATCAAATTCCACATCCTTCAGCGGCTTCAAATCGGTTTGTATCAGCTCCAACTCCGTTTGCCAGTGTGCTACCTCGCGCTCTTCGTGTGCAATGCGCGTATCGAATGTCTGCAGCGCCGTTACACGCTTTTCCAGCTCTTTTGCCTTCGTTGTAAGTGCTTCTTCTTCACGTTCGGCAGAAGCCAGTTCCTCCTTCTTCCGTTTATACTCAGTAAAAACGGATTTTAGGTCTTCTCTTTTGATTTGTAACTCCTCATGGAGCCTCGTGAGTAACCCCTCGTAATGTGTTCCTAATTCCCGTTCACACAGCGGGCATTCGCCCTCAGGACCTAAATCCCCTATTCGCTGCTGCTTCTTTTTATGCTCTGCTATCTCCTTCTTTGTCTGTACGACCTCCGCTTTAAACGTGCCGAGAGAAGTATGCAAACGCTCCTTTTGTTTCTGTAGCTCCTCCTTCTTCCGCTTTGTCGATTTTACCTGTTCCTCGATGCCTTCGAATTCTGCCCGCTTAGCCTTCAACTCGCTTATGTGCTCGGCCCGCTTCTGGAGCTCCTGCAAGGTTCTCGCTTCTCGTTTCACTAACTCCCTCTTTCGCTGATATTCCTCCCTCTGTCCTTCTAAATGTTCCTTCTGCTCTCGAAGCCGGAAATAGCGCGTTTCGTTATCAGCAATCTCCTCAAGACGTTTACTCTTAACGCGCAAATCCGCAAGCTCCTGCTCTTTCTCTTCTCGCCGCTTCTTTGTGTTTTCCAAGTCACTTCGCCGCTCACTCAGCGTCGTGCTCAACGCCACGTAGTGCTCATAAGTTCTCGTGGCGTTATCGAATTCGTCCTTTGCGGTCGCTACTTCCTTTTCTTTCATGCTCGTAGCGGATTCTATCTCTTTTATAATCGGTAACAGCGCCTTTTGCGCTTTTTCTAACTCATGTTGAGTATCGATAAGCAGATCTATCTTCTTCCTGCCTTCTTTATCCACGGTTGCCGCTTTTATTCCCTCTATCAGCTTCTCTTTATCGCGCTTATCCTCTCGTATCGACTGTATACTCTTTTCTATCCGCTCGATACCGAGCATTCGAAGTACAAGCTTCTTGCGCTCCGCAGCCTTCATAACGGAAAGCGCATTCAACTCTTTCTGCCGTGCGAAGACCGATGTGAAGAAAGCAAGGTAATCCATGCCGATTTTTTCCGTTATCACTGCGGTAACCTCATCTGCATTGGTCGTCACAAGTTTGCCATTGATCATGAGACTCGCTTTTGGCACTAAATTCTTGCCCACCATTTCCCGAACTACGTTATACCCGTCACCATCCAGCTCAAATTCCAATGCAGCACTGCACGGCTCTTGCGGCGATGCCGTATTCCGTTTTATCAGTTCTTTTGTTGTACGCGCTGCATGATGGCCGAACAAAACCCAGCCGATCGCCTCCACCAGGGTAGTCTTCCCAACCCCGTTCAACCCGATGATGCCGACAACGCCATCCGGGAACTCAACCGAGACGTCCTTATACTTCCTATAATTCCTCAACGTGAGCGTTTTTAAAAGCATGTCTGCAGATCTTCAACTCTCTTTTTAATCTTTCACCTATTTTTCAGCATAGACGTTTATCCTTCTAAACGTTTCAAAACAACGGCCATCCGGCTGTTTCGTTTTCGCTATCAATCTATTAATAACCGTATCTCTGAAGAACTGCTTCAGATCTTCCGGCAGCACGGCAAGAAACGGGACAAGACCTATCTCCTCTACCATGCGGATCAGCGATTCCTCATCCCTAAAATAACGATCCTTGTTCTCGCCCCAAACCCTAAAAGTCTGGAAATCGGTATGCGATAGTAACGCCTCATACTCCTCGGCACTGGGCATATACCACGGCCATCTGAAATTTTTGAAATAGGGTACGTACACTGGCAGTTTCATAACTTCTCGTAGCACTTCACTGAGGTTGAAGATGTTACCCGCAGCACCAAATTGCGCACGTACAAAACCGCCTGGCTTCAAGGCACGGTAAATCTTGGTGAGCAGTTTTTCATGGTCTAACACCCAATGAAGAGCTGCATTCGAGAACACAACGTCAAATTCAGCATCAAACGTCATTTCGGTTATGTCAAGAAGCTTGAGCGTCATATTTGCTGTTTTATGTGCTCTCGCAGCTTCGAGCATCGACGGAGAGCTATCAACGCCTAAAACGTGCCCTTGAGGTACTCGTTCCGCAAGTGCTCTTGTTATTACGCCGTTGCCACAGCCGAGATCGAGAATGGACTCATTCCCATTCAATGACAATTCCTCAACGAGTTCAGTACCCCATTCTCTCTGGCACAGCGAAGCTCTTTCGTACTTCTTGCCATCAAAAGGATATTCAGTGTGCATGCCTGTTTAGGATCTGTTTACAGGCGTCTTCACATACAAACAGTAGCTAATCACTTTATCGAAGGCCCTTTACTGCGCGCCTTCTCGCCCATTGCCTCCTCTATCCGCAACAGTTGATTGTATTTACTTGTTCGTTCGCTTCGTGCGGGTGCACCGGTTTTGATAATCTCTGCATTGATTGCTACTGAGAAATCAGCGATAAACGAATCTTCTGTCTCGCCTGATCGATGGCTGACTACTCTCTTGTAGCCGTTTTGATTCGCCAAGCTAATTGTATCCAGCGTTTCTGAAATACTACCGATTTGATTCAATTTCAGCAGAACGGCATTTGCCGCTTTACGCTTTATTCCTTCCTCTAACCGCTTGACATTGGTCACAAACAGGTCATCGCCTACGATGATCTGCTGCGGTATCTGAGCGGTGAGTTCCGCGAATAGCTCGAAGGATTCCTCTTCAAAAGGATCTTCAAGCAGTGCTATCGGATACGTCCTTACAAGGTCTTTATAAAAATCGAGGAGTTCAGAACCGTCTTTCATGGTACCGTCTATTTTGTACTTCTGTGTCTTCTGGTCGAAGAAAGAAGATGCCGCCGCGTCCATCCCCAACCGTATTTCAGCCTCGGAATAACCAGCTTCTGCTATCGCTTTGGTTATCGCTTCGAGCGGTTGAGTCGTCTCACGCATAGGCGGTGCATAGCCGCCTTCATCCCCCACGTTCGTGGCGATGTTTCCGTATTCCGCAGCCACCACTTTCTTAAGTGCATGATAGGTCTCAACTCCTGCTCGCAAACTGTCGCAGAACCGGTCAAAGCCCATGGGCAGGATGAGAAACTCCTGTATGCTCAGTTCGTTGCCTGCGTGCTGCCCGCCGTTTATCACGTTCATCATCGGTACGGGAAGCTCGTACGCTAACGTCATACCCGCAACGTCCTCGCAGATATATTCAAAAAGCGGCTTCTTGAGCGAATCCGCAGCGGCTTTACACACTGCCATTGACGTCCCAACAATTGCATTTGCGCCAAAATTCGACTTGTTTTCCGTACCATCCAGTTCTATCAGCAGCTTATCTATCGCCCGCTGTTCTAAAGCGTTCATTCCAATAAGTGCATTTTTGATCGCGGTATTCACCGCTTCAACCGCTTTGAGAGTCCCCTTACCATTAAATCTCTCAATGTCACCATCGCGCATCTCCACCGCCTCTTTACTCCCGGTTGATGCTCCTGAAGGCACGCTTGCCCTACCAAACCCGTTTGCTGTACTCACGTCTACTTCCACGGTAGGGTTGCCGCGCGAATCCAAAACCTCTCGACCTTTTATTCCTCTTATCTCTATTACCGTCATTGCATATCCACCTCGCGTCAATTATACTATTTCTACTCTAATTACCTTATCATTTACCATTTTCCCTTACCGAAAATATCCGCACGGTAGCGCGTTTCCCGAGCCAGTCCAGTCACAATAATCGGCAGTTTTTTTTCTACCGCTACCTTATATCTAGCGATGCCATATATGTGGTTGAGTACGCTTAAGCGGTAAAGTAGAAGGGCAGTAGAGGGGATCCAAGGAGGAAGAAACAGGAAAATGAAAAGAGTGATTATAACCGATAATTTATCAGAAGAGGGGATAAAAAAGCTGCGTGAGTTTGCAGAAGTTGATGTTGAATTAGACTTAAGCAAAGATGAATTAAAGGAGCGTATTGCTGATTACGATGCGATCGTCATACGAAGCGGCACGAAAGTGACGAAGGAAATAGTGGAAGCAGGTAGTGCCGGTCGATTGAAAGTTATAGGCCGCGCGGGTGTCGGCGTGGATAACATAGCTGTGGAAACCGCGACGGAGAAGGGGATTCTAGTAGTGAACTCGCCAGAGGCGAATACGATCTCTGCAGCGGAGCACACGATCGCGATGATGCTCAGCCTATCGCGGAAAATACCGGATGCTAATGTATCGCTCAAATCCAATAAGTGGGACAGAAAGAAGTACCTGGGTGTGGAAGTAAACGGGAAGGTCTTGGGCATCATCGGTCTGGGACGCGTGGGCGGCGAAGTTGCGAAGAGAGCAAAAGGGCTGGAAATGAAAGTCGTTGCATACGACCCGTTTATAACCGAAGAGAAGGCAAAAGAGCTTGGCATCACGCTAGCTAGCTTGAATGAGACCCTTCAGATCGCAGATTTTATCACGCTCCATACACCGCTGACGAAGGACACCCGGCACCTGATCGGAGAAGAAGCGTTCGCGTTGATGAAGGAGGGGGTTCGCGTGATAAATTGTGCACGCGGTGGAGTAATCGATGAGAATGCGCTGAAAGAGGCGATAAAGCGCGGTAAAGTAGCTGGAGCAGCTCTGGACGTCTTCGAACAGGAGCCGCCGGAGGATCGCGAATTGGTGGAGTTAGATAACGTGATTGTAACGCCGCATTTGGGCGCGTCCACAAAAGAAGCGCAGAAGGCTGCTGCTATGGTTATCGCTGACCAGATAATTGATGCGTTGCAGAACAAACCGGTGAAAAACACCGTGAACATGATCTACGTCGAAGAGGAGATAATGGACTCCATAAAACCGTATTTGGATCTGGGGGAGAAACTGGGATCACTCTCAGCACAGCTCGTGCCCAGATCGGGTAGAATTGCGCGGTTTAACGTTTCTTACGAGGGTGAATTAGGTGCGGCCGAGGTGGGCATCGGGAAAAACACGCGAGTGATAACCCGGGCTATCCTGAAGAGCTTCCTCTCGTTGTTCACCGATGGTGTGAATTACGTGAACGCCGAGGCGATCGCGAAGAAGTTCGGGATAAAAGTTACGGAAAGCAAGACGGAAGAAATAGAGAATTTCAGCTCCTTGATCAGCATCACTACAACCACACAGACGGAAGGCGAAGGGGAAGAGAAGACGGTTGCGGGCACACTCTTTGCGAAAGACGATCCGCGAATAGTGAAAATAAACGGGTACAGAATGGATGCAGTTCCTTCTGGCTATATGCTTATCTGCCCCTTCCTTGACAAGCCACGGGTGATCGGTCCCGTCTGCACAATTTTAGGCGACAAGGGCATTAACATCGCGGGGATGCAGGTGGGCCGAGAGAAGGTAGGTGGAGAAGCGGTGATGGTGATTAATGTAGACAGCATGGTTAGTGAGGGCTGTATCGAAGAGATAAAGCACGTACAAAACATATCCGATGTGACGCTCGTGAAGCTCTAAACAGATTTGGGAGGATACTGCGCTTAAAAAATCCGCTCGCTTCGCAAAAGCCTTTGCGGAAAAACGCTTCGTGGAGAACAGGTGCAATGCAAAAGAAGAACTAAATTTCTTTAGTAAAGCGTCCTTTTTAAAAGACAGGTTTGGCGAGATGAGGGAGAGAAGAAGGATAAAATTCGAGCGATACGGATGGCAGAAAAAGAAGAAGCTGAGTAAAAGCTGGCGACGGCCCCGCGGGCATGATAATAAGATGAGACGCCATATAGCGGCGAAAGGTGCGCGGGTTCAAGTAGGTTACAGGAGAAAGAAGGAAGAGCGAGGATTACATCCTTCTGGCGTGCGAGAAGTGCTCGTTTTCAATACGAACGACCTTGCTCAGGCTGAGACTGCGGAAGCGGAAATGGCAGTGCGCATAGCCTCCCGTGTGGGAAGGAGAAAGAAGGAAGCGATAGAGGAAACAGCTGCAAAACTCGGCATAAAGGTGCTCAATCCTGCGCGGACATAACGTAATTTCACTCTGAGATCTCGGTGCCGTGATGCTCGCCTTTAACGGCATCGATAATCGCGCGCGGATTACTTCTACCGTCAATGACGATGGTTTTCATTCCGCTGCGTTCTATTATCTTCGCTGCAACAGGGTCGATAACTATCCGCGACCCTGCTTTTAACTTACCCTTCATTGTAAGAGCCACGAGTTCCTTCGGTGAGAGCTTGTCGAATTTCTTAGCATTTGGATCTGTACGCGGATCCGCATCATAAACACCATCGACCGAGGTCACAATGAGGAGCAGATCGGCATTGACGTATTCTGCGAGGATTGCAGCTACCGCATCCGTTGTATGACCCGGGCTTACGCCGCCCATAACTGCGATTCGCCCATCTTCACCGTTCACCGTTGCCACGTCAACGTCTGTATAATCCAAAAGCGGTTCGGGGTACGCGTTTTTTAACGCGGCAATAAGCAATTTCGCATTTATTCGTGTCAGCGCTATGCCCATATAATCACAGAATGCTTCGTTCGCGCCTAAATCACGAGCCAAGCCTATATATTCACGAGCTCTTTCTCCACCGCCGGTAACGATGCAGAGACTGCACGATTCGGCAAGTTCATCGAATATCGCTGCCACGGCCTTCACCTTCTCGGCGTCCGCGAAAAAAATGCCTCCCAACGAAATGACGACTTTCATGACTTCATGTCCTCCTTAGCTGCACACGTGTTCATGTAATAACGCTTTCTTCTAAAAAAGAGTTACGCCACATGTTCTTTTAAAGAAACCGAAACGATTGATCAGAAACTCGATCTTCGAAATACATTCTCTAACAGAAAATAGTTACGGTTGTGCAACCATAAGCTATATAT
>CAYUEX010000081.1:0-9109 GCA_964443855.1 uncultured Halobacteria archaeon | reverse complement strand
GAATGTCTGTCCGGTATTCACAGCACCAAAGGTGTTTGGTGCTGGGCTGCTCCACGCGAAATCTCCATAGGTGGAACCTGTCCCAGCCAACTGTAGAGAATCACCGACCGGTGTAGTGGTCGATTCTTTCACTCCAATATCGGTGCTGGTCATTCCGGCGGCAGGACCACCGAGAGCTGTGAAGGCACCTTCATAGCTGAGGAACTGGATTACAGTGTTGCTGGAGTTAACGAGGGCAATTCCATCCGGCGCACCGTTTTGGATGCTGCCATCGGAATAGCACAAGGTTCCAAAACCACTCTGCTGATCGGAGATGCTGCTGCTCAGATCTATTGTGTTATACACGAGCCCATTAGCACCGTTATAGAGTCTCAGGCTCCAGCCGGCCAGGTCGGTGCCTGCAGGCCCGGCAATCTCGATCGCCTCGCCTGTATCGGCTTCATCGTTGTCGTAATGAATCTCATTGATGAAAACGGTTGTTTCCGCTGCCCCCGCCACACCAGAAAGCAAGGCTAACATCAAAATTAGAGCGGAAAACTTCTGGAAGGTCCGATATTTATTCATGCTCCACCCGCCCCCCCTCTGGCAAAATTGCCGAAAGCACATACTCTGCACTTACGATCCGGGGTCTCTAACCCCAAAAAGTTTAGTATAACGCGTGTCCGGGTTTGAAAAATCATTCTTCTATCCATCTCTCACAACTACCTTCCCTGCTTTAACACATAAGAAAAAAGTATATCAGTATAAAAAGTTTTTTGTTTTTACGCGAAAAAAATATGATGTAATGGCTCGGCAAAGTTACAAAACGATTTTTTATTGAATAGCCTCTTTGATCGCATCGCTAAGCAATTTACCCGCTTCTTGCATTATTGGCCGCTCCGGACCCATGTACGCCACACACTCATTATCATGCATCTGCCCGATCTGTTCCTCAAGCGACTTCATATCCGCATACGACAGTCCCGCCAGCTTCGCTGCAATTTTTGATGCAGAACCGCACGGTGTATCTCGCAGAACCTTAACGCTTTCAATTACCTTATTCTTCTCATTCACGCGTACTTCAAATTGAGGCTTACCGAACGTTTCAACAAAAGTCCTGATCTCGTCATTCTCGCTTGTCGCCAACGAGCAGAGCGGCTCGGGGAACTCCACGTGTATGCCCCGCTTCGTGAGTTCTTCTTCAATTGAGTATCTACCTTCAGGTATCAAATTCGGATCCTCAATAGGCCATAGAACCGCCCTTGTGCCCGTCTTCTCCGCTATGATCGGTACAAGATCGCCGGCCTTTGGCAGTATTCCAAGTACCAGGAGCAGATCGCATTCGCACAGTGGCAGATCCTCGGGAAGATCCTTTTCCGGCTCGTCAAGCGATACGGACGCGATCTTGAGGTCGTAGATGCTCACGATCCGATCGGCAAAGCCGCTCGCTGCCAGATGCTCGGTAACCAGCTCGCCAAACGATCCATGATACAGGATGTAAATTCTACTCATATACATTACATAACCTTACAGGATTTTTAGATTATCTGCATCCGCAAGAAGGATGCCAATCTCTTGAAGGTGCTGCACTAATCCACGATCCGCTTGTAAACCGCGCGATAGACCTCAGAAAGATCCCCTTTTTCCTGTCTAAAAACGTCCTTGTCCAGACTGAGTATCTCGCCCCTTTGCTCGTACGCATCTTTATCCCAGAATCTGCAGCCATCCGGCGTGCCTACCTCATCCGCAAGGAGAATTGCTCCGTCCTTTTTGCTACGCCCATACTCTACCTTGAAATCCGCCAGGATAATCCCTTTTTGGCTTAAATAGCTGCTCATTATTTCGCCCACGCGTACTGTTTCCCGCTTCAAATGCGCTATGTCGCTTCTGTTCATCCACCCTTTCTCGACGAGTTCGTCTTCCGTTATCGGCCGGTCAAATTCCTCGAACTTAGTAGTAAATTCCACATAACTGTGAATGAGCGGCATGCCTTCTCGCTTCTCAGCCTCCGCGATCAAATCGCTCGGTATCTCGACCTCGCCTTTCTTGTACCGTTTCCAGAGCGAGCCATACAGGAAGTTCCGTGCGATGACCTCCACCGGCAGGATATCCACGTCCTCTGCGAGCAGCATGTTCGGCGGCACGTATTCCTTGTAATGCGTCTTGACCCCTTCTGCCTGAAGCTTCTCGAACCAGAAGCAGGATAATTGACAGCAAACTGCGCCTTTATCCTCATATTCCGCTTTTTTGATGCCGTCAAATGCCGTTACACGGTTAGTAAACACGAAAACGATATCGCCGTTCGGTCTTTGGTAAATATCTTTCGCCTTTCCGCTCCTCAGATACGTTGCCTTATTCATACGCGCTCCACTACTTAGAATATCAGCCCCCTATTTTTAAATAGAGCAACGGCCTACATAGCGTATGAACAGGGGGGACCACCATGAGAACGGCACGCTTAACGCGGAAGACGAAAGAAACGGCTATCGAGGTTGAGTTGAACCTCGACGGTACGGGAAAGAGTGATATACACACTACGATAAAATTCTTTGACCACATGCTCGCTACGTTTGCGCGGCATGGATTTTTTGATTTGGTGGTAAAGGCCGACGGGGACTTGAGCCACCACATCGTTGAAGATACCGGTATCGTTCTGGGCGAAGCGTTTAAAAAAGCGCTGGGAAACGCGGAATCGGAAGAGCGCGCGAGGACTCTGCGGTTTGGCTCTGCAAGTGTTCCCATGGACGAGTCAATTGCGCACTGTGCCGTGGACATCGGGAGTATCGGCGGTGTCGGGAGGAGTTATGTCGTGCTCGAAGCGGACTTCAATAAGGAACAGGTGGAGGATATGAGCACTGAGAACGTATCGCATTTCATCAATTCCTTCGCCACGCACGCAAGTTTCACGCTGCACATCTCTGCGAAGGGCGAGAACGAGCACCACAAGATCGAAGCGATTTTCAAAGCCTTGGCGATGGCATTGGATCAGGCTACACGGCTTGGCGAGCGACGGTGAGCGTGGTAATTCTGATGGATGAATGTCTTGATGAATGTCTTGTGACCCAGCTACCAGAACGCTGAACTAAAACGAAAAAAGAGAGGACTACCACTCAATGTGGACAGAAAAATACAGACCAACGCGATTGGATGAACTCACGGGGCATGATGAAGTGGTGAAACGACTCCAGGGATTTGTGAAGGGGGGAACAACACCGAATCTTCTGCTCTGGGGCTCGAAGGGGAGCGGTAAGACCTCTCTGGTTTACGCGCTTGCGAAAGAACTCTACGGTGAGTTCTACGATGAGAACCTCATGCATATCGAAACGTCCGATTTCGTAGAGCAGGGTAAGAAATGGTTGAAGGAGAATGAACGGTTCAAATTTTTCTATAACGAGCAGAAATCAGGGCTCGTCATGTTTAAAGCGATGATACGGGAATACGCAGCATTGGCGCCCATAAATGCCTCGTTTAAGCTTTTATTCTTCAGTAACGCTGATTTACTACCTCGCAATATCCAGCATGCGCTACGGCGAGTTATGGAACGGAGCAACAAGACCTGCCGATTCATCTTCGCCACGACGAAACCCGCCGGTATCATTCCCGCTCTACGATCCCGCTGCCTGAATCTTCATTTCCGTGCGTTAGACAAAAGCGGCGCTTTGGAGCGATTGTTACGGTCAATAGCGGAGAAAGAAGGGGTGAATATTACTGAGAGTGGTCTAAAAACGCTTACAGATTATGCACGTGGTGATGCTGGCGCTGCAATAATGATACTGGAAGCGGCAGCCTTATCAGCACCCACGATTGGCACGAAACAGATAGCCGACGTTGCTCAGAATGCGTTTTTCCAACGCCGAAAAGCAGAAGAATTGATCGATTTGGCGTTTAAGGGTCGATACAAAGATCTACGCGCACGTTTAGAATTCTTGATGCGAGAGGAGCGAATAGGCGGAAAAGAACTGCTCGTGGAGATCCATGAAGCGTTGCATAGGAAGCTGCAGCGTGCAACAACGGCTAACGATGCATCAAACCTATTCGCACAACTGGTTGTATACGAAGGCGACGCGGATTTACAACTGTGCAATGCTTTTAATACTATGATACATATTGAGGAAATGTTCATGAAAATGTCCCAGGTGGCGGGGCTCAGGTGACTTATAATTACTGAATAACGAGTTAAAGGAGAAAGAGAAAATGGCGTCAACGGCAAAATTTTGGCGGTGGCAAGAATCACGGTATAATTTAGAGGGCACGCACTGCGTAAATTGTGGCAGTTACTTCTTCCCGCCTCGGACTGTCTGTCCCGAGTGCAGGCGTAAAGGCAAACTCGAACCGTACAAATTCAAGGGCACTGGCGAGGTGGTTACCTATACAACGGTTTATCAAGCACCGAAGAGCAAGAACCGGCAAACACCGTATACCCTAGCGATTATCCAGCTTGACGAGGGCACCCGCATGCAATCTGAAGTGATCTGCGAGCCTGATGCGATACATACTGGCATGCGCGTTCGCGCCGTGTTCCGGAAATTAGGTGAAGAAGGTGAACGAGGGATAATTTACTACGGAACAAAGTTCGTGCCCGCGTAACTGAAGATTTGTTCATTATTTAGAAATCTCCATCGCAGTACAAGATCCAAAACGAGTCACACCGCCTATTCCTAAGTTGCCCCCATTTTTTGGGGGGTTAAAGGAGACGAGGTTAAATCGTCACCGGGCGATAGGAAATTCGTTGATTTTCTCGGCCTTTTTCACACGTTAGCCGTCTATCTCTTGTCTTTAGGCGTAGAATGATCTTATTAAGATAATTCCTATTATTTACACTGCGTAAAGTGGGGGGTTTAAGCGTATGAAAGAAGAAGAGTTGAAAGCGTTGCTCAAGAGATTTAAAGAAGCAGAGGAAGCGTTTCAAGAACTACGTAAACCTTTTGAAGAGATCCAGACGACGTTTCAGGAGTTCCTTAAGCCGTTTAGCGAAGCGGAAAAGGTATTTGAAGAAAAGATTAAACCGATTGGAGAAGCGGAGAAACGATTTAAAGAATGGATTACTCCGTCTGAAGAAGCTGAGACGGTGTTTAAAGAGCTCGTCAAATCGCTGGGAGATACAAAAGATGTTTTTGAAGCCGGGCTTAAACCGATAGAAGAAGGGAACGAACTGATGCGAACGGCGTTTGCAAAGATTCAGGAAGGTGAAGAATTGATGCAAGCAGCTTTGAAAAAGATTGAAGACGCGCAAAAACGAGAGGGATAGCCGCTACCGTAATCACCGCTAATCGACACAGCGTTTCTTCCGCGGTCTAAATACAATGCATCGTATATCAGTTCATTTCGCGAACGATGCTTTGCGAGCGTAAGAGGGACTACCTAATCGACGCAGCAAAGTCGTATTGCGCTATCTAAAATAATCGATTTCCCTACTGCTATTTTACGCCCGGCTCAAGCCGAGGCAGCTATCGCAAAAGCAAAGAGAACGAGTTTTGCAAATCGGCGTTTTTCGAGAAGCTTCTCCAGTAGAAATGCACCCAAAAGCCTTAAATGGTACCATTGCCACTATATGGAATCCCAGACCTATGTTGGTAATTGATCGAAACGAAAAAGAGGAAAACGCACTACGAATACCCTATTCCGCTTTAACACTCGATGAAGCGCTGTACCTGCTTACGAATTATTGCGATGCTGGATACTTCGATGCGTGTAAGCGGTCGATAATATTAAACGACGAGAAGGATCAAAGGGCTTGAACATACGCACGCGGAAAGGGAATTCACTTTTCTTCCGATGCGTCCTTGATACACCTGAATGCCGGGATAGTGAACGGAGCTGCTAAAACCCACTTGTTGTGAGCGTCGACTGCTCGGATAACTACTAATGTGTCTACTCTCCCTGCAAAAAAGACAGTGGTAAGTCGTGGCTACGGGGAACAAAAAAGAGCTTATTTCATTCACCCTATCATTTTAGCACCGCTCCTCTCTTGTTCGGAGCGTGGTTCGAGGTATGTATTAGTATGAATCAGAGGACATTCCTTCGTTGACTACGCTTATTTTGTTCGCTGTGTATAGATTGTAATGAGCAGAAACAATGTGGGCTAAATCAACGTCAGGTTTTAAACTAATCGTGGTTGTTTTCTCTTTGCTGGGTGTTTGCGTCTTGTACTATATCTCATTGGTCATCACGCCCCCATTCGTGTCTCTGGATGAGGTGGCATTGTATGAAGGTACGATCATACGCACCAGAGGTGTTATCACTGAATTGAGCGTTACTGAGTCCGGCAATGTACTCATAAAACTCGCAGGAAACCAAACCGAGCTTCCACTCTTTTTCGATTCCCCCACTGCAAGACAGGAACTATCAAATCTGAGTTACGGCGATGAAATAGAGGTTGAAGGTAAAGTGCAGGTATACCGAGGAGCATACGAACTCGTGGCCTCTGAAAACGGAATAAAAATGGTGACGCGGGAACGTGATACAGCGTTTGTATCGCAGATAGCAGTACAACCCGAAGCGTACAAAGGTAGAAAGATCCGCGTTGTTGGTTATGCTAAGGACGTTTACACACACGTTTTTTATCTCTGCGATGAAACGGGCAGCTATCGACTGCGTGTGAGGGTCATGGATGCCAACAGTTCTATCTCAACGTTACAAGAAGGAGACAAGATACTTGCCGAAGGTGTATTCTCTTATGACGCTCAGAACATGCGGTATGAGTTGAATCTGGTTAGCTTTGAGGCACTATAGTTTAGGCGCGGGCTGAGCGCTAATCCCGCTCCACCATCACCCACTTGTCTTTTCCTTCCCATATTCGTATCGAATGCAGTGTGACACCCAAATTCGAGCCGTTAAACCGCTTTTCCAACTCAGCCTTAAGAAACAGCGCTATGTTCTCGCTGGTTGGATATGAGATCACTTCGTTGAGGTACGTATGATCAACAAGCTCGATGACCTCTTCGATTACTGCTTTCATTTCCGCAAAATCGGCAACACACTCAGTATCTTCCTTCTTTTCACCCTCCACGACGACATCCACCTTATACGTATGCCCATGCAGATTTCTGCATTTGCCGGGATGTCGTGATAGCGAATGCGCAGCGCTGAAATCCGTTGTAACCCCCAGTTTCATTTTATCTATCCTTCATACCTCATTGTCAACACAGCAATCCTGTGGACTTCTATCTATCTCAATCGAAGATATTTAAATAAAAGGGATTGCTTTAGATAGTATACATACGATGGCACGAGGAAAGAACACAGTCGGCAGGAAGAGAAGGTTTGCTAAGGCGAATCGGCAGAACAGACGAGTTCCTGCATGGATAATGGTAAAAACGAGCCGTCGAGTGACTACGCATCCGAAACGAAGGAACTGGCGGCGAACAAAGTTGAAAGTGTAGTGTAGTTAAGTATAGCTTAGTGTAGTATAGTGGAGTGAGGAGTCCAAAATGGGAGAGGAAAAAGGCGAAGGAATAAGTGAACGCATTTATACGATACCGCTGCGGGCAGTGAAGAAAGCACCGCGCTGGAAGCGGAGCAATCGTGCAATAACGTTAATCCGGGAATTTTTAGAACGGCATACCAAATCTGACTATATTGTATTAGATCGCACGATAAACGAGAAGGTGTGGGCGCGCGGCTCGCAGAAGCCACCTTCTAAGATACGTGTGAAGGTAACGGAAGAAGAGGACGTCATTAAGGCTGAACTTGTGGAATAACTAAGGTAGCGTGATGAAACGGCGAGGGGAGAAAGAGATACGAAGGTTATTTAGTGTTGAGGGGAACTCGTATATAGGCGTTTTTGCGACCTGTACGGAATCTCTGGTTCTTTTGCCGCTGCAGACATCTGATGGCTTAGCGGCGGGGCTGGAGCAGGCCTTGCAGGTGAAAGCAATAAAAACATCAATAGCGGAAACTTCGTTAGTTGGCTGTTTAGCCGTGGGCAACTCGAAGGGTTTCATATTTTCTCCGTATACGCTGGATAGCGAACTGCAAAGGATTGAGGAGTTAACACGGTCAGAAGGATTTACGGTGAAGCTAAGCAGATTGCCATACCGTGACCCGCTGAGCGCGGCGGGAAATATCATACTTACGAACGATACGGTCGCGCTCGTGCATCCGCAGTTATCGGCGGAGGCGATAGACGTGATAACAGAAACGCTTGAAGTAACGGTCCACAAGGGCACCATAGGCGGCTTAAAGACCGTGGGAATGGCTGCAGTAGCGACAAACAACGGCGTCTTAGCGCATAAAAATGCCACGTATGAAGAACTCGAATTCTTGGAAGAAAATTTCGAGGTGCCGATTGCGATCGGGAGTGTTAATTTCGGCGTGCCGTTAATCGGTGCTGCGTTGCTCGCGAATACCAAGGGCTATGCTGCAGGGCATGAGACCTCGGGTGCCGAGTTGGGCAGAATCGTGGATGCGTTCGGGTTTTAGGGCCGTTAGTTAGAAAGAGAACAAATCAGGGATTACTGTTTAAAAACACCGTTCCCATTATTGCACAGAAAAGACCTGATGCCGCCATCCCTCACAATGAGCGCAGTCTCATTTTCAATACCCAACTATCTCTTCTCGCTCCCGGATTTGGTCAACTTTTCTTATTGCCTCTAACCAACTATATCCCAAGTTCCGAAATTTCCGTGTTAGTTCGTCTTCTTTTTCTGGAATCATCTTCGAGAAGTAGGATTGTGACTGGGGTGATAAAAAAGGTTAAGGACTTGAGGTCAGTACCTAAGGTAATTGATAATCGAGAATATGGGGGGATAAAGTGAGAATGAACTTTTCTCATTCTGACATTGTCTCCTTTTAGTAACACCTTTTTTTTCTATCTTCTTACCCCCGCTTGGAAGGCGAAATCGCGTTTTGAAGGAAAACTATTGGAACGAAAACGGAAAAGGTGCTATAGTCATAAAATAGAGAATGGTAAACTCTATTTCAACAAAGGTCTAATAACAAAATAAGTGGATTGCCAAAGCTTAATATATTAAACAGTCTATAATATTCCATGGAAAATATTTCACTTAAACAATGGCTTGTGGCAGGAGCTCTTTCAGGAGTTGCGATTGGAATATTGATCCCTTTTGTTATTTTATTGTTGTCAGGGGTATCTTTTAAGATTTTTACTCAACAAGGAACAACTTTTTTT
>CAYUEX010000080.1:0-9135 GCA_964443855.1 uncultured Halobacteria archaeon | reverse complement strand
CCATGTATCCGTAACGGTCCTATAAGTATAAAATGTTTAGTTTTTGACTATAATTTCAAAACGAGAAAAAGAAAAAGCGGGGGATTAAAAAATCTCCCGTTCCGAGAACTCAGCCATGAAACGTATTCGAGTTAATTTTGATTAAGCACAAGCCAACTCGACAAAAATTGATTAAGTATATGTCAAGGATCATGCGTTTAACTTTTCTTACTTTTATTTTTCTTCTTTTCTAACGGACTGATCCTCGTGCCCATTAATGCAGAATCCCAATTAAATTCGGTTTTTTCGTTATCTATACAAACCAAAAGAGCTTTATGCAATAATTTTCTAGTCATTTTACGCATTTCTTGTATCTTATTATATTGGTCCATCTCTTTCTTCTTTGGTTGCGGACCCCTTTTATTTTTGAAAATATCGTATCAAAGTCATCAGCTATAATTGAGCCATGAGCGATAGCACTTCTCAAGTCATAAGCCTTTCTCATATCTTTCTGAAGAATCTCTCTCTTTGTCTTATCGTTTTCTAACAGAATAGCGACACGTTCAGCAAATTTATGTGTAACTTCACCTTCTGAATTTACTAATAAACCTTCTAAACCGGATACTGTATCCATTAGTTGATCTCCACCATAGGGCTTGTCCATGCTAAATGCGAGTTTTCTCATAGCAACGAAAATACGTTGACGCGTTTTTTCGTCCTTAATTTCAAGGAACTTCTGGCGATAACGTTTGTAATTGCGAATTTCTTTTGAGGTTATTGGATCAGAAGAAGATATTCTCTCTCTGACCCAAGGGAGAAAATTAATTGTTCCACCGGTCAACATTACAGATCCCCACCCTCTATAGTCAATAACGAACGCCGGGGATGAAATCTGACGGTTTAATATTGCTCTTAGTATAACTATTTCTTGATTTATTCTATGCCTGAATAATGGATCTTGTTGCGATGAGTTTAGCAACGATTTTAAATAAGACTTTCCCTTATCACTTTCAGATTTGGTGACCCAAGACCAATTGAATGGTATGTCAAACTCTAGCATGTAATGAAACCATGATTGTAATCCGATCCCATAAAATAAGCCCAAAACGGGACAATTATTCACGAGGTCTACCAATTTTTCAGGTGCGATCATTCGAATTCGTAAATTCTCCTCTAGCTCCAAAACTTTAGAGTTAATGATCAGATTATCAAGAGGAACAACCAGACGTGCATAAGATTTATCCCCGCTTGAAATATATTTTAGGAAATCATTGAATAGTGCTTCGAATGACTTCTTTCGGAATATCAAATCATTTTCACGATTAATTAGTTCTTTCAGAAAACTGATAGGAACATGATTAGCATGGAAACTTGTGCTGTGACCGAAGGCTATTGAGTGCTTACCGACATAGGACTGTATCTGCTGATGACTATTTAAGGCATCAATTGCTTCTTGTAAACTCGGTAAGGTTAAGATTTGCCTTTGCTCTGGAACACGAATTTGCCACCAATTAGGGCGATCATGTGGAACAATTCTTACTCTATTGTTATCTTTTTCAATATGATATTTCCTTGAAGTAGGAAGCAAATCGATGTCTATCGTTTTCCTTAATATAGGGATTGAATCTTTGAGAAAATCGTATAATCTATCATACACTTTTTGAGTTTCTTCGTTCATTATTACCGCCTCTCAAAAACGCTCACTTTGAATTCAGGGACAGTATATCTTGTGGATAGCATGATTTTCTATAGGCTAGACCAGCCCACCATTTATCTACCTATGAGAAAACGATATATAAAACTTTATGCGTAATTCGCATTTTTGTAAAATTCTAATGTAAGAATTTAGAGGTAGCTTTTTGAAAATTTGGGCTCCCTCTGATTTTGAGAATACTTTTGTGGGTTGTGTGGTGGGAGCGAAGCAATTTAGCTCTCAATCCTCGCGGATTTCTCCGTTTAACGTTTTTTCTTTGCCCTGATGTGGTAGAAAAACAGTAATGGGTCGAGCTAAAATTCTCGGTTGATTGCAACGACGATTTTGGTATAAGCCTCTACAACAGCCCATCTTTTTGTTCGTTGTTGCACACTCAAATTTTTTAACATCCCTCTTAGGAGGATGAATTGTGTTACATGATCTATTCGTCTGCACCAGCATAAAACACAAAATTTTTATAGGCAAATATGTTTTGCTATAGTATGCTAACGGGTATGCCCGCCTCGGCGAAAGTGCTGCTCTTTATGTTCAGCGTAGTTCTGGGATTAGGCATTATGGTTGGGTTAGCGTTCCACGCGTGGACACCTCAAAGTTTGGCAGAACAAACGGTGGTCAATGACTGGCTCTCTGCTCCAGGCAGTGACACCTCAGTCAGGACGGATAGAGCCTTTTTCGAGGAGTCTTACCCATTCGAGTCAGATCTTACCAGCAGTGGTTCCGGAATGAAAAATGGGGAATCTTACACAATTAAGGTGAACGATACGTTAGTTATTTCCGTGGCTCTACCTCAGCACAATAAAGGCAGTGCAATCCAATCGGTAGCTACGCTGGAAAACGAGCTTCGCGCGTTGCAGCTTGAAGACTATTACCAGGCAAATGTAAGTGATTGTTCTGAACTTTCTGCGTTTGTGGAATGGTGGCTTGAAGGCCATGGTCTGCATGCGTACATTGTAGAAGGATGTATAGCAGCCCATCCGGAAATAACAGTTGGGAACTTTGTTTATGAAGCAGACGACGGCGGGCCGCATGTATGGGTTGCCACGGAACTGGAAGGGGACTCGATACTCATTGAATGTACCGGGGTTTACCTCGTTCCTGATGCGCTTGAACCGTACTACATCGAAGAGGGCCGATTTGAAGATGTGCAGACGCTGGTAACGTGGTACCACGAAGAAGGCTATGATGTCCCATCGGTGTTACGTGAATACGATTGGTGGGTGGTGTTACCGGCAGAATTCATCGATCGCTTCTGAGGTGTGCAATAGAGTTGTATTGAAAAAATCTCACCGTTGTAGCATCCTGCAGTAGCTCCATAGAGTAGAATCAAGGCATAAAAGGAATACCGCCCACCGTACGTACGTAAATGAAGAAGGGAACGATACTTACTTACTTGCGCTACCGAACCCTTTACAACCGTCTAGGAATTCTCTATTCCGCTTTTAAATCGCCGATCTGTATTTTGGAAGGTACTTCTTGATGATGGGCTCGTCAATTCGCTTGAGTTCGCCTTCAGGCAGCGTCGATAGCAAATCCCAACCGAGGTCCAGCGTCTCTTCGATGCTCCGGTCCTCGTCTTTGCTCTGTGTCACGAACCGCTTCTCAAATTCGTCCGAAAACTCCAGGAACCGCCGATCTCTGCTCGTCAGCGCCTCTTCTCCGACAACAGCAACCAGATCACGCATATCGCGGCCTTCTGCATAACCTGCGTAAAGCTGATTGGATACGCCCGAATGGTCTTCTCTCGTCCGTTCCGGTCCGATTCCTTCATTCATCAATCGTGACAGCGACGGCAGCACATCCACGGGCGGATAGATACCCCGTCGGTGCAGGTCTCGTGAGAGCACAAACTGACCCTCAGTAATGTATCCCGTCAGGTCAGGTATAGGATGCGTGATGTCGTCATCAGGCATACTCAAAATGGGTATTTGCGTAATCGAACCTTTACTTCCTCGTATTCTACCAGCACGCTCGTAATTGGTCGAAAGATCGGTGTACATGTATCCTGGATACCCACGTCGTCCCGGCACTTCCTCTCGTGCCGCTGCTATCTCTCGCAGTGCCTCACAGTAATTCGTCATATCCGTAAGAATAACGAGGATGTGCATGTCATATTCGTAGGCGAGGAACTCCGCAGTGGTCAGTGCCATTCGCGGTGTTATCACTCGCTCGATCGCAGGGTCGTCTGCAAGGTTAAGGAACGCAACGATTCGCTCTATTGCACCCGTGCGTTCGAAATCGCGCATGAAGAACGAAGCCTCCTCATGCGTGATGCCCATTGCCGCAAACACCACGGAAAACGGCTCGCCAGAGCTTAACACCTTCGCTTGCCTCGCTATTTGCGCTGCGAGCGCATTGTGCGGCATACCCGCACCGGAGAATATCGGTAACTTCTGACCGCGTACCAGCGTATTCATACCATCAATAGTGGAAATGCCCGTCTGAATGAACTCTCGTGGATAATCACGTGCCGTGGGATTGATTGACGCACCGATAACGGAAAGTCGATCCTCAGGTATCACTTCAGGACCGCCATCTCTCGGTCTGCCCAAGCCGTCGAAAAAACGCCCTACCATATCCTGCGAAACGCTGATCTTCATGATATCGCCGGTGAATCGCACTTTCGTCTTCAACGTATCGATTCCCGAAGTGCCTTCAAAGACCTGCACCACTGCAAGACCAGTAGCTGCTTCCAACACCTGCCCGTTCTTCTCCTCGCCTTCCGATGTAACGATCTTTACAACTTCACCGTACGCAACGCCCTCGACGTTCTCTACCACAATCAGCGGACCAGCTGCTTCTTTTATCGTTGTATATTCACGTGCAGAAGTATCTACTGCCATTTTATCTCACCCCTCCTTCCTTTAATTAATGATTCACTATTGAGCTTCACGAAGCCTCTTCCTCCCTTCTCATTACTGCTTCAAACTCAGTATTCATAGCTTTCACCATCTCTTCGTAGTGCTTCCCGAACTCATCACTTGGCACATATTTCATCCTCGCTATGGTATCCTTAATGCTCATTCCTTCTATTTTCTCTAGCCCTATGCCACGCTCGATCAGCTCGTTCGCATAGTTGTACCATTCCAGAATGATCCGTGCCATTAGATACTGCTTCTCCAGCGAGCAGAACGAGTCGATATCGTGGTACGCGTTCTGCTGCAAGAAATCCTCCCGTATCATACGCGCAACTTCTAACGTCCCCCGCTCACGTGGTGGAAGCGAATCCGCACCCACGAGCTGCACAATCTCTTGCAGTTCAGATTCTTTCTGCAACAGTGCCATCATCTCTTCCTGTTGTTTCATAAAATCGGGCGACTCAGGCTTATTGTACCATTCCCTGAGATCCGCTAAGTAAAGTGAATAGCTACGAAGCCAGCTTATCGCAGGGAAATGTCGCCTGTCTGCTAAGGTTGAATCAAGTGCCCAGAAAACGCCGACCACACGCAGGGTATTCTGCGTGACTGGTTCTGAGAAATCACCTCCGGGCGGTGACACCGCTCCGACAACGGTAACAGAGCCGACTCTATCCTCAGAATCTGCACATAACGTCTTTACCCTACCCGCACGCTCGTAGAAATTGGCCAAGCGCGTGGCTAAGTACGCAGGATACCCCTCTTCACCAGGCATCTCCTCTAATCTGCCGGAGATCTCTCGCAGTGCTTCTGCCCACCGCGACGTTGAATCCGCTTGGATCGCCGAATCATACCCCATATCACGATAATACTCCGCGAGTGTAATCCCGGTATAAATGGATGCTTCCCGTGCCGCAACAGGCATATTGGACGTGTTTGCAATAAGCGTTGATCGCTCCATCAACTTCTCACCGCTGTACGGATCAATCAGCTTGGGGAAGTCTTCCAGAACCTCCGTCATCTCGTTGCCACGCTCGCCGCACCCGATATACACGATGACTTGTGCGTTCGCCCATCGTGCTAACTGATGCTGCATGACCGTCTTTCCCGTTCCGAATCCACCGGGAATAGCGCCCGTACCTCCTTTCGCTATGGGGAAGAAGGTGTCATTTATCCGCTGACCCGTTAACAACGGCACCTCAGGATCTAGTTTGTCCTTATACGGTCTTCCTTTTCGCACCGGCCATCTATGCATCATTGCCAATTCCACGTCCGCACCATCGGTTTGTAATCGCGCTATGCACTCGTCGACGGTGAGTTCACCCTCTTTCAGCTCCAAAATCTTGCCCTTCATCCCCGGTGGCACAAGAATCTTATGCTGTATCACCTTCGTCTCAGGGACTTCGCCCAAAATATCACCACCAACGACCTCTTTACCCTCTTCTGCAGTGGGTGTAAACTTCCATTTCGTCGTTCGATCAAGTGAATCCACGTATACCCCTCTCGTGATGTAATCCCCCACTTTGTGTGCTATCTCTTCTAAAGGCCGTTGCACACCGTCATAAAAATTCTTTAAAATCCCGGGACCCAGTTCAACCGATAAGGGTGCTTTTGTCCTTATAACCGGCTCACCGGGCTTCAAACCCGTTGTATCTTCATATACTTGAATATAAGCACGGGCGCCATTCAATCGGATCGTCTCGCCCATTAATCCTTCTTCACCTACTTTGATCACTTCGTACATCTCGCATCCGCGAATCTTATCAGCAATAACTAACGGACCTGCAACCCTATCTATCACTCCCTCTTCGCCCATTTTTCACATCCCCCTTTACTACAATAGTTCCTTCCTCTTAAACTAAAAAAGGTTTCTATATTCTTTCTTTTGCTCAATGTAATGGAGAGTACCAAAAATCCTTAGTGTGAAGTAGTATTTATAACCCGCTTAAAGCGATCGAACTATATCCTATGCCAGCTTGACACGATCTTCGCACCGTAAAAAAGCAACAAGTTTATTATACTGTTTAGCGCAATAACCTACAAGGAGGTGAAAAAATGGACATAACTGCAATAGTAGACCGGGCAAAGAATGTGGTACTAAGCCCACAAGCGACCTTAGAGGCTGCAAAAGCTGAACGACCGAGTATGCAAGATCTCATCACGTATGTGGCAATTGTCGCGGTACCTACGCTGATCGGTATTATCATAGGATACGGTGCCGTTGGCATTAGAACCTTTGGGTTTCATTATAAGGTGCCGTTTCAGTGGGCAGTAACATGGGGTGTCATGCAGTATGCACTCTCGATCATCGGCGTCATCGTCTTTGGATTCGTTTTGAACATGCTTGCACCAAATTTTTCATCGAAACAAGATCAAATACAAGCGACAAAGCTCGTTGCATACGCAGCGACACCAGGGCTACTCGCCGGAATATTCAACATATTCCCACCACTCTCGATATTAGCCTTCCTAGCCGGTCTTTATGGATTATACATCCTGTATTTGGGCATACCAGTGCTTATGGAGACACCCGAGGATAAAAAACTAATATACCTCATCGTAGCCATCGTCGCTTATATCGTTATCATGGCTATTGTTGGCTGGATCACGAGTTCGGTGATGTGGGGAATAGTTGGTCGTCCTTATACGCCCGGTTTTCCTATGTGATTTATTACAAATGGGAGGGAGAACAACTCCTCCTCTATTTTTTATTTGTATATTTCGGTCCTTGTTCGTTAAAAAAGCAACAAAAAGTTTATACAAAGGAAATAAAGATAAAAACGAATAAAAAATTGCATAGGAGGTGAAAATATGATGAAAAGAAAACAATTCGCAGCAACAGTTCTGATTGGAATGCTTCTTGTGGGAGCAATCGGAATGAATTTCGTGGGTACAACAATTGCGAGTGCCGAAGCCCAGACAACACAAGCGGTGCATTTTAGTACGCTCATTGAGTTCTTGCCCGATGCTCCTTCCGGTTGGGATGGTGAAGAACCCGAGGGTATGATGTATACGATTCAAGACGGATCGTGGAGCATGGCTAACATTGATTACACAAAATCTGGCGCTCCGGAAGTGACCGCAGAAGTAGGGATTATGGATTCTGCGTTCTATCCGGTCGGCTGGTACGCATTGTGGTCTGGGCCATTCGCCTTCGAATATGAATCGACCGAGGGGTATCTGAAGTCCGGAACCGTAAAAGGCTATCCAGCAAAGGAGATTTATGATAAAGAAACGGAAGACTATACGCTCCTTGTTGGCATAAACGAACGCTTCTTTGTGTTTGTCGATACAAATGACGGCGACAAGGATATGCTCTACGACTTTGCTAATCTGATAGATTACAACGGAATCGCAGCCTTGGGCGGCAGTGCAAAACCGCCTGTAGGAACAGCACAGCCAACGTTACCATCAGCGACCACCGCTCCAGCAGCACCTGCCGAAGAGGACGGCGGAGAGAATGGTGAGACTCCGGGCTTTGAGGTTGTATTCGCAGTCGTCGGGCTACTGGCGGTGATGACTCTTTTGAGAAGGAGAGGTTAAACATAACCAAATCTTCTCCTTTTTCTTTTTATTTTGAGTTGTTTTATCACATCCCTGCCTCAAAAAGCAAAAGTATTATAAATTCAATCATCTTTTTCTTGGTACTGGAGCCAGTGCTCCTAACCGTAAAAAATGAAGATTCCTACCGATAAGCAGGTTTTGGTAACGTCCGCATTGCCCTACGTTAATGGCAACTGCCACATTGGGCATCTCAGGACGTACGTTCCAGCGGACATCTACGTGCGGATGCTCCGTAAAATGGGTTACGATGTCTCATTTGTGAGCGGTTCGGATACGCATGGAACGCCGATTGTGTTAAGTGCTGAAGCGCAAGGCATCACGCCGGAAGAGGTTATTGCCAAGTACCATGCACATTTTCAGCAGGTATTCAAAGAACTCCATGTAGATTTCGACTATTACGGCCAGACCGATTCAAAAACAAACCACAACAGAACGAATGACATTGTGACGAAGCTGATCGATAATGGCTATGTTTACGAGCAGGATATGAAGCAGGCGTATTGCCCGACCTGCGAACGATTTTTACCCGATCGGTATGTTGAGGGTGTATGCCCGTACTGCGGTGAAAGTGCACGAGGCGACGAGTGCGACCAGGGCTGCGGTAAGCATCTCGAACCGGGAGAGATATTAGAGCCAAAATGCAAGATCTGCGGATGCGAAGCGGATTTCAAGAGTCAGGAGCATTTCTTCCTCAAGCTCTCGTCCTTTACCGATTTTCTGCTCGACTATTTAGATACGCTGGGCGGCACGCTCAACGCCAGGAACTATGCGAAAGAATGGGTGAAGAAGGAGCTCCTGGACTGGTGTATAACGAGGAATCTGGAATGGGGCGTGAAATTCCCCGGGCGGGAGGATCTGGTGGTTTACGTCTGGGTTGATGCGCCGATTGGCTACATCGCATTCACGGAGGAACTACTTGAAGCGCGGGGAGAAGATGCGCACGCCTGGAGACGGTATTGGAAAGAGGATAAAGCAGCCATTGTCCACTTCATCGGCACGGACATTATCTATCATCACTGCATCTTC
>CAYUEX010000079.1:0-9238 GCA_964443855.1 uncultured Halobacteria archaeon | reverse complement strand
CTTGACTACGCACGAGGGGAAATAAGGCTTGAGAACAACACCCTAGAGAACAGCGTAAATTATGGTCTTCACATCACGGGCTCAAGCGACCCATCCTTGACCCTGATTAACAACACCATAGAGAGGAACGGAAATGGCGTTTATCTGCAAAGCGTTAACAACCTCACCCTCACTCCGACTAACACGGTCAAAGACAACGGTGGATATGCCTTTTATCTTTACGGCGTGAAGAACATAACCATCAAGGACACCTTGTTTGACAATACAGTTAAGAGTTATTCTTCCGCTGTTCATGCTCAGTCCGTAAACAATCTCTTCCTTCAGAACAACACAATAGCAAACGCATCCGGGAGTGCCATCCAATTCTCAGGCACCAACACCAACAACGTAACCCTCCGAAATCTGAACATAACCTCTCCAGCGGCGCAGGCAATTTACCTTGATTCTACAAGTGTCACGAACCTGACCATTGCGGATACTATTATCTCTAACTCAGGCGCAACGGCGATAGAGAAGTACATTGGTTCCAATCTCGACAGGGTTACGATAAAGAACGTTACCATATCCTCTCCAGGCGGATATGGGATCTCACTGCAGGATTATGACCCCTCCAACCGCAGGGTCAGGGATGTTTACGTGGAGAATGTGAGCATCACGAATGCTGCATCAGAGGGCATACAGGTAAGTACGCAGGATGAGAACAGCAGGAACGTCACAATACTCAATTCAGCGATAAATGGCACTTCTCAGTACGGAATAAAGCTTGACTACGCACGAGGGGAAATAAGGCTTGAGAACAACACCCTAGAGAACAGCGGGAGTTATGGCCTCAGCATTAGAGGCAGCAATAATCCCTCCCTCACCTTATACAACAACACTGTAAGGAACAACGCTAATGGTATTTACTTTCATTCTTTGAGTGACAACACCATCTCGAACAATAACGTATCGAACAACGGCTGCGGCATTTACCTCTATTCTTCTAGTGGCAACACCATCTACAACAACTACTTCAACAACTCGGACAACGCGTATGATGATGGCACCAACATCTGGAACGTCACGCCGCGAAGCGGCACGAACATCATCGGCGGGCCCAATCTAGGAGGGAACTACTGGTCAGATTATGCTGGCAATGATACAGATGGCGATGGACTTGGAGAAATCCCCTACGCTATATCCGGCGGTTCAAATAAAGATCATCATCCTTTAGTACTCACACCGACCCTCATTTCCATCACCCTCAGTAACTACACAGTTCTTTATGGAACCGTAGCACCAGGTGAAAGTACCAATTCATCACTTATCAGTGCACTGAACTCCGGCACGGTAAATGAAACGTTCCTCATCAGAGGCGCGGACGCGTATTATGAGCTAAGTTCGACATGGACGCTCGCCGAGAGTATCGGCAGTGATAACTTCACGCATGAGTTTTACAACGGCAGTAGTTGGAGCAGTCTGAACAAGAGTGGTAAAACACTTGCCAACAATGTCCCAATTGGCGGCAATGCCACCTTCAGGCTACGCATTACGCTGCCATCTGTTATTACTACGCCGGGGGACTTTATGACAAATGTAACGATAATGGCGACGGAGGCGTCTTAGAAATGAAACCAGAACCGAGAAAGAGGAATCTGAAGCAGTACGAAACCGGTTTGGTTGCGCTCTTCTTAGCACTGCTCATAGGCGCCACTCTCGCGTATGCTTCTACCATAGATGTTACCGTCACCATACCGGCCGAGAAACCTGATTTGACACTCTCACCTGCAGATCTCTATTTCGAGCCGCGCTATCCGTTGGACGGAGATGACGTTACCATCACTGCCTCGATCCGCAATATCGGTGAAGTGAGTGTAATCAACATCCCCGTCTCGTTTTATGTGGATGATACGCTTTTCGCAACGAAAAACGCTACCGTTCCGTCGGAAGCGACAACCAATGTGTCAGCATTATGGACCGCTACGGATGTGGGCGCCCATGAGGTTACGGTGAGAGTCGATGAACAGGATCTGATAGAAGAACACGATGAAGCAAATAATTACGCGCGCAAAACGATCAAAGTAACGAAACCGCTCGCTCTGGCAATCGCCGCCACGCCTGAAATAATCGAAGCAAACGGAACGTACATCTCCACAGTCACCGCCTTCGTTACCAATGAAACTGGTATTGGCTTGGCCGGAGTCGAGGTAACGTTCACCACAACGCTCGGAACAGTCAGTCCTGATCACGTATTGACGGAAACTAGCGGTATCGCTAACACCACGCTTACGGCCTCCACATCTGCGGGAACAGAGGTCGTAACAGGAACCGCGAAAATAAATGAAACTCACGTAGAAGATACGGCCACGGTTGTTTTTGAGATAACCGCTGAAGCCGAGACCAACAACATCATTACGAACACCACCATAACAATAGAAGAAACAAATATCAGCATTCCCTATGCCGATGTGACAATTGAAGACGGTGTGATAACCATTAATACCACGCTTGAAAATGCAACGATTATCGCGGAATACGCAACTGCCGGCACCGTTATCTCAATCGCCATCGAAGGTGGTGCTCTTGAAATAACGCTTGCAGAAGATGTAACCGTCATAAACAATAGCGTTATCGGAACAATAAGCAAGATAAAGCTGAATACGCCCTCTGACGAATATATAACGTCAACACCTGAGGTCGGCACCGCATCCGTAGACCTGGACGTTGAATTCCAAGGAACCTTTACCCCCAAAAATTTAGCGCTAGAAACCACACTGCGAGAACGCTACGAAGATCTCCCCCTTCCCGATCCGGGCAAACTAAAAGACACGCTTGCCACTTATTTCGGCGTTGACACTACTGTGATTGAGAACAATACGCCTATTTTAGTTTACGCTGAATTATCCGCAACAAACCTCACCGCTGCTGATGTCACCGGTGTGCCCCTGAGTATAACTGTGAACAAAGCGTGGTTCTACACAGTGGCGGAAGGCGGCCCCAGCAAGGTCTCACTATTCAAACTCAACGAAACAACAGGAGCAGTGGAAAGCACTATTACGATGACGTCTGAGTCTTATACTATAAATAACAGCACCGTTACCTTCCATGCAACGTTTGATCATTTCTCGGTCTATGCCATCGTTGCGCAACCGTCGGCAGCCGGGCCATCTGGGCCAGATGGTGGCAGCGGTGCACATGGCGGTGCCAATCCTCCCGGAGAGATTACCATACCCATTGCTAACCCGGGGACCAATATCTTCAATTTTGAATGGCTTGGTCTTGATATACTAAGTATTTCAATGGACCTTAAACAAACGGGTTCCATGCTCAAAACGGCGCTTAAAGAAGTAGAAATGCCACCGAAAATCCCAGAGCCTTCTGGTACCCTCTACGCCTGTTTTGAAATCTCGTCTAATGTTCCCCCGGATAATCTCAAAATGGTTGAAGTGAAATTTAGGGTGAACGAAGGGTGGGTTCGTGAAAACAGTATATCTGTCGATGAAATAAAATTGGTGAGGTATGTTGGCGGCGTTGGATGGGAAGCACTTCCAACCGAAAAGATTGGGGAGGATGACAGACATATCTACTTCTCTGCGGAAACGCCTTCATTATCCCTCTTCGCAATAACAGGCGATAAAAAAGCGTTTGAACCTCAATCATCGGTGCAGCCATCAGCTTCTATGCCGCCAGCGCCTGAAGCATCTCCACCGCCACTAGTATCTCCCGCACGAATTCCAATACTAGAATGGTTCGTAATAATAGTAGCAATTGTTGCTTCGGCGATAATTGTTTTACTCGTCTATTTAGTACGTAAACGACGAAAATCATAAAAATACTTTAGTGAGAACATGAACCGATTTGAACTGAAGAATCTGGAAAAAATCATAATATTTTCGATAATCGGCGTTTTTTTAGTCCTTATAATGCTCTCCCTTGCTGAGTTAGCACCATACACCCTTGTCACCAAAAATCTCGGTAATACAAGAGCAATAGTAGAAGGCATTGGTTTTGAAGGTCTCGCAGGCATATTTGCTATTGTCATTTCTCTCACCTTGATGGCCGTGCAGTTCGCATCGCAACAGTACACGCATCGCATTATGGATCTCCACATCAAGAGCTTGACCTTCTGGTCTGTGGTTGTCGTATACCTCGGTAGCATGCTCTACAACATATTCCTAACTGGCAGGCTGACAGAGCAGTTGAATAGCAAATATATAGAGATATCAATGCTTCTTACGTGCCTCTCGTTGATCCTGCTTATTCCCTATTTCTTCGTCACCATGATCCGGTTGAGACCGGAGTCGGTGATAAGCCATCTAATGTCGCGGATAGACGAGGATTATATTCACTCGATAAGAGGTCTGCTTAGAGAAGGAGAGACACGAATACCGGGCGAAGCGGATAAGATGCTGCCAATTACGGAAATCATCGAGAAATCAATAGGCAGTGGAGACAGAGGCACGGCACGATTCGGACTCGGCGAGATATACAAGCGGTATATGTCAGATCTAAACAAGGAGAACGAAGTTTACGCGTCACCGTACTTCTTGGGGCATATACTCGGCATCGGGCGGGAAGCGATTATTGAAGCGGATGACGATACGATGGTTCAAGTACTCGCTATTTTCGGCAAAGTGGGAACGCACACGATGGCCCAGAAGATGGACTATACCACGAAGATGGTGCTGGAGAATATGGATATCATCGGCTTCAAGGTTCTGAAAGATTACGACGTGGCAACGCAACAGATGATAAATTCGTTACAGACCCTGCTCAGGGAATACATGAACGTTGTGGATAGCAATGAAGAAATCCTCACTCAGATCTTCGTTCTTTACCACGACACCTCTGATGATCTGTACACCTTGAAAAAATATCGGATTGTAAAATACTTGGTAAAGTCATTTTCACAACTCTTTGACGTGATGGCAGAAAAAAAGCACTGCGAGGTGATTGAAAGAACAGGAGGGCTGTTAGAGAGCATCGGTGTTTATGGAGTAAATCTCGACATTAGAGATGTCATACACCAATCCGTTCACTTACTGCACAGAATGGGTATCTTTTCTGCCAAGAATAATTTGGTGTGGGGCGCGCCTAAGGCGAAGATGAACATTGCAGAACGTATTATTGACCACCTATTGAAGATTGAAGGAGAAACGCTGAAATACAAGTCCAAATCGAAAGAATTTGACATCATAATAAACGAGATCGAGTACGCACGGAAGGATATTGAGAAGTACCTTGAGAAAGATACTGATTTCTCCGATTTATGGCGGTAATTAAACAAACCCTTTTCTTTTGAAAAGTGAAAGCGGTTACGGGAATGAAAAAGGTTTTCATTCTTGTTTCTTAAATTTTATCACTAAATCATTGCCTTCAAAAGCATTCCCTGTGTAGGTCACCTTTTCCTTTGTTGCTACTGACAGAAGCCCCTCTAACTCGCCAAAGAGGAACCCGAGTAAATCCTCATTATGAGCTAAGCCTGAAATCTCCGCAACCTCCACCGCTCTTACAACCTCCGTTCCCTCCTTCAGGTCTAATTGAAGATGTTTTAAGGATTGGTAGTATTGCGAAATAGCATCTTTAAGCTCGTCCTCTGTCTTGTTATAAAAGCGTCCCAGAAACTGAGCCAGTTTCTTGCCATATTCCACGCCGACATCATAGCTTGAGTCTCTGAACATTTTGGGATTTGTAATAATACTGTTGAGGATGACCAATTGATAATATCTCAAATTAGCTTCATTTCCGAGACTGCGACGAACTTCCCCTCTTAAGGTATTTTCCACTATCTTTTGCAGCGGGAATTCGATTTTTCCGGGATCGAGATATTTTTTGAGTTCTTCTCCACCGTCTCCTATCACGAACTCGCATTTCTGGCCGCCGGTAGCGCAACACTTTGCCTCATAGCCGTCGAACTCCTTACCCAGCAGCGCGGAGATGATGCCAGTAAGCGTACCGGTATGATAATAGCAAATGGGATGATTAGCCTCGATTCCAAAGCATTCCACGCATTCATCCAGCATTAATATAATCTTTATCGCCTTTGGATCGGTAGAGGCATTCTCTACGCTCAAGAGCCCTTCTTTGTTCGTTCTCATTATTTCTCGGAATATCCGATTGATGACCTTGCTCAGCACTCCGAACGCACGCTCGTTCGTCCAGAATTCGAACTTCCAGAAGAAGTCCGGTGGCATATCCAACTTTCTCATCATTGCATACGCGTTCCTTCTCGCGGCGATATAGGAAGAGGTATACACAGAGATAGGGAAGCGGGGATTGGCATATATCGGCAACAATAGCCGTAATTGCGGCACGAATAAGTTCAATTCGTCGCCGAATGCTGAACGAGCCGGTGGGACTTCTTTCTTCTTTAATTTATCCAAAAAAACAGCCCAAACGTTGTCAATCAGCTCTTCCATTCCCGTCTCATTTTTAGTACTCATTTGATTTTAACCACCCAAAAGAGCCTGCTCTATCATGTCAAGGCCCCATTCGTCGTATTTCTTGTGCACGTACAATCCAACGGCGATGATGAGATAGCTGAATAGATATAACGCATCAAGAATCGAGCCTGTATGAAATGCGCTTGGTGCCACCAATAGCGGGGTGCCAGAAACGATCACGTATATATAAACAGCGATTGTGCTCAGTATTATCCCCCCCACTATGGTTGTGAACGTTATGCTCTCCCTGCCTTCCAATCGCATCTGCTGTGCATATAAAAGCACCACGGGCATCAACATTATTACAACGACTACGTCTAGGAAATAAATAAGCGTTAAAGGGATCTTATAGGCCTCAGGGTAGTATTGGAACAGTGGGGGTATGTGATACGCCAAGATTATTATACCGACAAAGAGCGTAGCCACAATAATTGCCCAACCTTTTCTGCTTATCTGTCGCACTTCCGTTACTTTCAGAACATAAAAAGAGTAAAGGACTAACATCGCATAGGTGATCCATTGCATGAAAACGACGAGCTGAGGAAATGCTCTATAAATACCCCATAAAAATTCGATATGCGGGAATATCATGAGAAACAGGAATAGAGAGAGAAAAATAAAGGCTTTTCGAAGCCAATTTTTGTAGATTGACGCAACCCCAATCGAGAGAAGAGCACCTATAAGGAGAACTAAAGGGAACATTATCCTTGTATATTCACTGGCAATTTTATCGGGTAGGAAAAGGATAATAAGAGACGGAAGCAGCATGAGCAAAATCATTACTTTTAAAAACAACCTAGGGTTCATATTTCAAATATTCCATAAGGCGTTTTCAAATATAAAATGCCTACGGATTTTTTAAGGTCGATCATTCCCCATCATTGATAGCACCCGAAGAATTAAGGAAGATTTTATCTTCCAAGCCTTCTATCCGTTCATGAATAACCCGACCAGTACTCCCCTCCTAACTATGGTTCACACATCTTGGAGATGCCTGAGCAGCATACTATATGCCAACTTTCTGCCAAAATGTTACTCAACTTAAGTATAGTGGGCATCAATGTCACTATCTCGTCATTTTGGTAAATTTTTGGATCCGCAAAGCCTAGTTATGAGGAAAAAAAGAACTGGTTGCACCTCAAAGGGCATATTTGGATATTCAAGAGCTCGATTAGTTTTTATAGTTTTCATATCTCGCTTACGATAATTGATTCCATAAATTTAAGCTATTTCTTCACCATCTTTTTCAAACGAGACTTTTTCTACTGATTCTCCACGAAAGATGTGAACAGTTTCTGGCCACTCGCAATTTGCTGACCTCCCAGCTAATGGGCCATAATTTTCATATAACCTATAACTTTTATATCCTTCTAAATGGCCTTTATTTTTTATCTGCGTGCGTTCGTACGTATTCTTTTGAACGCGTGTAAAAAACGGGGGAGGCTGCGACCGCTCAGTAACAGCTATGCACGAGATCCGCAAAATATTGGCACTTGGATTTTCCGTTCGGCATATTGTTTGCTCGGGCAGTCGAGCAGGCTATGAAATGTACGCCGCTGACGCCTTCGGCGACGTTGATACCAAACGATGTGCCTGCGAATACTATCCGTTAGACCCGTTTCAGCTTCACACCGGACTCAAGAACCTTGAAGAAGCTATCCCTGCCGTAGACGGTCTGATTATTGGCTCAGGATTCGAGAGCGCGGACTTTAGCTTTTTGCCCGAGGAAGATCGACTGAAGGTGCTGGGGAATACCCCGGAGAAAACGAGAGAGATATCGAATAAAGCGGGGTTATCATTGCGATTAGACGATTTAGGCATCCAGCATCCGTTAACCTACACTGGTAGAGCGTTAACAGAAATGATAGACGAGGGAGCGCATATACCGTTCCATTACCCTGTGGTAGCAAAGCCTGCTTACGGCGGTGGTGGAACCGCCAACTTTCTCTGTAAAACTGAAAAAAAGTTGATTCGATGCGCTAAGCAACTACCGGACGTATTGTATCAGGACTTTATCAAAGGGCAGCACGCTTCGGTATCGGTTATTCTGACCAAGCGAGCAGCCCGTGCGGTAAGTGTGAATGAGCAGTTGATTGGCGTGACGTCTCTTTCTGCGACCGGCCCTTTTGTTTATTGCGGGAACATCTCGCCGTTTGTCACCAAATTTTCGAAGCCAGTGTGTGAACTTGCAGAGGAACTGACGAGTGAATTAGGATTGTTAGGTTCGAACGGCGTTGATTTTGTCGTTACTGACCACGGGCCCTTTGTAATAGAAGTGAACGCACGGCTGCAAGGTAGTTTGGATACGGTGGAGCGTTCTACAGGGTTGAATATCGTAGATGCGCACGTTAATGCGATTAAAGGCGAGTTACCAGAACGAGTAGCAGCGAAACGATATGCGGTAAAGGCGATTCTCTTTGCAAACCACGAAGGAGTGGTGCTTGACAATTTCGATGCGGTCAGCGAGGGGATCGTGGATATCCCAGAGAAAGGCCGAGTGGTGAAGCAAGGAGAGCCGATAGCCACAGGGATAGGACTTGGTGATAGTAGACACAGTGCCTGTGCAGACGCCATGAGGAATATCGAGCGAATAAAAGCAGGTTTGAGATAGTTCGTTTTCATCGTAGTGGCAACCACGAAAAATCGGTTACGGTAATCTTTAACTTATCCGACCCGTTATCTCTTCTATGTTATGCACTGGACATACGCAAAGGCGGGCGTGGACATAAAAAAGGAGCACGGTGTGATAAAAGCGCTTTCAGGCGTGATAAAGCACCAGAAGGATTTAAAAGGTTTTTCCGGGCTTTTCGAACTCC
>CAYUEX010000078.1:0-9592 GCA_964443855.1 uncultured Halobacteria archaeon | reverse complement strand
ACCGAGAATAGGGGGGGAGGATTTTGTAATTCCGCACCAACCTTCAGATGATTCGCTATGTAGCTGCCAATGGGTATGGAAAGGAAATCGAGGTTTGACATAGGATTGATTTTTCGCACACCTTCTTTTCCCAGTGTTGCTGCGGTCGTTTCTGACTCAAGTGCCGCGCCCATGGTAATAACACTATGCACCCAGTCGAAGGATTCTTCTACCGGCACTTTCGTGTCTGAATCCCGACCTCCATAGATTATCCCGCCGATAACGACGCCTTCCGGATTATTAAGATTAGAGTCTAGATTCTCTAACCGTTTCATGTCAAGTGTGAAACGGGCATTCGGATGCGACGGAGGAATCTCGTTAGCTTCAGCATCGTGCTTCCCAAGCTGCCATACGCCAGAATGATTGAGGCCCGTTCGAGGATTTTTTTTGCCCTTACCGATCCAGTAGACCCCTTTTTCCTCCGTGATCAGAACATTGGAGAATATAACTTCGCCCGGGCTGTGGAGCGCGTCCCAGATAATACGATCATCTCGGGAGTTGACGCCTTGTATAATGCCAAATATCCCCCGCTCAGGGTTGACTGTGCGTAGCACACCACCCTTCTCCCTTAAGTACGCTATATCGTCTCCTACGATACTTTCCCCTTTTATCATTGAGGTAGACGTTTTTCCGCAGAGTGAGGGAAAGGCACCGGTAAAATACGTTATTCGGTCATTTGGGCCATGCACACCCATGATAAACATGTGCTCGGTGAGCCACCCTTCTTTTGATGCTCTATGGATCGCATGACGCATTGCCGGCTTCTTAAGCCCTATCGTATTGCCTCCGTACTGTGTATTTACGCCATAAACCGTTTCATCCTCCAGATCGATGTAGATCCGCCGTTTATCAATATTCTTGGAGGTCTTTCGTTCGTCCAGCTCGCCTGCCGAATGCACGAATTTAAAGAACCGTGCGGCGTTACCCAACCTCACAAATTCATCATAACCCTGTCGGTAAAGTAGATCCTCAGAGTGCGCCACATAGCCGGAATCGGTGAGCTGAAGACAGAGTATAGAAAATTCCGATTTAAGAGGCCCTAAACAGAAGAAACGCACAAATAGCTGATGCCCCTTCATGATACCATCGAGGAGCTCATGAATCTCCGCGAGGCCCTCAGCTTTATCCATCGCATTCATATTGGCGCCTAAACTAACGCCTTCAGGCAGAAGGAATTTTGTATTCTTCTTATCCCGTGCCTGGTCGTAATAGCCGTCGAAATGAACCGTTTGCCCGTCCAAAGCCAGTTCCGTCTCCTCGCCCGCTCTAATCGCTTCTTGTCGAACGTAGTGGATATCTTCAGGCGAATCCGTGCAGACAAATACCTTGTCTGGCTTGCAAAGCTCAATATAAGTAGCAATAAAGTGATGGAGTTCGGGATTATCGATCTTCATAAGTTTCTGATAATTCTCAACTCCTAATCGCTCCTTCAGTATGTTCAGGGTTTTTATATCTTCCATTGGTTATCCTCCATTTGCTTTTCCTTATTCGTTTTCGTTAACGTGAACCAAAAAGAATAAAAAGATAACTATTTATAAACTTTTCGAAAATAGTTTTTAACAAATGACAATATTAAAGCTGAAGAAGAAGGACAAATGTATACTTCGGGCGCTGCTGGAAAATGGGAGGTTCTCGTATTCCGAGCTTGGGAGGCGGTGTGGAATAAGCCGGCAAGTAGCTCTGGAGCATGTGAAGAGGCTATCCGACGAGCAGATGGTAAAGGGCTTTTCGGTCTCGCTCGATGCGGAAAAGCTTGGATTCGCGTTTCAAGCGTATATGCTGATGATTGCGAAGCCCGAAGGGACCTTACGAGAAGAACTCATCGAGTTCTTGCAGAAGAGTAACCATGTGTTACGAATTCAGCTCCTCTTCGGACGCTTTGACTTCTTTCTGGAACTCATGTTCAAGGACAAGGATGAAATGACCGCGTTCTTACGGGAGCTACAGGCTTTTGACGCGGTCGAGCGGACGGAAACATTCATAGTGAATCAAACGATAAAAGATAAACCAGAAGATGCGTTTTTAGAGTGTTTAAGCACATGAAGATAGTGTTAGCCACCGGAAGGAAAGCGGAGGGGATGGTTACAGCTGCGGTGAAAACGGCAAATGCGCCCCATGTAACCTGTGAAGTGCTTACCCAGGATTTAAATATCGCCGCTTTTTCCACGCCCAAATCGCTGAAGAAGGCACTTGAGAGAGCAGCCAAGAAATTGGACTGCAACCTCATTTTGATTTCCGGATTCTGTAAAGCGGATTTCAGTGATTTGGAGAACGAGATAGCCATACCGATTAGATTGGGCCCGCGACATGCCTACGATATCGGGGAGGCTTTGCGATTAGTTGATGAAGGGGATTTCTCTTCAACTATCCCCGCAGATATGTTTTTAGCTGAAAAACGAAAAGAGAACGCGAAACAACAGTTGTCTGCGTTGGAAAGCAGCGTAAAGGATGCTTTCTCCGTAAAAGGCGTGAAAATAGGCGCTGGAGCTCGAATGAAGGTCTGTGCAGAACTCGTCGATGCAACGCTCATGACTGAGGATGAGATACAACGATTGGCAGAGCATTATTTAAAGAGCGGCGCGGACATCCTGGATATCGGGGTGCACATTGGTGCGAAACCAGAAGAAGTTGAAAAAGCTATAAAAACTGCATTGTCGTTCGCACCGAACGTCCCGGTTTCCATCGATACCTTGGATGCCAAGCTTATACGTGCAGGCATCGAAACCGGTGTGGATATGGTACTCAGCTTGAACAAGGATAACATTCATGCAGTGGGAGACGTGGTCGCGGAACGGAACGTGGCAGCAGTCATCATTCCTAACAGCGAAGGCCCGCACAAAAGCTACGAAAGCTTACTTGCGAACCTAAAAATGGCGGAGGAGCACGGCATAACGCGCATCATTGCGGATCCTGTCTTGGAGACCATTGGCTACGGGATCGGAGAATCACTCTGCAACTATTATCGGTTTAGATTGCAGGATCAGCACACGCCGCTGTTCTTCGGCGTTGGCAACGTCACCGAGCTTACGGACGCGGATTCAATAGGGATAAATGCGACTTTAGCGGGTATCGCCTCTGAGTTCAGTGCTGATATCCTTTTTACTCCGGAATGCAGCGATAAAGCGCGTGGAAGTGTACGAGAGCTGCGTGTGGCTTCGGAGATGATGATGCTGTCAAAGGCACGCGGAAGTGCACCGAAAGACGTTGGAATCAACCTTTTAACGGTAAAAGAGAAGCGAAGAAGGCCAATTACGAACATCCCCGATGACAAACTTGTAGTAGCGACGAAGAACGAAACGTGGAAGCTTGATCCAAAAGGCTGCTTTAGAATCGGTATTGGTGAGGTAGAAGGGGAAGGCACGGGCGATAAGAAGATATGTGCACGCCATTCACCCACCGGGCAACGAATAATCGGGGTGAGTGCGCAAGAGATAATGGATACGATCGTGCGATTAAATTTGGTTTCACGACTTGAACACGCGTCTTACCTGAGCAAAGAGCTGACAAAAGCAGAGATCGCACTTCGCTTGGATCGGAGCTACGAGCAGGACGAGACGCTTTTTTAACGATTTGACGTGGCATCGATTGCGATGATAGATACGTACAATCCTCTTTATCTGTTCAACCCAAGCCATGTTATCGCAAATCCTCGTTCCCATAAAAAAGAAGTTTAAAGGCTGAAAAGTACGCCAAAGGTAATTTAGGAGCACTCGGGGAAGATGATTTCCAAAAAACAGGCAGAGGTTTTTTATTTAGAACGAATACTAAAAGAAAAGAGGACACATCAGAACAATGACCCACACGAAAAATATACTATCCGGTTGGCTTGAGCTTTCGGGACTCCCAAAATTTACCACCTCTATGATTCCCTTTATCCTGGGTGCAGTCATTGCCTGGGTCGAGGATCCGGCTACTTTTGATGGTCCGGTACTCGCAATTACGTTGGTTGCCGTGTTTCTGATATCCGAGTTCTGCTTCGTGCTCAATGCGAGCAGCATCTACGCCGATGTGAAGCGACGAGGGCTTGATCCGAGCAATGTCGAGGGAGCGAGCACGCTGCATAATACTGCGGTCAGCGGTCGATTCAACGCATTCGCAAAGGGGCATATAACGGCACGGCAGGCGGACATCGGCGCGTATCTCTGTGTCGCCGCTGCGATACCGCTCGGCGTGCTACTACAGTTCCATTTCAAGACCGGAATGCTGACATTGCCGCTCGGGCTCCTCGGTATTTTCATTTCGTACGGGTATTCGCGTGGACCGCGATTCTCGTACCACGGCCTGGGCGAAGTAGCGATAACGGCCGGCGTGGGGTGGATAACAGTCTTCAGCGGCTACTATTTGCAAGCAGGTCAGGTGAGCTGGCTTCCGACGATTGTCGCCTTACCCTGGGTAATCGATGTATTCAAGCTGAAATTAACGCGTGAAATCCCGGATTTCGAATGCGACCAACTGATAGACCGCAGGAACCTGGTAGTTCGAATGGGCAAGCGCATGACTGCCAACCTTTATCTGCCGCTGACATTACTTTCCTGGCTCGCCTTTATCCCGCTGCTCTTCCTCGATATCAAAATCCCGTACGTTCTTTTCGCGCTGTTAGCTCTGCCGATGTTCTTCACGGCGCGAAGTTTACGGTTAATTCCTGCATTCAAAAAGAGCGTAACGGAAAAACGCAACAAACAGGAGATTAAGAAAAATGTCAGCGCGATAACGAAAAACGCCTTCACGGGTATGATACTGATCCCTGTTGCACTCATCGCGATTCTCGCACTCACGACGGTGCTGTGAGCGTGAAAGAAGAGAAGCCACGAAAGTCTAGATTAAACTTTTTAGAGGCGTAGTAACTGGTCGTTTTCCGGTTAAAAGTTTTATGCCGCTCCAATTTTTCTATCCCTACATCCGTATGAAGATAATTAAAGTTATCTTTAACTTTTTTGATTAAGATCATAAAGCCACAAGCGACTGTAAATCCTGAAGCGTGATAGTGATCACCAAACCTCTTCTCTGCCTTCCGCCATCCCTCTTAGAGTCATCTAACTCGTAGGCAACCTGTTATGTCATATACCCTTTCCGTAAGACCTTTGTTTAATCTACGCCAAAAGTGAAAATCTTTTTATATAGTTGTGCTTTATGGGAAAACAATGGGAAGTTTAAGGGGGTTATTGGAGGATAAAAGGGGACGCATATCACCGCTTGCGCAGGCGTTGTTAGTGATTTTGCTTATAATAGTGGTAATTGCTTTTGTACCACCTATTAGGGAAGTAGTACTTGAAATGTTGAGGATTACTTCGGGGAAGTAGAATTTAGATTCAGACCAAATTTTCTTCAACAAAGGGCAGATTCACACAGTGCTATAAAGCACCTTGTGAAGGGGTATAAATGTGCTCCATCGTTTCTGGTACAATGAAAGAGTGTGTCAATCTACGGAGATACCAAAATGCGGCAAATCCGAAGAGGGATTAGGCTCTTAAAGCATGCAAAGCAAAATTGTGTAATGGATCTATCGAAACCGCTTCATGTAGCGCCACTCGACAAACTTCTTGATTGGGTAGGCAAAGGGCCTAAACATTCGTTTGCCGTAAAATGCCACAGCTTTATCATTACCCAGCGATATTAATGCACGTGGGTTCTCTCGGGTATTCTTTGGCTTGTATGCCTTCAATTTCTTCCCGTTTATTCTGCGGATTGTATTCTTCGCCGCGGCTTTGCCTTGTTCCATTGCCTCCTCGACATTCTGGCCCGAGCAAACACCGTTACGTTCGAAGTATGCGGTATCGCCCACGGCAAATACCTCATCCATGCCTTCTACACGGAGATACTGATCCACTTTGAGCCAGCCTTTGACCTTAGGAACATCGAGCTGCTCCAAGAGGCTGTTTGGCTTTATTCCTGCTGTCCAGATAATAAGATCGTACGGGAGTTTCCGTCCGCTTGTGAACGCTATCTCGTGCTCGGTTACTTCTTGCACCGCCGTTTCCGTTAGTGCCTCAACGCCTTGAGCACAGAGGAACTCCTCTACACAGTTTGCTACGTTTCCTGCGGGACACGTCGGTAACATTCGCGGCATCATCTCGACAAGACAGATACGTGCTACGGCCCCACGATCTTTTAAATAATCAACCAACTCACCGGCAACTTCCACACCCGTTAAGCCAGCTCCGATAACCATAATAGCGATTTCCTTTGAGTAATCGCGTGTATCAAGCGTATTTTTGGTCTCTAGTGCCGCTTCCATAGTGTTAAAAGAGTGCGAGAACTCCTCTGCACCAGGAATACCAAAAAAAGTCTGTGCCGCACCGAGCGCGATGACGAGGAAATCGTAGGGAATATCCCTTCCGTCAGCTTCGGTCTTAGCCTTAATCTTCACCGTTTTGGCGCTGAAGTTGATATTACTAACCTCCGCATGGATGAATTCCGCACCGATTTTCGCTGCAAATGGAGGTAAATCGCGGGAGATCTCTTCTGGTGTGACCTTTCCGCTTACTAACTCTGGATACGCCGGCTGGTAATCAAATCGTGTGCTGCGGTCAATCATAATAATATCGAGGTTTTTCGTCTTCTTTCGCAACGTCCGTGCGGCTTCCACGCCGCCAAATCCGCAGCCCAGGACAACAACCTTCATAGTAAAACAATATCAACGCCCACCTATCTATAATTTAATGTAAAAAACTCCGTTTCCAACGGATTTACCGCACCGCAGGACCATGACCATCGAAGAGGAGATCACGGACATAGAAGAGGAAATACGGAAGACCTCGTACAACAAGGCGACAATGCACCACATTGGGCGGCTCAAAGCGAAACTCGCTAGATTAAAAGAGGAACTGCAAAAGCAGGCAACGGCAAAATCCGCAAGTAAGGGTGCAGGCTACTCAGTAAAGAAATCCGGCGATGCCACGGTCGTCATGGTAGGGTTTCCTTCAGTCGGCAAATCTACGCTGCTCAACAGCCTTGCCGGCACCACGGCTGAGGTTGCTGCGTACGATTTCACCACGGTCGATGTGATTCCGGGCACACTCCTTTATAAAGGGGCACGAATACAACTGCTCGATGTCCCCGGGCTTATCTCAGGCGCCTCAGTAGGAAGAGGGCACGGCAAAGAGGTGCTCTCGGTAATCCGAAACGCGGACCTCATTCTTATCGTCGTGGACGTCCTGCATCCAGAGCAGTACGATACATTGGTAAAGGAGTTGTACGATGCGGGCATTCGAAGTAATACTAACCCGCCAGAGATTGTCATCCGTAAAGCGAGTCGCGGCGGCATTACCGTAAACAGTACCGTGGAGCTCGAGCTCGATGATAAACTGATCAAAGCGGTGTTAGCGGAGTACAAAATACACAATGCGGAGATTCTTATCCGTGAACGCGTCACACTCGATGCGCTTATTGATGCTGTATTAGGGAACCGTAAATACGTTCGCGCACTTACGCTCTTGAACAAGATAGATTTGATTGATCCTGAACGGCTTCGGGCTCTTGTGGATCGATTCCCGGAAGCCATAACGATCTCCGCATCGGACGGGACAAACATTGCCGCACTGAAAGAGCGCGTGTATAACGAACTTGAATTCATACGCATTTTTATGAAGCCGCAGGGGGGATTACCGGATATGGAGAATCCGCTGGTGATAAAGCAAGATTCTACGGTTTCTGACGTCTGTGCCACTATTCATCGGGAGTTTGTTAAGAAGTTCCGCTACGCACGCATCTGGGGTAAGTCAGCGAAGTACGGCGGCCAGCGTGTCGGGCTTTCGCATGTGCTTGCAGACGCCGATGTGGTGAGTCTCGTGATGCGGAAATAAAACAAAACCGCACCGCTTATAAACAACTGTGAGCAATTTTTAGCCATGGCAATAAAAGTGGCGGTAGCTGGAGCAACGGGAAGAACCGGCAGTTACGTCGTGCAGGGCATTTTAGAGAACGAAAGTATGGAATTGGTGGCGGGGTTCGACCCGCATGGCGTGGGAGAAGCGTTTGCGCCTGGATTGAACGTATCAAGTCCGGATGAGATGGATAAGATACTCAAGGACGTTAAACCACAGGTGCTTGTGGATTTTACCAACGCTGCAGCAGCAGTAGAAAATATCAAAGTCGCCGCTCGTAACAAGGTCAAGCTCGTGGTTGGCACAACGGGTTTTTCAGCACCGCAGTTCGAAGAGCTGGAAGACGCTATAACTGGCCACGTTCCCGCTATTATTTCCCCTAACTTCTCGATTGGCGTGAACGTGTTTTGGCGATTGATTGCGGAAGCTGCACGGCAACTGCGCGCGTACCACTATCACATGGAGATTGTCGAGATGCATCATTCACATAAAAAGGATGCGCCGAGCGGAACCGCATTAAAAGCCGCCGAGATCCTAGCGCCATATACCACGCCAAGCGCGAAAAAGTTCGTGTACGGTCGCGAGGGCATAACCGGCGAGCGCTCGCCTGAGGAGATCGGGATACATGCCGTGCGTGCCGGCGAGATCGTGGGCGAGCATACCGTGTTGTACGCGGGCCGAGGCGAACGCCTGGAGATAACGCACCGTTTACAGAGCCGCGAAGCGTTATCGCAGGGCGCCGTGAAAGCTATTGAATGGATCAACGGTAAAGAAGAGAGACGGATCTATTCAATGGACGAAATGCTGCAGGAATTAGAGCAGGCTGAGTAACATACTGAACGCGTTACCGGTGCCATTGGTGGAGGTAAAATGAGTGGGAAGACGAAGGTGCAGAATTTAGCGGTCGGCAGCCCGGTAGATGCTACGTTTCTAGTGATGGAGAAGGAGCTGCGTGAATTCATCACGAAAGAAGGGCACTATCTCCAGGTGAAATTAGGCGATAATACCGGCAGTATCTGGGCGCGCTGCTGGGAGCAGGCGGAGGCCGTGGCAGCGTTGTTCGAACCAGGGGACATCGTTCGCGTAAAGGGCGTTGTGGAATCCTTTCGAGGTCGTTTACAGGTAATCTTCCCGCCCGACGGGATTGCACGGAGCACGAAACCCTACGACATCACTGACTATCTGCCACGGACATCGAAAAATATCGATCGGTTGTTTGAGGCCCTTGTAACAAGCGCAGAGCGTATCGAGAATGAGTTCTTGAAGCGTCTTGTTTTTACCTTCCTCAATGACCCTGAATTTGCCCGTTCTTTTAAAACAGCGCCGGCCGCTAAGATACACCACCATAATTATGCGGGCGGGCTGATCGAGCATACGCAATCTGTGGTGGCGGTATGCGAGACCATCGCTCAGCTCTACCCAGAACTTGCCCGTGATTTGCTGCTTGCGGGCGCTATCCTGCACGATATCGGGAAAACCGCCACGTATGACTACACCTTCCAGATAGAGGTGACGGAAGAAGGCGGGCTGGTGAACCATATCGTGCTGGGCTATCAGATGGTGGATGAGCAAATAAAAATGATAGAAGGGTTCCCTGATGAACTTCGGCTGCGATTGCTGCATCTCATCCTGAGCCATCATCAGCAGGGCGAATGGGGCTCTCCGGTGAAGCCCCTGTTTGCAGAAGCGGAGGCGTTATGTTATGCTGATCTTTTAGATTCCCAGCTCAG
>CAYUEX010000077.1:0-9706 GCA_964443855.1 uncultured Halobacteria archaeon | reverse complement strand
CATTAATAATGAGCACAACTAAAAGTTTACCACAAGTTCCGCTTTGAGTTCCTGGGCTTTCTGCGTTCCAACTAATAGTTCCACCAATTTAATCCCAAATTCAAGCGCCGTCCCCGGCCCTTGACTCGTAACCACCGTACCATCAACCACAACGCGTTCATTCACCGGTTCCGAACCAGTTAAGAATGATTCCATTCCCGGATAGATCGTTGCCTTTTTCCCTTGTAAAATGCCCCCCTTCGCTAAAACGGAAGGCGCGGCACAAATTGCTGCGACGATTTTTCCTGTTTCAAAGGCTTTTGTTGCAACATCTAAAACCCGCGGGTCCTTCCCAAGATTTAGATAGCCGGGATTGCCACCCGGCAAAACGACTGCATCGAAATCCTCGATCGTAATAGCATCCATCGCGCTATCTGGCATCACGATAACACCGTGTGCGCCTTCAATACTTCCTTTTTTGAGACCTACCATTACAACCTCTACTCCTGCTCTTCTGAGCGTATCAACGATGCTCAAAGCTTCGATTTCTTCAAATCCGGGTGCTAAAAATAACAAGGCTTTAGCCATCTCTTTTCACTCCATCCTAATTTATTACCAACCAGATAGATGCATAGAAATAAAGGTATATAATGCTACGTTTGGAATAATTAGATAGAATACGTGATACAGACAGACAGGATAAAGAGAAATGAGAGCGCTATACATAGGGCGATTTCAGCCCTATCACCTTGGCCATCATGCAGTTATAAAAGAGATGGCTGCCGAAGCTGAGGAAATTATTATATGCATTGGATCAGCACAGAGAAGCCACGAGTTGGAAGACCCTTTTACCGCAGGTGAACGTTATCTAATGATTTCAAAGTCGTTACGGGCTGATGGCATTTCCAATTTTTACGTCGTGCCTATCCTCGATGTAAATTGGAATGCGGTATGGGTATCGCATGTTGAGTCCTTAATACCCCCAGTGGATGTTGTATTCACCAATAATCCGCTAATAGAGCGGTTGTTTAAGGAGCAGAACTACAACGTGCGTGTTCCGTTACTCTTCAACCGTAAAGAATATTCAGGTAGCGAAATAAGACGGCGAATCTTGAACAACGAAAGCTGGGAGAGTTTAGTGCCTCAAGCTGTTGTCGCTGTCATAAAGGAGATAGACGGAATTAAAAGGATGAAGGAGCTAGAAAAAAGCGATTCGGAGTGAGCCGCAAAGAATACCCTTTAAAATCCCCCGTTACGAACACATGGCGCAGAAAAGAAAATAAATGACACGGTGAAGAGAAGAGAAAAAAGAAGGGGGTAAATTTTGTATTTTTCTCTTTCCCCCTTAGTCAATCATTTTTGTTTATGCTATCGCTTCTTGGATGTCTTCCGCTTTTACTGTTTTCCTTCCGGCATGTTTCGCAAGGCTTACGGCTTTCTTTGCCACTTTCTCACCGTATTCCTCTAGCAGATCAGCTAGTGCCTGACTTGCGTCTTCGCTTACTCTATCTGCTCCTGCGTTCCTCACTATCCTGGTTACAGGTGCTAATGGTAGTTCAGCCATTTTTATCACTACGATTAGGTAATGGAGGGTTATATAAAAGCTTTTCGGTCATCTGACCATTGGAACCTTATCAAAACCACTGCCCTAAAGTCTTCTGTCCCCCTTCCTCAAAAGATGAGATATCATAACCAAAAAGTTGCAATACTCTGTGCGCAACGGGTATTATCTGGTGGTGAACATAATAAGCGATATCAATCGCATATTTTCGCCCCTCCGCGTATAGCTCATTTCCTTCGCTGCGCTCGATAATATCGCTGGGGAATGCACGGTCACTCGTCTTTCCTGCACCTTTTATTATTACATAAGGGATTTTGGAGCCCACTTCATAGGATATATCCGCGGCGAATGCTCGTTCCGCTGCTATTACATGCGCTTGCTTTGTCTCGTAGCTGCTTATCTTCCTGGTGAGTGTCTTGTGAATGGTGAGTTTGTCAACCAAAGTTTGACCCTCTTTCAAGTCTTTTATGACGCTTTTAACGTACCTCATGGCTTTTTCAGGGTCTTTTTCCTTCAATATGAGTTCGATCACCTCCGTCTGCACTTCCTTCGCCAGCTCGCACCAGTCTCCTCGACGTACTTCCAGACCGCGAACAACGATCTCGCCTTTATCAGTGAGCGCCGCATATCGCTTCTTCTTCCCCGTAAAGAAGATAGACTTGAAGTAATCCTCGAGTGCAAGATGTAGCGGTAACTCTTCTGAAATTCGATCAGAAGCTTCTTTCGCCCTCTTCAACAACTCCGCTTTCCGATCGCCTTCTACCTCGAGTTCGGGCGGTAGCTTTACGAATATGCTATCGGTATCACCATAGATGACTTTTAATCCAAACTCCTCAGCCATCTCCACTGTTTGTTTGATAAAATGCCGTCCCCACGCTGTGGTCGCCTCAGCACATTCCCGCTTGTAAAATTTCGCGGCACTCCACCCGGTATAGCCGTAAAAGCTGTTCGTGAGGATTTTGACACTCTGCTGCTGTATGTCCAACAGCCGATATGCGTCTGAATCTTTGTCATAGTTCTTCATTTCGCCCTTGATTGCGCTTCGTCGGGCGATTAAATCGCTCATTATTCGTTTAAAAAAGCCATCAGGCGATTTTCTAAATGCGTAACCTACCTCTGGTGCCCGGTATACCTCGTCGTCAGCTTCCGGCGATTCCACGAACGTATCGGGTGAGACGTTAAAGGAGATCATGATCGTCGGATACATAGAGGAGAAGTCGAGATCAATGACATCTTCGTGCAAACCCCTCTCGGGAGGTAGCACGAACGCACCTTCGAAAGTCTTTTCGCCACCTTTCTTTGAGGGTACCAATTCGCCCCGTTTAAACGCCTCGGCGGTTAAAAATGCTTCTACCTGACGGCCTCTCCCCATCTTTGCTAACTCGTCCAGAGGATAGCCGATCATCTTCGAGAGCGCTATTTGCAGCGGCAGCATCTTCTCTGCGATACCTAACGCGCTCACCGCATCGGCTTTCGCATATTCGTAGAGACTCTCTCGCGCAGCAGGATTGAACCAGCATTCGTTGATCTCGCGTGGCAATAAATTCACACGGTCTTCCTTCCGCACCACGCCGAGAAATTCCGCTACATTCTCCAGCTTCTTCACCTTCACGCTGCCCAAGTCGCGCTTCGCGAGCTTAAAAAGGTCAACATTTAGCCTACCCACAATATTCACACTTGGCAGCATACTTCCTCGCTCATATCGGACCGTACTGCCATCAGCACCCAGAGTCAATCGAATGCCGTGCAGTTTCGCCCGCTCCCGTATATACGGCCAATCGAAACCGTCTGTATTGTAGCCCACGATGATCTCCGGCTGGAACTTTTCGATGAATGCAAAAAAATCACGGAGCACTGGTGCATCGTCACCCGCCTCAAAGTCCTCATCAGTCATCACAAATAGCCCCGATTTGATCTCGTCCGCCTCGTAATATGCCATGGAAATGATGATTATGGGGTCTCTTCTCGGTGAAGGCATACCATGCCCCTGTACCGCCATTTCGCAATCAAACGCGAGCATTTTCAGCGCAGGCAACTCCCCCCGCCCTTCCATCTTTGTGTACGATACGCTTGAAGCAAGGATAGCCTTCCTATCAGTTGTATGAGCATAGTCCGAGTCAATTTCCTCGCCTTCCACCTTCACACCATCGAACGGTCTGAGGCGCTTATCGATTAGATATCGAATTGCAAAAAGAATATCCGCTTCTAATACGAGGATCCCTACCTTTTTGACCGCCTCACGCAGTAACGGAACATGGCTCGGATGTGCAACGAAAATTTTCAAGCCTCGATGGGTAACGCCGAGTAACTTTCTCTGGCAGAATTCCACACGCTTAACACCTATTTCTTCGTTCTCGCGATATATGCAAAGCTCTTCTATCAGCCGTTTCTTATCAGCCACATCAGACTCGTGATGATCATAAAATTGAGCGTTAGGATAGGGGAACGCGTAAAAATACGGCTCGAACGTGTTATCCAATACAACAAAATCCGCACCGTCGCTACTCTTGCACCACAGCCGTATCACTGGTCTATCATGCCCATCTTCGCTTTTTTCCGTTAGGTAATCAACATCCAGCAGAAAACCTTCTCTCTCCATTCTCCTTTTTATTCCTTTCACACGTCCGGTAAATAAATTTTTGACCGTCCGCACTTCCAATAGATTTTTAAACCCGTATAGGCAATTTTTATTAGTATTATCGAAAGCGTGATCAACGTGTTGCAATGAAAAATATCATTGTTGGTGGTGGGAGAGTAGGGAGAGAGCTGGCAGTTCAGTTGCCGGAATCAGTTGTTATTGAGATAAATCCAGAAAAAAGGGAAAAGTTTTCAGAAATAAAGGGTGTGGAGGTGGTCACTGGTGACGGAAGTGATGAGGAATTGCTCAATCGAGTGGGCTTAGATGATGCCGTTGCTTTTGTCTCGCTCACCAGTAATGACGATGTCAATTATCGAGCTGCAGCTATTGCGAAGAAACATGGTATCCCCAAGATAATTGTTCGGGTGGAAGATCCCGAGGACAGGGAGCGGTTCCAGAAGCTGGGCATTGAATACGTCATGTATCCTACAAAGATAGTGGCAAATCTCATCGGAGGTCTGTTACGCTTTGATGCCGGGGAAAAACTATCACCTTTTACTAAAATCCTCGTTCCAATAATGAATGAAAATACGGTGGATAAGGCGTTCAAAGAAGCTTTGCTGGTTGCTTCCGTAGCAAGCGCGGAGGTCACTGCTATATCGTCTGCGGATATAGACAATCGAAAAATGATAGCCGAAGCACAGGAGATGGGCGTACATTTTAAGATATTGCTGGAAGAGGAAAAACTGATGGACATTATAAAAAAGCATTTACATTACCCTAGCTGTATAATTATGGACCGTGTAAAAGAGCACTCCTATTATCCTGATTGTGTGATAATAGACCAGGAAGAACTCAGCATCATGGACAAAATATTTAAACGTAGTGTTATTTTAAAGTTAATAAAATGTGCTTCCTGTCCTGTGCTTGTAGCACGTACATTTAGGTATTACGAACATGTTCTTGCCTTTCTTGATTCATCAGAGATATCTGAGAGTGTTGGCAGGCATGCGGTTCAGTTAGCTCATTTATGCGGGGCTGACCTGCATTTATTCTTTTTGGAAAATGTTCCGAGTCAATTGATTGACGGGATAAAAAAATTAGGAGAAAAAGGAAACGTACGGATTATTGAAAAGTGGATAGAAGGTAACCCAATGATAGAAGCGGTAAAAGAAGTGAAAAGTGAGAATTACGAACTCGCCGTGATTCCTTGGAGAGGAAAGGGTATCATACGGTCAGACCTGATTAGGAAAATAGTAAAAGACGCTCCCTGCTCTGTTCTCACCGTTATATGATGCTTATGATAACAACGCCGTATTTCGCTTTATTTACAATTGCAGTTTTTGCGTTCTTGATTCCACTCCTTTGTAGTAGAATCGGCGTCCCGGCAGTAGTTGGAGAGATCATCTGCGGGATTATCGTCGGTAGAAGTGTACTGGGGCTTTTTACCGGAGAAGAAGAAGGAATAGCATTTCTCGCAAGCTTTGGATTTATATTCCTGATGTTTCTGGTAGGTCTGCAAATAGATTTCTCGCAGGTTGAGGTTCACGGAGCAAAATTGTTTATTCTTGGAACGTTGCTCTATCTCAGCACGCTCGGCATTTCGATATTCCTCGTGTATAATCTCATCTCGCCTACGGAAGAAATGGAAACGTTCTATCTTGCATTTGTCTTCTCGACCTCTGCAGTAGGCGTAATCGTGCCAACGATCGGGGAACAGGGTCTGTTAAGAAGCGAACTTGGACAGACAATAATCATATCAGCATTCATTGCGGATTTTACCACCGTGTCACTCGTTACGGTACATACCCTCCACCTTGAAAAGGGCTTAACATGGGAGATGTTTTTAATTCCACTCATATTTGTTCTGTTTTTTGCGTTGTATTACGTGGGTAAGCTTGTAATCTGGCACTATCCTGAGCGACTTTCAAAGTGGTTTAAGTCCGACCAACCATCGGAGATAGGGGTGAGGGCTTCCTTCGCATTGTTGCTGGTATTCGTCGTTTTAGCAGAGGTTGTTGGTGTTGGCGCCATACTGGGTGCGTTTCTCGCAGGAGTGATTCTTGCCATTTTATTCCGTGGCGGGACCGTTCTCGAACAGAAACTCTATGGAATCGGATACGGTTTCCTTGTACCCATATTCTTTATAACTGTAGGAATGAAGTTCGATCTGGATGCCGTGATTGGAGGCGGAATTTATCTGATTCCAATGCTACTTTTAATTGCATTCCTGGTGAAAATAGTGCCGTCAATGCTCTTGCTCACACGCCATTCGTTAAAGGATCGCTTTTCTGCAGGCATTTTACTTTCGTCACGATTGAGTTTAATAATTGCGGTGGCTGCAGTAGGGATAGAACTCGAATTGATAACGGTGACCATGGGTTCGGCAATCCTTCTGCTTGCGATAATAACAAGCATCAGTTGTCCCACCATTTTTAGGAGGTTGCATCCGAGGAGAGAAAGAGGCCCGTAATGCTCAATTGAAATAACGTTACAGAGGTGCTAGCTTAGCGGTAAAATCACTAATAACGATAAATGAGATAGGGAGAGTTTGCATAGCTCCTTATTTGGTGCGTCTTCTAAGATTTTCACAGATTTTTTACTTAGCGCCTTCTAGTATTAATGTCGTACATTAATGTCGCGCGTGGTGTGTAAAAAGAGGAGGCTTCATCAAAGATGGCTGAGAATACCATATATATAATTGACGTTACGAATAGGGACGGTGTGCAGACCTCGAGGTTGGGCTTGGCAAAGTTGGAGAAGACCCTGCTGAATCTTTATCTGGATGAGATGGGCGTTTTCCAGAGTGAGTTTGGGTTTCCCGCCACACGGCATGAGACGAATTATTTGAATGCTAATCTTGATTTGGCAGAACTAGGAGCTTTGAAGCGCATTTGGCTTAGCGGGTGGATGCGCGCGGTAAACGAAGATGTAGAGGAAGCCTTCAGGCTTGTGCCGACACTGAAGCACCTGAATTTGAGCATTTCAACATCGAAACAGATGATTACCGGCAAATTCAAGGACAAGTATCGCTGGACGGACATACTAGCGATGATGGGTGATGCCGTCAACACCGCCAAGGAACACGGCGCAGAGACGATTGGCGTTAATGCTGAGGACGCATCACGGACAAAACTTGGAGGCTTGATCGAATTCGCGGAAGCGGCACGCGCACACGGCGCAGACAGGATACGATACTGCGACACGCTTGGATACGACGATCCACTCACGATATATGAGCGCGTAAAGGCGCTTGCGGTGGCCGTAAAGATCCCTATCGAAGTGCACTGTCATAACGACTTGGGCATGGCGGTTGCTTGCTCAGTTGCAGGAGCCAAGGGGGCAATAGATGCAGGTGTCGATGCGTACATCACGACGACCGTCAACGGCATGGGTGAGCGGGCCGGTAATGCGGACTTGGTGTCGACAATCCTTGCAGTGCAGAAATCCAGCGGATTCGAGAACAAATACCACTTGGACGAGCATATTGACTTGAACCATGCGTGGAAGCTATGTAAATACGCCTCACTATCGTTTCACGTTCCTATTCCCGTGAACCAGCCTGCAGTTGGTGACAATGCCTTCGCGCACGAATCAGGCATACATGCGGACGGCGCACTGAAAGACAGCAGGAATTATGAGTTGTACGACTATGCTGAGGTTGGCAGAGGGCATATCGAGCAGCTTGAGACCGGCAGACTGATAACAACAGGGGAATACTCAGGCATAAAAGGGTTTAAGAACGTAGCGGGAAAATACAAGCTGAAATTCCATGATGACGAAGAGGCCCGCGAGATCTTAGAACTCGTCAGATATGCAAACGTACACACACAGAAGCCCGTGACAGAAGATGAGTTTAAGTTCATTGCCCGCTATCCGCGTCATGCAAAGATGATTATGTCGGTGCAGCCATGAACTCGTTGTGCTGTGAGGAGAGAGCCCGCGAGAAAATTTCGAAAAATTGATATTATACGATCCGTTTTAATTATTAAAGGGATTATTATGGCTGAAACAGTTACGGAAAAATTACTCAACACCCATATTGTAGAGGGTGAGCGAGCTCCCGGGGCAGAGGTTGCACTGAAGATCGATCAGACGCTTACCCAGGATGCAACCGGTACCATGGCTTACTTACAGTTCGAGGCCATCGGAATACCAAGGGTGAAAACGGAGCTGAGCGTGAGTTATGTTGACCACAACACGTTACAAACAGACTTCAAAAACCCTGATGACCACAGATACCTTCAATCTGTAGCCAAAAAATACGGGTTATTCTTCTCCCGTCCGGGCAATGGCATCTGTCACCAACTTCATCTGGAACGCTTTGCTCGGCCTGGCAAGACACTAATTGGTTCAGACAGCCACACACCGACTGCGGGTGGTATAGGCTCGTTTGCGCTAGGCGCTGGAGGTCTTGACGTCGCCGTTGCTATGGCAGGTATGCCGTACAGAATAAAGTATCCAAAGATCGTAGGTATAAAACTTACCGGAAAACTGCCTGATTGGGTCTCAGCCAAGGACGTTATACTGGAGGTCCTTCGTCGGATAGATGTTAAAGGTGGTGTAGGTAAGGTACTGGAGTATTTTGGTCCCGGCGTGAAGACGCTGAGCGTGCCTGAACGAGCGACGATAACGAACATGGGCACCGAAACAGGAGCAACAACGAGTGTATTCCCAAGCGATGAGGTGACAAAAGCCTTCATGGAGGCACAGCAACGTGGAGTTCAATCTCAGCCGCAAACACTCGACCGCTTCTCCGTCGTAACAAAGGCGTTTTCGGAGCTGTATACACGTGGAGAGCAATGGATTCCGCTTGAAGCTGATGCAGATGCAGGATATGATGAAATCATGGAGATCAATCTGAGTGAATTAGTGCCTCTGGCAGCTCTGCCACACAGTCCGGGAAATGTCAAGCCGGTGAGCGAAATTGCGGGAATGGAGGTACAGCAAGTAGCCATTGGTTCGTGTACCAACTCATCACTGCGCGATATGAAAATCGTTGCAAACGCACTGCGCGGGCAAACCGTTGCGGATAACTTACATCTCACCATCAATCCGGGTTCAAGACAGGTAGTGGAGCATCTTATAGAGAGCGGCGAGCTGCAGTACCTTGTAGCTGCGGGTGCACGAATACTCGAAAACGCGTGCGGGCCGTGCATCGGTATGGGAGCCGCACCGTCATCTCACGCCGTGTCCGTACGAACGTTCAATCGGAACTTCGAGGGACGCAGCGGAACCAAAGACGCACAAATATTCCTTGTAAGCCCGGAAGTTGCAGCTGCCACGGCAATCAAAGGCGTTCTAACCGATCCCCGTGATCTTGGCGAATATCCACGGATAGAGATGCCGCAACGGTTCATCGTTAATGATAACATGTTTCTACGCCCGCTTCCGCCCGACGAGGCTGCCACGGTGGAGATCGTGAGAGGGCCCAATATCAAGCCTTTGCCGGATTTCCCACCGTTACCCGATACCCTGGCTGGAGAAGTGCTCATCAAGGTGGGAGATAACATCTCGACGGATCACATCATGCCGGCAGGCGCAAAAATCCTCCCGTTGCGGAGCAACATCCCGGAGATGTCGAAACA
>CAYUEX010000076.1:0-9710 GCA_964443855.1 uncultured Halobacteria archaeon | reverse complement strand
ACAGTTTACAGTATAAATTTTTGTCAATAGTTGTAAAAAATATGGCGAGATGAGATAGCTTTTTATTTCAATATCAATTTATGTTGGATATATCAGATTTGTTCTAGTAATGGTGGTAGGATATGGCAGTGAACAACGAAATCGCTTTTACCAATCTAAAGGAGCTGATTTGTGATAAAACAGGGGTGGATTGCCGTAATTATAAGGATAACTACTTACGGCGAAGAATCGAGCTGAGGATGAAAGCGAGAGGAATTGGAAGTTCATACCATGAATACTGCACGTTTTTAGAAAAAAACCCGGGTGAATACAAAACTCTTCTGGATGGGATAACAATAAATGTTACGGAATTTTTCAGAGACACTGAGACATTTAATGTCTTCAAAGGCGAGGTATTACCACGGGTGCTCTCCGAGAAGAGGAAGCGGAAAAGCTCGATAGTGAGGATATGGAGTGCCGGCTGTTCTATAGGTGAAGAACCGTATACGATCAGCATTATTTTGCATGAACAACTTGGTGCCGCGATAAACAACTTCATCATTTCGATCCATGCGACAGATATTGATCAAAAAGCTCTGAACGCTGCTAGAACGGGTGTTTATGGAGCACTGGCACTGAAAAATATGGGCAAATCGCACATATCGAAATATTTTAAATTCGACGAAAATGGTAAATATCACATAAAAAACAAGGTGAAGCATCTTGTGAGGTTTCAGCAACATGACCTCTTCTCAGACAAGAAGTTCTCGCATTTCGACGTCATCTTTTGCCGAAATGTTATGATATACTTTGGGAAAGACTTCCAAAACCGATTACTTCTTGATTTTTACAAGGCCTTGAATCTTGGGGGTTATTTAATCTTAGGCAGAACTGAGACAATGCCCAGAGAAGCAAGAGAGATATTCGAGTGTGTAAATGTAAGAGAAAGGATTTATAGAAAAACAGCGAATAATGCGAATTGAACGGTGAAAAGCACGAACTGGCTAAAAAGGATAGAACAACTGTACTGTGTTAACGCATAACTCTTCAGATAGTTTTTATCTCCTTTTTATTTTTCACACTCAGTTTTCCCGTCTGGATATCAAGGGTAATAGTCCTCCCCGAACTTCCGCCGGTATCCTCAGCGACAAGTATTATCCCTTCGTTCTTTAGCGCTTCTTTGATTACTTCCGTGTTCCGTTTTCCTATCTGAAGCGTGTCCATTCCTGAAAACATGGTAGCACCACCGGCTATCTTCGCTACTATCTGTCCCTTTTTGGCTTTGGAGCGCATCATCTCTTTTAGCAACAAAGGAACAGCAGTGTCTGCGTACTTGCAGCTCTTTTCCACGAACCCTCTACTATCAGGAAGCATTATATGTGCTATTCCTCCCACTTTCGCGTAACGGTCGTGAAATGTAAGTCCTATGCAAGAGCCGAGCCCCATTATTATCAGCACGCTCGGATTATGTGCTACCTTCATCTCCCCTATACCTGCGTAATGTCGTTCTCCTTCGTTTTCTGATTCCGACAGTGATCGTTTAATCACCCTTTTTTCCTCTCTCATGCTACTTTTGCCTCAAGCAGGGATAGTATATTATTCAGACCTTTCGGATGCGGGAAGAGCAGGATATTGCCGTGGAGATCATTCCCGTTTTCATCCTGAAAAACACATTTAAACCGGATGATGCGTGACTCAGGTTCGTTTGCTTCAGTTACTGCGATCATCCCTCTTTTCACCAGTGCGCTCAGCTCATCAAAGTACAAAGAGGGCGGTGATGGTAACAGAGAAAACTGGAAGAACTCTGCGATGGCATCACAAAACGCAGAAGCGAGCACGTTACCGATTTCCATTAACACGGACCCCTCCATTTTCGACTCGATATTCTTCGTTTCCCCTGGCATCTTGCCCATGAAGAAATCAACGAGATGGAGAGCGCTTTTACCGGGGAACAGAACCTCTAGATAGCCGCTCAATCCGCCATCGAGCCGAAGACAAATTCCAGCAACCATTTTCTCTGCTTCTATCTGCTTTTTTTTTTCGTCCTTAATCATCATTACATCCACCGTTGGCACTTCTACATCTATTGTCATACTCGTCATCTCAGAGAGCGCTGTTAGTGCGTGACCCGAGGCTATGTTACCAAGTTCATTGAGTGCATCCTTATGAAACGCATTAAGCAAGAACTCACAATCTTCTGACGCATCTTTTCTGTCCATATTATGCAGTCCTTACCCTTTTATACCGCCGCTACTTGCTCCTCAAGGCGGGATAGCAGATCTTTTAGGCTGTTTGGATGAGGAAATAGCAGTATGTAGCCGTAGATGTCATTCTTGTCTTCTGGGAAATCACACGTACACAGGATGATGTGCTCGGTTCCCTGAGTTTGTGCTACTGCTATGATTGCGGTTTCTACCAAAGCTCCTGCCATATCAAAAGCGAAGGAAGGTGGGGTTGGCATCAACGTAAATTGAAGAAGGTCCGCTACGGCATCACAGAACGAAGACGCGAGTATATTTCCCGCTTCTATTAATGCGGATTCGTCCATTTCAGTTTCTATACCCTTCGTCTCTCCCGGTTTCTTACAGAGGAGCGCATCCACGAGTAAAAATGCACTTTTTTCTGGGAATAAAACCTGTAAGTAGCCAGAGAAACCTCCTTCAAGCTTAACAAAGTCTCCGGCAACGATCTTTTCCATTTCTATCAGTTTTCCCACCTCTCCGATCGAGACAACCTCTACGCGTGGCACGTCGATTTCGATTGTCGCTCCAGTCAACTCCGCTAGGGCCGTTAACGCATGACACGATGCTATGTTACCCAGCTCGTTCAGGGCGTCCTTTAGAAACGGATTTAACCCAAGTTCGGAATCCACTGACGTTCCTCTTTCATCCACAGCCTCTACCAGTTTACCCATTTGTTCTGTTTTTATCATGTCAAAGCTACGGTAGCAACATCAAGTATTGGGATGACGTTACCATCACCCAGAATGGTGAAACCTCCTAACCCGATAGTGCCCTGCAGATGTTCATCAGGAGGCTTTACTACTATTTCCTGCTGTTCGAGGGCAGCGTCCACAACTAAGCCGATCAACCCTTCGCTCCTTTCCACCACGATCACCACGGATTTACCCTCATGGTTGTGATTGTCATTGTAAGCATCGAGAGAGAGCCCAAAGAGAGATTGCAGCATAACGAGCGGTAGTATGGAACCCCGGAGGGTTATTACCTTTGTTCCTTGTATCGTTTTTATGTCCCCTTTTGGTACCCGCATGATCTCTTTCACATTTGATAACGGGACGGCATACGTTTTACCACAAACGTTCACGAGCAGTGCTTGGATAATGGCGGTTGTAAGCGGCAGCTTCAACATTATTCTTGTTCCCCTATCTTTTTTTGAGCGGATCTCCACAAAACCACCAAATGCTTCTATCTTCGTTTTTACCACCTCCATGCCCACGCCACGCCCTGAGACCTCGGTGGTTTTCTCTGCCGTGCTGAATCCAGGCATGAAAATGAGTTTAAAAGCCTCTTCATCGCTAATTTTGGATGCTTCTTCTGCCGTGATGAGTCCCTTACTAACCGCTTTATCTTTTAGTTTTTCAGGGTCCATACCCTTCCCGTCGTCCTCTACACGTATCGCTACATGTCCCGTTTCACGCGTTGCAACCAGCTTTATCGTGCCTTTTCTGCTTTTCCCGTTCTTCTCTCGCTCGTCTGGTAGCTCTATCCCATGATCAACGGAGTTTCGTAATAGATGAACAACAGGATCTATTATCTCATCGAGAACGGTTCTATCAAGTTCTATCTCTTTGCCTTGGATTATGAAATCAACCTCCTTGCCCTGAACGCGATAAAGGTCACGAACGAGTTTCGGAAATCTGTTAAAAACGTGATCCACAGGAATCATTCGCATCTGCGTCACCTCGTATTGGAGGTCACTAATCGTTCGTTCGACGACAGCCATCGTACTACTCAGGTCTTCTATTTCGTACTCTCTGCCTATCTGCATGAGTCTACTCTTGTTTATCACAAGCTCACCCACGAGATTAACTACGGTATCCAGTTTGCCAATGCTTATACGGACACTTTTTGTTATGACTTCTTTGCCTTTTGCTTTACCCTTATCCGTGCCCTTTACCCTTTTTGATTGTCCTTCTTCCTTTTCTGCAATGGTAACGGCTTTTTCGACTTCTACTTCCTCTGGCTCTTCATGTATATCTACGTTTTCTATGTCTGCGACCGATGAGAGTGCCTTCTTCACACCCTCCACATCTGTCTCTGTAACCAAAACAACCTTGAACTCAAAATCAAAGTGCTCATCTTCTATATCCTCCTGTGATGGAACCGTCGTAATAATGTCTCCTACTTCAGCAAGATTTTTTAACGCTAAGAACCCTCTTGCACCTTTAAATCCGCAGCTCTTATCCAATAAAATAGTTATCTCGTAAGTTCTTCGTTCACTTTCAGCGTTATCTCCCTGTTTATCTCCTTTTTTCTTCTTTTTTACCTCTCCTTTTTTCTTTTTACCTCGCTTCTCTTTGCTACTCTTACTCGTGCTCTTACTCTTGTTCTTGCCCTTCCCGTCATCTTTTACCTTCAGGCTTTCGAGTTCAGTTAGCACCGTGGAGATGTCAATGGCATCGTTTCCGCTTTCCTCAATACTGCGGGTCAATTCTTCTAATTTCGTAGAGCTTTCCAAGAGCAAGTCGATTATCTCCGGTGTTACCTTACGACTGCCACTCCTGAGCTCGTCCATCACGTCTTCCGTAGAATGACAAAGGAGTTCCATGTTCTCGAACCCCATCGAGGCTGACATTCCTTTTATCGTGTGTGCGGCGCGAAAAGCCTCGTTTAATACTTCGGCCACCCGTTCAGCATCAGCTTCTTCGAGGTCTATCAAAGCCTGCGTAAACGTCTGCACGTGCTCTTTTGTCTCCTCCAAGAAGACATTCAGGTATTGTGAAACATCCGTATCTGCGTCCGTACTCATTTTAACTCACTTTTCCTCCTCCTCAATTTTCTACCGTACTCATGATCGTATCTGCGATTTCGTAGAGAGGCACGATCTCATCAGCGCAACCGAGTTTTATCGCCTCTTTTGGCATACCAAAGATTACAGAAGTCTTTTCATCGCAGGCTATCGTCTTACCGCCCTTCTCTTTTATTGCTTTCATACCCTCGGCACCATCTTTCCCCATACCGGTGAGTAGTACGCCAATAACGTTTGAACCGTACGTTTTGGCTATGGATTGCATGGTGACATCAACCGAAGGTCTAATGGCGTTCACGAGCTTTCCCTTGTTTAAACGTATCTTCCCGTTGTTTACGATCATATGATAACCCCCCGGAGCAATAAGGGCAGAATTGTTGGTTACCAGATCTCCCACTTTTCCCTCTTTAATGTGTATGGCAGAGTGCTTGTCGAGCCGTTCTGCAAGCGCTTTCGTGAAATAAGGCGGCATGTGCTGAACCACGACAATTCCGGCAGGAATGCCCGGTGGAAGTGCGGAGAAGATTTCATCCAGCGCTCTCGGTCCTCCAGTGGAGGAGCCAATAACAATCACTTTTTTGCTTATTTCGCCCTCATTGGCGGGAACAAATGTACAGGCATAGTTATAGATCTGCGTTTCGTATTGTGTCGTATCGTGAAGTCGCTCTATGCCGCTACCAACGTTACCGTTAGACGCATGTGCACCCTTTATCTTCGATATTAGTTCCTCTTTCACTTCATCTATGTCGAGCGATAGCGTCCCAGAAGGTTTTGTACAAAAATCAAAAGCACCTTGAGCCAATGCTTCTAACGTTACGTCCGCGTTATCCTTCGTGATGCTACTGAGCATAACGACTGGAGTCGGCTTTTCTGCCATTATGTGCTTTAATGCTTCGATGCCATCCATTTTTGGCATCTCGACGTCCATTGTTATTACGTCCGGAGAAAGTGTTTTAGCCATCTCTACACCTTCTTCGCCGTTCTTCGCCTCGCCTATTACTCTTATTTTGGGATCGGCGTTGAGCATATCGGAGATAATGATACGCATAAATGCAGAATCGTCTACTACAAGCACCTTTATTCTTCTCGTACCATTTCCGTTAAATCTCATTTCTCGTGCCATGTATCTACCTCCCGTAACGTCTCTCTTCCCGAAAGGGAAGGAAGGGCATCTCAAGAGCTCAACACTTTGTTTATTTCATCTACCACCTTAGGAGCCTGGAACGGCTTTACGATGTAGCCTTTTGCACCGGCTTTCATCGCTTCCAGCACTTTTCCCTGTTGTCCGATTGCAGTGCACATAATTATTTTTGCCTCTGGGTAACTCTGAACGATCATTTTTGTTGCGTCAATACCGTTCAGTTGCGGCATGACGATATCCATTGTTACAAGGTCTGGCTTCAACTGCTCGTATTGATCCATCGATTTCAAACCATCCTCTGCCTCGCCGACTACTTCGTGCCCATTCGCCTTCAAAATATTCTTCAGCATCATCCGCATAAATGCGGCATCATCAACAACCAATATTTTTGCCATTTTTATTCTCTTTTTTACCTCCTTTACTCTTAGGAATTATTCGACCTCTGAAGGTTCCTTTTCGTTCATTCTATCGTTTCTCGGACCTCACTAACTAACCACCGAACGTCCCATTTTTCGACAGCTCAATCACGTATTTAATCCCTTTCTTACTCAGTGCTTGAGTCGTCTGATCCAGTATATCCAGTTCACTCAGGTGATCCACATGATTTTTCAGCTCCTCCTCGCTTAGCCCAAAGGCTTCAGCAGTTGGTGCGAGTGCAGCAGGAGAGAGGTCTAAAGCACCAGCATACATCATGGATAAAATCTGATCATCCATATCTGAAAGTTTTTCGTTTACTTTGTATGCGCTCAGTAGTTCCCGGGTATGCGTCTTTAAGGTATCAATGGTATTGCCCTGTGTGATGAAGATGGTGGATACTATTTGGTTCTCTGTGCTGTCCGTAGCGAAATAGTCCATGGATATCGCGCCAAATTCAGTGCCTTTATATCGACTCCTCTTTTTCTGCTCTACATTGACGATATCGTCCCATGCGATTCTCTTATGACTCGCTCGTCCGATTATCCATAAGGCTTCATTAGCGACTTTCAAAAGTCCCTTTTCCAGCTCCACGTTCTTTTCCATCGAGAGAACACCGCCTTCGCCCGCGTGCGTAAAGTAAACGTTAAACTTAAACGCATCCATTTGGAGTAACAACTCCCGTTCAATCTCATTCAGCACTGGCTCGTCCGCAGAGAGGAGCGTTGAGAGGAGTAGATCAGATTGTGATCTGGAATCTTGTTCAGGTAATTTCGCATTGTCGATGTGCTTTAGGGCAAGGATACTTTCGTTATCTCGTATCACGTCTCGTATACTGCGCAGAGGTATGAAAAAATCAGGCTTCTGGCCTTTTTTTGACCGCGGTAAAGGACTGCGTGAGCGCTTAGCTTGCTCGTTACGTAGGAAGTATAAACCCCCGTTTTCGAGCACCAGTTTTCCTTCATCCCACGTATCTTTTCCTGCTAAAAGGAACCGCACTTTCTTTTCCTCCTCCTTTATTTCTTGACTGATTGTGAACCGGCCTTTACTGGAACGTTTAGTTCATACTATGCGAGTTGCAACCTGTTGATCTCCTCACTATTCAGCACGCGTTTCAAGTCTATCAGGATGAGCAATCGGTTAGGTAATTTTCCAACGCCTTTGAGATACCCCGTCCCAATAGTTTCTTTTACTATAGGGGGCACTTCATCCATATCGCTCTCCGCGAGATACGTTACCTCTGTCACGGCATCAACAGCCATTCCAACGGTATTTTCGCCTGCTTCAACTACGATGACCCGTTCTTGCTGTTCATCACCCGCTTCCTTCTCAGTTAACCCTAACTTTTTTCTAAGGTCTATAATCGTTGTTATTTGCCCTCGGAGATTTATCACACCTTTAACAAACTCTGGAGCATTTGGAACCACGGTGACTTCGCCTTTCCTTATGATCTCGCGCACTTGCTTGATGTCAACGCCGAAATCCTCGCCACCGAGCTTGAATATCACTAATTGTTGCTGGTTTACCGCACTTCCCTCGGTATTCACTCTTATTTCGTCATTCCCGTTTCCAATTTCTATTTCTGCTTTTTTTACCATTTTTATCCTTCCTTCGTCGTTAAAAGAGAGAAAAGAGGCATAAGGCCTATTTTATCTCGAATTATCGTGCTCTCGTAGTTTGAATTTGGCAATCATTTGTGCTGCCTGGTCAGAGATCTCCGAAAGTTTCTGGATGCCACTGCTGAGCTGTGCTACGGCTGCAGTTTGCTGTTCCACAGCGGAAGAAGCTTCCTCTGATGACGCTGCGCTCTCTTCTGCTGAGCTTGCCACCTCGTCCACGCCTCGTGCTACTTTTTCCATGTTTTCCGCACCTTTGCTTGCACCTCCGGTGATTTGTGCCATCATGTCCGTGATGCTGTCAATGCTGCCTGTGGTTTTTTCTACGCTCGCTACCACTTTTTCAAGATCTTCAAGACCTGCGTCGGCTCGTTGGGTGACAACGCTTGAAGCTTTCATGACTTTTTCCATCTCATCTTGCAAGCTCTTTATCATTGCATCGATCTCGGCGGTGGATTTTTTCGAGTTTTCTGCCAGCTTACGTACTTCTTCGGCAACGACAGCAAAGCCCCGTCCATGTTCTCCGGCACGTGCCGCTTCTATTGCGGCATTCAAAGCTAACAGATTCGTTTGGTCTGCAATGCCCTCTATCATATCTGTAGTCTTTCCTACCTGCTCTAACGAACCGCCCAGATTTTTTATTACCGCCTCCGCACCAGCGATAGCATCCTGGATCTCTTTCATGCCTTCAGCAGACTTCTTACCCAGTTCGGTCATCTCTTTTGCGTTTTCTGCACTTTCCTTAGCGAACTTATTCGATTCTTCTGCGTTCGACAGCACCTGCTGACACACCGCGCTTGTATCCTTAACGTCCCGTGCCGATTCGTTAACGGTATTCGAAGTTTCTTGAGCACCTCTTGCTATTTCCTGTGATGCCGAAGCGATTTGCTGCATACCGGAGTTAACCTGCTCAATAGAGGAAGCAGATTCAACGCTTATCGATGCCACATTCTGCATTGCGGCTTGTATTTCCCCGAGTAACGCGGCTAAATTCTCGGTAGCCGTGTTCAAGCTCTCGGTAAGTTTCAGGAAATCTCCTTTAGCCTCTAGTTCTATCCGTTCGGACAGATTTCCCTCTGCAAGTGCGTTGCACACGCGCATCACTCCCCTGATAGGCTCCACGACCGCTTCTAAGGTGTCGTTTAAGCCCTGTACAATCTTAGCATACTCTCCGTTGAACTTACTCGCGTCCGCTCGTTTTTCTAGATTGCCTTCGACCGCTGCTTCGACGAGCGTCTCGATTTCGCTTGCTATATCACTGATGGCTCCGACCATGGAGACGAATGCAGGGGTTAACGCATCGTTCTCGGAGAATTTACCCGCTTTTCTGTAGCTTTCCAGATCACTGAAATCTCCGTTTGCAACCTTCTCAAAAGCGTTCTGAAGATGAACTAGCCCAGTCAACGTCCTATTTATGTTTTTCTTCAGGTTCTCGAACTCGCCTTTGTAATTCTCCGTAATCATCGTTGTGAAATCATTAACTGCCATACGTCCCAAAGACGCTTCTATTTCTCTCACCGGCTCGACTATTGCGTCAAGGGTATTGTTTAGACCGTGGATAATCTCAGCGA
>CAYUEX010000075.1:0-9735 GCA_964443855.1 uncultured Halobacteria archaeon | reverse complement strand
TTCCATAGATATACCCTATTTTTCTTTTTAAGAGCTCATGCTTTAAGGATGACAAAATTCCAATGAGACTATTGAGCGCCTCTATTCGCTGTGTAATCGTCTTAAACTCTTCTGGATCTTTTTCAGCTTCCCTTTTTTTTCTTAGAGTTTTAACTTTGGATAGCATCCTTTTTTCTTCAACCGAAATAAACTCTGAAATATCAGCAACTTCCTTATCTTCTAATTCCGTTTCAAACCCTAAAGAGAGTTCATTAGTCGTATCCCTGTTATAAAAAAAGTCGTTTTCTTCTCCATACTCAATAATATCTCCTCCAATCTTGCTTAGTATGCTGCGATTCGTGGACTGGGCAAATAAAGTAATTGCTTCTAAAACGCTGGTTTTACCACTCCCATTTGGACCAACAATAACTGTTAAAGGCTTGAGATCCAATGATAAATCTCTTATGCCCTTGAAATTTCGTATTTCGATTTTTGATATTAACATGGTTGGATATTAAGAGTGAACCTATATAAAAATATTTCGCTTTTTGGTTCTGGTTTGAAACGAAGTGCAAACTCTCGAGCATTAAACAAAAAACGCACAGTTAACTATTCTAAAAGAAAAGTTAAAAGCGGAGTGGAAGCGGGGCGGACATTAAAGAAGTACTCCTAAGGTTAACTCAAAAAATCACAAGTCAACTGCAGGACAATCAAAATTTCCTGCAGTTTTCACCTGTTACGAGCAAAAAAGAAAAAAGAAGAGCGGATTATACTCTCTCTCATATATCGCCTTACTTAGATAGATATTCTAATAACTTTACGCTTTTGCTTTCAATGTTATTTCCAGCGAAGAGACGTTCATCTTATCTCCACCATCCCCTACGAGCTGCTCTGTCCCCATCTTTATGTCCGTCACTTCTAATCCCTGCATGAACTTATTCCTTACTATCTCTGCAGTATCCACGGCTCGCGAGATCGCTCTGCCTCTTGCTTTGATTAGTACCTCGTCACTCAAGCCGGTGTTAAACTGCGTCACGACTGCCAGGACATAACTCATCACTGGCTTATTTCCGATATAAATCACGTTGTCTTCTCCAGGCATTTTTGCATCACCATGTTAGGATACACACTCAGAGTATATAAGCAACTTTGCTTTCTTCATCGAAAAACCCGCCAAACCAAAAACCTAATCGGATATGGAAGAAGTGGGGGATTTGACCTTGGATAAGATTGATTGCCTGTTTTTAGCTTTTGAGTTGTGACTTGTTTAAATATAAGCAAAGACTATTGTTTACTACGTGGTGACAAGGAAAAATAAGTTACTCTTCTCAAAAGGGAGCGATTTTTCTTTTCTATACACCACGAACGAAAAAGGAAAGAACGTAAGAAGAGGTTTGGAAAAGTATGGAATATAGTGGAGAAAGAAGGGGGTTTGATTCCCCTATAGAGGTTGGTAAGACCTACGACGTAACGATAGATGAAGTAGGTAGAGAAGGCGATGGAATAGCTCGAATTGAGGGGTTTGTAGTTTTTGTACCCAACACGAAGAAAGGGGATCATGTGAAAATACAAGTGAATAAGGTGTCGAGAAGAGTTGGATTTGCAGAAGTAGTTGCAGAATGATTTTTCAGTAAGCACTACTATAAACCGTTCAAAGCTATAGCGTTCCTATAGTTTTTTCTTTTATTTTTCGAAGATTCATGTAAGACTCTATTTGGATTTTATCGTATTAGCCGCCTCGAAAAACCGCCGGAAAACCCGAAGTGGCTCAGCAAGAAGCGCCTTTTTTAGTTAACTCAAAAATCACAAGTCAACTGCTTGAGAAGCAAAATCAACTTTCTTATGAGGGAAGATGAATCCCAAAGCTAGGCGGCTCCTACCCCCCGCTCTATCATACTTCTTCATCCACTCCTCGAAACTAAAAAGTGGTTAGCCTCCTCATACTAAAAATTGAACACTTTCTGCAGTCTTTACACATCAAGAGCGAAAAAGAGCTTGTTCTTATCTATCTTCACAGCTTCTCTAAGACGCAGCCCATTCGTCCGCCAGTTGTAGCAGTTCCATGGTCGATATTGGATTTGTGAAACCCAGTGGCACCACATCATTGCTCCAATCATCAGCGGCCTTTAACAATTCTTGGGTCTCAACGACGTTTAGATCTCCCGTTGCAAGCCATGAACGATAGTAATCCATGATGGTTTTCGGTTCTGCTGCGGGTACTACACCGAGAAGCGGATCTCCGACATACAAGCGAATGGTGACCGTATAATTATCTAAATGCCGTGAGAATGCCTGCTCACCCGGTGGTTTCACAGTCGGCAGCGTGCTCACATCCTCAACTTTGGGTAAGAAGCCCACACCTGCTTTGAAGACCTTGCAGGTTTCGATATCCATGTCGCCGACGTTGATGGTGATGTCGGTATAGGCATCATCCGCAGGATTGCCTGGTGTGTCGTCCGTTACGTCTACGTTCAGGACGACAGCATCGCTGATGTCCATGCCATCGTATTCGGGTGGGAAGATAGGCGGCTAAATCGCTTGAATTGGCTAAAGTTATGTTTGAGGTGACACCGACATCGACGTTTGTGTATGGGTCCTTAACCAAAGGCAGCCAATCACCACCGTTTTGTATGCCACCATTAGAAGTGTAGGGGAGCAGTGTATCGCCAAGTCCATCGCCGTTTGTGTCCTTTCCGATGTAATCGCTCCAGTAGTTTCCACCGAGCCACGAGCCGCCGATTATGTTCGTGCCCGCCGTCTTTGTGATATTCCAGCTGTTGGTGCCATTGTCCCAAGCGTTATTCGTATTGTTGAAGTAATTGTTGTAGATGACGTTATCTGACGAGGATTCCAGATAGATGCCATATTCAATATTCGAATACACGGTGTTGTTCGCAAGAGTGTTGTTGGTTGAATCATAGAAAGCGATACCATAGCCATTGTTTGATATGTTGTCAAATCCTGTAATCGTATTATTCCAAGAAGAACCAACGATGATGCCAAAATAGCTGCTATTCGATACGTCGTTATTCTCCCCCTGAATTGTACTATCCCGTGCATATTCTAAACAAACGCCGGCATAGTTGTTATCAAAAATGTCGTTATTCATTAAAGTAATTAAACCTCCCAAATACATACCTATAATGTTATTTACTACGCTATTATTAATTAAAGTAATATTCCAGGAGTAGGCCTGAATACCCCCAAGATTATTTATTATGATATTGTTTGCAACAAAAGTATTATTCGCAAATTCTTCAACGCCTACACTAATACCATAACTGTTATTCTCGCAAAGGTTGTTTGTTATCATGTTATTATCGAATCCGAATAGAACTATGCCACCACTTCGCCTGTCGCCTCCGCCGCCGCCGTTATGTCTACATATATTTTTTGTAATCGTGTTATCTGAGCCGAGTATGCCAATACCGACCTCAAACCAGCCACCTCTATTATTCTCACAAATGTTATTTTCGACAGTGTTGTTATTTGAAAGACCTTCAAAGCCTATGAATATGCCTCCATTGGTATTATTGCTGCAGGTATTCTTCGAAACGTTGTTATTATGGGAGTTTATTAACAATATACCTATATCACCATCGTTGCAGAAGTTATCTACTATACTATTATTTGAAGAGTTAAATAACCAGATACCCTCATCATTGTTTTCACAAGTGTTGTTGCTAATTTCACAGTTTGATGAACTATAGAGAGATATTCCTGCATATTCCGCACCTCTTACCGTGAATCCACTTACATTCACGTAGTCCGCGCATATCTCAAACACGAGATCATCAGGATTGGATGCATTTACAATCGTATCCACAGGATTTCCCGAAGTTGATCGGATTGTTAAAGACTTCGTAACATTCACGTTCTCTTCATACGTCCCGGAATCTACCGTAATCGTATGCCCATCCACCGTATCCGGATCATCGATCGCCGCTTGTATGTCAGCAAAGTCTTCGCCCGTGTTGAGGTTGTGGACTGGGTGTTCCGCTGGTTCTCCTTTTACCTTTATCAACCACACATCCGCGCCGCCCGCGCCGAAAGACCCTGTCGATCCAACAACGATATAGCCGCCATCAGTCGTCTGCTGCACTGAGAAGCCATCATCAGAAGAAGCCCCGCCAAAGGTCCTATTCCATTCCTCCGTGTCATCTGATGCGGTTTTGAGCAACCACACATCAGACGACCCCACTCCGAAAGATTGTGTAACGCCAGCAATAATCTAGCCGCCGTCGGTCGTCTGCTGCACTGAGTAACTCTGATCATCAGGATAACCGCCAAAGGTCCTATCCCAGTTCTTCGCGCCATTTGCCGCAGTTTTTATCAACCATACACTAATTTTATCAAAATGTGGGGCAGAGCCGGCAATGATGTAGCCGCCATCGGTCGTCTGCTGCACTGAGTAACCGTGATCCTGGAAATTTGGATATTTGCCAAAGGTCCGGTTCCATTCCTCCATGCCATCTGATGCGGTCTTGACCAACCACACGTCCGTCCGGCCCGTTCCGAACGAACAGGTGTCGCCAGTAATGATGTAGCCACCATCTGTCGTCTGCTGCACGGAGAGGCCATAATCATAAGAAGAACCGCCAAAAGTCCTGTTCCATTCCTCTTCAGGCGCTGTCGCGCCACTAGCGCACCCAATACTAACGAACAACGCAAGCATTACGAAAAAACCCGCAAAAATCAACACCTTCCAAATTTCTCTTCTTTCAACTTTCATTTTTCTTTTCCTCCCAACCTTATTGGCAAAATCCAACCCGTGTATGTTTTGCCATTCACGTCCTCAAACTCGGAGCACGTGATTTCCCCTCCCGTCATATCTTTACTAGACGTACGGATTATCTGCGGATACGAAGCCATCGCAGCACAAAAACCCTTAAAAACCGTCAAAATCACAATCAAACCCAAAACACTCACGCCTTTTTTCAGCATCTGAGATGTACCACCTAAAGGCAAAAATGAGGAATGGATAGATATAAGCTTTTCTATTTTGCTTAATGACTTAAGTTGTTCAATAAAACACTAAATATGCGAGTCTGACATCGGAAGCCGGTTCAGCAAGATGCGGTGAGAGATTCTACACTTCTTGGTAATGCCATATCACGTTAGTTAACTTAAAAATCACAAGTCAACTGCTTGAGAAGCAAAATTTCTTCGGTCAATCTTTCCTTTTCAAGAAGCGGCTTTTCTAACCGGGTTTAAAAATGTGCTTTCACATCTCCTTCGGCGCTTCAATGCCCAGCACCGCTAAAACATCGCGTAAACCAATTCGCGCACAGTCAACGAGCGCCAACCGTGCTTTTCTGAGTTCCGATTCTGCCGTGAGCACCGGGCAATCTTTATAAAACTGATTGAAACTTTCGGCAAGTTCTCGTGCGTATTTAGCCACCTGATGCGTCTTCAAATTAGTAGCTGCCGCATCGACAACATAGTCGAGCTTGGCTAGCTTCTTGATCAATGCTATTTCGCTCGGTTCTGTCAACAGCGAAGCATCGTAATCCCCCGTTACTGCATAGCCCTGTTCCTCAGCCGTCCGTAATATACTGCATGCACGTGCATGCGCATACTGAATAAACGGCGCGCCTTTCTTCTCGATATCCAGTGCATCGTCAAAATCGAATACAATATGCTTATCCGGCGATACTTTCACCATGTCGTACCGCAGCGCACCAATTCCTACTTTTCGCGCGATTTCTTGCTTTTTTACTTTGTCCAAATCGGTTCGCCGCTTGTCCACCTCGTTAAACGCTCGTTCCTCGATCTTATCCATGAGGTCGTCTGCGGCAATGTATCTTCCCGCTCGCGTGGACACCGAGCCGGATGGGAGCGATACGAACGCGAAGATGACGAATTCTGGAGATTTGACGCCAAACAGCTCAAGCGCTTTTGCCAACTGCTGCGAGACCAGCTCGTGATCCTTGCCGAACACATCGATCACCCGATCGCAGTTCTCGCCCTTCCAGCGGTGGTACGCGAGGTCTCGTGTGGTGTACAACGACGTCCCGTCAGTCCTCTGTATCACCAGCGCCTTCTCTATCCCTCCCAGTTGCAGTAGAATAGCCGTACCATCGAGTTTGATGTCCCCCTTATGCTTTAACTCCTCGATTACCGCTTGTACCGCGCCGCTTCGCGCAAATTTACTTTCCCACACAATGACCACCTGCTCGATATTTAACCGATTAAAAGAAGCTTGAATGCCGGAAAGGCACTTCTGCACGGCCTCATTGTATTTACGCACGACTTCCGCATCGCCGACCTCGTACTTTCGCATGAGTGCCCCGACTTCTTCCTGGAATTCGTCGTTCTCCTCCAGCATACGATTTGCGGCGATGTAAACGTCCGCAACGGCGTGGTCCGCTTTCTTCGTGTCATCGTAGGGTATTCGTTCCGCACCCCAGACGACAACCGCTATTTGCCGTCCCATGTCGTTCAAGTAATACTGTGTCTCCACTTCATACCCTGCTTGCTTCAACACACGCACCAGCACATCACCAATAATCGCGTTTCTCAAATGGCCGATGTGCAACGGGCCGTCGGGATTCGCCGACGTATGCTCGAGTATGATCTTTTCTTTCTTTTTAGCAGCAGTGACGCCTGCTTTGAGTCCTCGTAACGTCTCACGCAGGAAGGAATCGTTCACAAAGAAATTTACGTACGGACCGACTGCAACGGCATCGTCAATCAACGTATCGTTAGCCGATATCTCCAGATGCTCTACGATTTCTGTGGCAATGGCTGCCGGTGGTTTTTTGTGCGTGCGCGCTAATGAGAACGCAATTCTGGACGCAAGATCCGCATGCTCGCTCTCATTCATATCTAAATCCAAATCCTTGTAATCGTACGAGGCCTTTTCCAATGCATCCTTCAGTACGTGCTCAGCTTCCTTTTTGAATTCGAGAAACATGGTGTTTAACTATAAAGTAAAGTCATCAAAGATAAAAACAACCCGCAATCTCTTACAGAAATAGTCCTGCTCGTTCAAAACAGGGACATGAAGCGCCGACCATACGTCACGGTGTAGCGTAGGGTCACAGTGCCGGTGTATTTCCCCGCTTTCGCGTCTGCAGGAATGGTAAGTGTTACGTTTACCCGTGTGGGTTCCTGGAGCAGGAAATTAGTTTTGTCAAAAGCGAGCCAAGGGGATATTTGACCCGTGCTCGCTATATGCACGTGCGCGGGTGGCGCGTTTCCACGCGTGAGGTTGATTGCCTTTGTTGTTACTGCACCGGGAAACGATGTACCAAAGTTGATTTCCCGCGGCCCTTCATTCGTCATATACACACCTATTAGTCGCCCTTCGGTTACGTTCACCGATAGGGGGAGGATGTTGGTCGTGGTTGAAATCGGGACGGTCCATGTACCTACTAAGATGACAATCGCAACTACCGGAACGATCCAGTACTTATTCATCGTTTCCGCCTGAACACGGTAAAGGCAAATGCAGTAAGTATCGCGATTAAAACGGCAAATGCTGGTAGTGTAGGTAGTGCAAAGCCACCTTTACCTACCTCTAGAGTTATTGGATCGGACGTTGTGGTCGTTTCAGCGCAGGTAACGGTTACCACAGCGGTGTAGGTACCGTCTACCTCTGCATCCCAATAGAGTTTCGCTATTTCCTCTTCTTCAACCTCTAATTCAACCGCGGCACCGTGAATCGAATCAGCGGTTTCTGTGCCCTTGTAGATGGTTAACACAGGCTCTGCGGTTGTCGGCACATTGCCGGTATTTTTTATCGAGACATCAAACTTCGCAACAGATCCGGACTCCACGTGGCTTGGTGTTTCAATCTTCACGATGCCAACCGTCTCAATCGCGCCTGGCTTGACGACTGTCGCACTTAACCGGGATTTCACGGCAACCGTATAGCCAACTGCTGCACCGCCCTCCTGTTCTCCAGGAGCCGGTGCTGGTTCTTTCCCTACCGCGGTGATTGCTCCGGCATATTCACCAAGCGTGGCATCCTCTGGAATCCTGAGTGTAATGGCAAGCGGTTGTGTATCTCCGGCACGCAAATCAAACTCTTGTGGTGTTACATCAATCCATGCGGCGAGTTCTCCGCTCTTTTCGATAACAAAATGGTTATCAAAATCTTGGGTCGACGTAATAACATTGACCGTTTCGGTATACGTCTTCCCCTGCTCAACATTGCCAAAGTTCACATTCAACATGCCAAGAGCGTTAACAGTGCCCGTGAGCATACCTGCTGCTATACTGATTACGATAAGTGCAAGCACTACGTCTCTTATTTTCAGCCTCATTTTTATCCTGCCTCCATCAGCCCTTTGTTATCAGACCCTACCGAACTTATTATTCTGAAAAGATAATAAATAAAAAGGGGGAAAAAATTAGTATAAATCCCCCGTTTAGGCATTCGAGAACGTTAATTGAATCATTCCCGTATAGGTTCCCGAAGCTTGCATCGCTGGTACTATGAGTTGTGCATCATAATTGTACGTGGTAGAATCAGCAGGTAGTTCTGGAGGTATCACGGTATCTGTGTCAGAATTGGCTAAATTCGTGTACACGGTTTCACCAAGATCAACGGCTTTAAGTCCGAAATTGTTGCCCGGTATCATATCTGCACCACTTTGCATACCGTAGACAGTACCGTTGTTGGTTACGAACTTTGCCTCTACCGTCGCGTTCCAGTCACCGATGTTGGTTAGGTTGAAAGTAGGCGTTAGCTCAGCAGAATTCCCAGCCAAGATGTTCCCGAAGTCAGTATTAACGATGCCGATTGTTACATCACATCCCGTTAAAACGGTCACGGTATACTCTGGAGTATCATCAAACACCAGTTGACCCGTTATTGCCGGAACAGTCAATGTCGCTACTATCAGTACCGCTAGTGCGAAAGCTACTTTTTTGTTCTTGTTCATGTTTTATATCACCTCCTAACTTGTTTTTTTTTCTTTCTCTCTCTTTTTCCAGCCCCTTCATGGATTTGCACCATGCAAAGGACATGCATTTCTTATTTTCCATATCAATCACCTCTTCAGAGCGTAATATCCACCTTAACGTAATCGGTGCCGATACGAGAACGGAACTGCCAGCGCCAGAACTGCAATTGCGGACTGTTTTGCTCTGCGATGAGCATGAGCCTCCCATCATTGTCAAGGTAGTCTCCGAAATTGCTGAGTATCGTGCCTTCTAAGGTACCCGGTCTTCTGCTGAAGCTTTGATCCAACTGCTCATAGGCTCGCGTGTTGTAGTTCCAAATGTAAAGTGTCGCACCATGCTGTCGGGCCAATTGATGACGCCCTTGACCGGACCAAAGAACGTTCATTCTAGTAATGTTCCCCACCTCTTCAGCAATCGTAAATTCGAACCGATGAAGTGCGTAGTATCCTCGACGTGAGCTGGAATCCTCCTGCCTCCTCCTATCATCTGCGGCAATCAGGGTATATCGACGTGATGAGAACTCTGTGGTGGGGACGTTGTTGGTGAGCGGTGGTTGCTCATTGTGCTGGTTCCTATAGGCCCAACGATCTACACGGGCATTGGTTGAGAAGTCATAGGTGATGACCTGAGGTGAAGTAACGGTGAGCAGTATGCTTTCCGACGTATTGGAGTTTTTGTTTGCACTGTTATCCGTCGCGTTTATTCGAAGACTGTACGTTCCGGGTGCTGTTCCGAACGCTGCAGTTGTCGTTGTGCTGTAGGTATCCGAGGATCCCTCCTTTTCCAACTCGTACGTGTTTAGCCACCTAGCCTCGCCCTCAACATCTGAAAGCTGTTGAGCCC
>CAYUEX010000074.1:0-9837 GCA_964443855.1 uncultured Halobacteria archaeon | reverse complement strand
CCCCCCCACTCATAAAGATATCTTCATAGTCAGAACCTGCAAGTTCCTTTTCTATCTCGACGAGCGTATCATAATCCCCCTATCTCCACCCCCTTTTTGACACTATCCATTTACGTTCCTACTCCCCCTCCTCGATTCTTTCGGTACCTCATCTCATCGATTTACCAACCGATACAGGAAACTTTGGTGGAGTTCAACAGCACTTTCTGGGCACATCTCGTGGCAGCAGTAGCACCGAATGCACTTGTCGCCATCTATGTGCGCATACTTTTCATCGTCAATAGTGATTGCCTGCACGGGACAGGAGTCGCGGCACGAGCCGCAGGCTTTACAGTTGTCCTTTATCACCCGTGGCTTCAGTGACGTCCCGCTCTTAAGTAACGGCGATAGCCACTGAAACCGTCCCAAACCGGTGCCTTCGGTAACCGTAGCAGGAAGCGTGTAATCAGGAATACGCACCTCTGAAATGTCCGCACCGATGAGTTCCACCTCCTCAAGCAGGGTCGGGTAGAGCCCGCGATTCTCAGCCTCGATTAATGGCGGATTCTGCGCTCGTTTCAGGCCGATGATTTCGCCCGCAACGACATCCAGCGCTAACGGATTTCTGGCCGCAATTAGCAAACCCACATGGCGCGGCCTACCCTTTGCGCCTGGCCCGTCGCCCTCCAAACTCGTCACGGCGTCCATAATCGATAATCGTGGCGAAACATACTCGGCCAAATCAAGCAGCATAGTCGCAAACTGGGCCTTGTCACGGAGTTTGGCGTGATAGCCCGGCTTTGTAAGCCCTGGGACGACGCCGAAGATGTTTTTGACCGCACCGGTCATGTGCATTAAGAGATGCGTCTTCAACTTGCACACGTTAACTACGCCATCAGCCTCGAGCACGGGTGTTATGACCTCGAACCGCTTAATCAATTTCCCGCTGGGATAAGCAACGTGCTCATACCGTGTGTCTAAATTGAGTTCGATGTTTTCCTCGTCAGCGACTTTTTGCATTCCGCAGGTTCGATAAAATCTACGTAAGGTTCTTTCGGTATACGGGTAGCCGGAGCCGGGGCTATCAGCAATAAGCGGGCGAGCACCTTCAGTTTTCACTAATCGCCCTACAGCAGCGACTACCGCAGGATGCGTCGTCACGGCCTGCTCCGGTTTGGCAGGTTGGAGTAAGTTTGGTTTGAGCACGACCCGCTCACCGGCTGACACAAAGCGGCCCATTCCGTCCATCAACGCCAGCAATTCAGCCATCTTATCCCTGACGTGTTCGTAGTCAGGACATCGAACGATGAACACCTTGTTATCCATTATTTATCCCCCTGCACGGCTAGAATCAAATCGAATCATTAAGTATAGGTGAATCTGAAATAATATGGTTCTGTATCGTATGTATCTTCTCTTCCCCCTCGGGTTGTGCTGTATACCCTCCCTCTCCTACGGACGCCAGCTAAGGCGTGAATTCGCATCAAAAGAACCATAAAAGAAAGATATAAATTAATCGGTGTCCTTGTAGTTACTATCAGGCGAGACGCAATGTTAGAGCGATTGGACTCCGGCTTGTACGAAAATGAGAGTTTTGCAATAAAAGAGGAGCCGTTTTATTTACCGCAGGGAAGCGAGATCCCGCTCTTTGAAGCAGCCTATGAGAATAAACTTCCGGTCATGCTGAAGGGCCCAACGGGCAGTGGCAAAACACGGTTGGTGGAGTATATGGCTTGGAAGTTGGGTCGACCGCTCTATACCGTTGCGTGTCATGATGATCTAAGCGGTAATGACTTAACCGGCCGGTATATTATCAAAGGCGATGATGTTGAATGGATTGATGGTCCGTTGTTGATGGCCATAAAAAACGGTGGTATCGTGTATTTGGACGAGGTAGTGGAAGCACGGAAGGACACAACGGTCGTCATTCATCCCTTAACCGATTATCGACGTTATTTGCTGATCGAGAAGCTCGGTAAGATATTCTATGCGCCCGACGAATTCATGCTGGTCATTAGTTACAATCCCGGCTACCAGAGTGTGCTAAAAGAATTGAAGCAGAGCACACGGCAGCGGTTCATCAGTATCGATCTCGGTTGGCCGACCGAAGACTTGGAGACGCAAATTGTGCTTCAGGAGACTGGCATTGAAGAGGATACCGCACGGCGGCTGGTAAAAGCCGCGAATAAAATACGCAATCTCGTGCATCAGGGCCTCGAAGAAGGCGTTTCGACCAGAGAGCTGGTTTATGCCGGCACCTTACTCAAAAGTGGCGTGCTTATGAAAGATGCGCTCTATTCAACGTTGACAGAGCCGTTAACGCACGATAGCGATCTGAAAAGGAGCATAGAAGAAATTCTTAAAAATTACTTTAACGTGTAATCTACTACCGTGGGTTGGCCAGAAAATGGCAGGGAATTCTATCAAACGTGCTCGTGGAGAGCGGCGAATAAGGAAACTACTTAAGGAGCAGTACGACGGTGACGTCCTTGAGAACCTCGCGAGCGACTTGTATCCGATGCTTGAGCGCATTGGTGATGATGGTTTCGCGGAGATCGCGGGTCTTAGTAGCCAGATGGCCCGGTATAGTGAAAAAACGGCTGTTCGGTTGCTTAACCTCGCTCCTGATCTCGTTGAGCAAATTTTCGCCTACGGCGATAAAGAATTAGTGATGGCAGTGTACGGGCTTTGCCGTCAGGTTGCCCGGGAAACGATTTTTGTTGCTGCGCGATTGCTCGAGGAGAGTCCTGGTTTTATCGAGCAATTGCTGCAGTGCTGTGATAAAGAATCAGTCAAAAAAGTCTTTGCGCGCTCTCGTCAGGTCGCCACGACGAGTGGGGGAACTGCTGTTCGATTGCTGGAGATGAGCCCCGAGCTTATTGCTAGTGTAGGGTATGGCGGCTTAGAGAAGGTCGCCGATCTCTGTCGTCAGATAGCCGAGTCTAATAGCTTCGTTGCCGCGCGGTTGCTCGGGATGAGTCCAGAACTCGTCGGTAGGGTGGGATATGACGGCTTAGAGAAGGTTGCGGGTCTTAGTACCCTGATCGCCAAGGATCATCGCTCTATTGCAGCGCGATTGCTGGAGATGAGCCCCGAGCTGATTGACAGAATCGGCTATGAGGGTTTAGTGAAGGTTGCGGGTCTTAGTCGCCAGGTTGCCCGGTATAGTTGGAGAACTGCAGTGAGTTTGCTCGGGATGAGTCCGGATCTTATTGATCGAGTGGGGTATGAGGGTTTAGAGAAGTTTGCGGATTTTAGTTGTCAGATTGCCAAAGAGGATAGCTTTGTTGCCGCGCGATTGCTCGAGATGAGTCCGGCGCTCATTGATAAAGTAGATGATGCATGTTTAGAGAAGCTTGCTTATCTGACTACCGCGGTTAACAAGGATGATGGTTTTGTTGCGGCTCGGCTGCTTGACGAGAGCCCGAAGCTCATCGATCGCGTGCTCCAGTACGGCGATAACGAGCTCGTTTCGCATGTTTACGGTCTGTGTTGTCAGATCGCCGAGGATTATAACTGGCGAATTGCGGTGCGGCTGCTTAACGAAACGCCCGATCTCTGTAAGCGCTTGCACACCTACGGAGATAATGACTTGGTGAAGGCGGTGTACGGTCTTTGTACTCAGGTTGCGCAGTACAGCGGGATGACCGCGGTGAGTTTGCTGGAAGAGAGTCCACGTCTCATTGATCGCGCAGGGTATGCGGGGCTAGAGAAGGTTGCCTCCCAAGCGTGCGAACTAGCGAAAACAGATAAAGGAAGAGCAACGTCGTTTGTGAAGGGTGAGTCCTCTGAATATGCTGATTTTTACGATAAGATCACGCATGGTCTTGAGCTGAGGAAAGTAAAACCCATTTTGGCTCATTATCTGAACGCGTTATTGGGATATCGAATCGAGATTGTGGAAGCGCAGGGAGCCTCAACCGACGGTGCGAGAATCTTCCTTCCCGAACGCGTGCACGAGTTTGAGGACAATGAGCGGAATTTCACCGTCTACAAAGTTGTGGCGACCCATGAAGAGGCGCATTTAGAATATGGTAGTTTCGATTTCGAGCTTATGCGCGTTCACGATGTCGCTGGTAGAATAACGGCAAAATATGGTGAGACCAATGAACGGAACGAGTGAGCTGGAACGATTTTATGAACTCTTTCCCGAGCCAGTCTTAGCGAGGGATCTCACGACCATCCTTGAGGATTATCGAATCAACGCACGGTTGCAAGCCGAATATCCTGTTCTCGGTGAACACATAGTAGAAATGAACACTCACATGGTATCGAAACGCCCCTCGCTTGAGCACTTCGATACTGATAAACAACGAGCAGTTGAGTTTATAGCGCAAAAGTTAATGGCTGGAACAACAAAGGAACAGGCTCCTGAAACGATAGAACAAATACTCAACCACGTGTTATCGCTCAGCCAACCATTAGCCTATCCGCAGGCGGATGTGCATGAAACGGCACGGATTGCGGCTGAAGTATATTTTGCAATCGACGAGACGTTTCATGAACCCTACGAAGCAGTGTCGCCATTTTCACCGCCGTTAGACCAATCGCAAGTCGATCAAACGATCGGCAATTTTGGGAGGACCGCACGGAAGATTACTGAGAAACTGGAGCGCGAATCAACTGACGGTCCAACGGCTAACAAAGATAACAGATCTGAAGCGTCAGATCAGCACGAATACACGTCAGAAGAAACGGTGAGAAAACTGTTACGAGCATTGTACAAAGAAAAAGGGATCACACCTAACGTTGTTGAGGCACAAATTGATGCACTTGAGCCAACCACCGTGAAGGTTTATTTAAGTGAGCTTGAAACGAACATGAGCGCTGAAAATGAACTTCAGCGCGAACATGATACGTATTTGTATCCTGAATGGGGCAGTGACATCGGCGATTATCGCGTCAATTGGACACGGGTGCGAGAACGCGTGTTAGAGGGTGGTGCAAACGACTTCTATTTCAACACCATTGAGAAGTACAAAGGGTTGATCAAGCGCATTCGGCTCGAATTCCAGATGCTCAGACCAGAGGGTTTAGTGAAATTAAAGCGACAATTTGATGGTGATGATATTGACTTTGATTCTGCGGTGCAATATTTTATTGATAAGCGGCTCCGGCTCTCACCGTCCGAACGGAACTATAAACGAACAGAAAACCGATCGCGAGATATAGCCGTCGCATTTCTCGTTGACGTGAGCGGGAGCACGGGCGGCGCAACCATAGCGTGTGAAAAGGAGGCATTGATCGTCATGTCGGAGGCGTTGGAGGAATTAGGCGATGCGTTTGCTATTTACGGATTCTCAGGGTATGGGCGGGATAATGTGGTGTTTTATACCGTCAAAGATTTTGAAGACCTCTACGATCAAAAGGTGCAGAGCAGCATTTCGATACTGACGAATGAGCAATCGACGCGCATTGCGCCTGCAATCAGGCATACAACAACGAAATTGCGGAGACGAGAGGAGAAGACAAAGTTGCTCATTCTTTTGAGTGATGGCAAGCCATTAGACCACGATTATCACGGCGATTACGCGATTGAAGACACGCGAATGGCATTACGGGAAGCGCAGCGATATGGCATCAAGTCGTTCTGTATTACCGTTGATCGTCACGCAGCGAAGTACTTGCCCCGAATGTATGCTAACAGTCGATGGGTGGTGATCGATGATGTGCTCAAGCTTCCGGATAAGATAACGAGAATTTACCGACTGTTTACAACCTGAGAAGTAATTGATAAATCAAAAACCTCTTTAATTTTCTGCAGAGATCCGTATTGAAATAATCTTATTCCGCCAAGTTCTATAGCACTGGTATGAATAATCTTACGGTCGGCATATTCCACGACGAGGAGATCGGTCGGGAGCTGGGAAAGAGGGGCACGGAAAGCGATATTGTGATGTACAACAGGAAAACGGATGACTGCATTTTCACCTTTATGCAGCCGGTGGGCGATAAAGTATCGGTGAAGAGCCAGATAATGTCCTGCATAGACGCGGCTATACTATCCTTTACTGAAATGACGTCGGCGGTGGGTGAGACCGTACTCATGCTTGATTCGTTCGGTATTTCTCGCGGGATTATAATCGTCCCGCCGTACACCGACTCGAGCAAGATAACATCGCTGACGAAGGGTACGTCGCTCGAATCGTTCATCGTTACGGAACGGGATATTCTGAAGATACAAGAGATCCTCGATGGCTTTGAATCCACACGGGACACGGTGCCTCCGGTCTCGGTCGTGGTGGATCATTCATTTCACGTCAAGGGCGTGGGCGAAATCATTCTGGGGTCTGTGAGGCGCGGTATCGTAAAGAGGCATGACAAGCTCCTGTTGCTACCTGGCAATAAGGAAGTGGTTGTACGTTCGATACAGGTGCAGGATAAGGATGTTAATGAGGCTGCGGCGGGTTCGCGGGTCGGCCTCGCTATAAAGGGGGCTACTGCGGAAGAGATGAATCGAGGCTCGGTTATTTGTGCTCCCGGAAGCGCTCAGACAGCCACAACAATAACACTCTCTTTTGCGCCGAACCGCTACTATGCTGCGGGCATTCGTGAAGGCACGTTCCATCTCGCGGTGGGCATGCAGACGATCCCCGTTAACGTTACCGGGATAAACAACGGCACAATAACGATAGAGTCCGAGAAACCGATAGTGTATACATCCGAAGGCACGTTCCTCCTACTGGATCTCAACGCTGAGAAGCTGCACGTCATGGGTAAAGGACACGCGATAGAAAGCTCCTGATGCCTACTCCCCTCATTCTACGCTGCAACAGTCCTATGGTACCGGAATTTGGCTAGTGAAATACCTAGGAGGGATCATCGATGCTACGCTAAGAGAGATACGCTAGGAATTCTGTCCGCCTGGCAAGTTCTGTCACGATTACGAGGTGTGGGATAAGTGGTTTGAAACTAAAAAATAAATGAAAAAAGAAGTGAGTTTTTAAACTTGCCTATCCTCTCACTTGCTCTTTTCAATACTTGCCAAAAGTCCCTCAAATCTCTTCGATACGTCGCCCAAAATTTTCTTTTCTTCTTCACTCAGATTAGGCGATACCTGCAATCCCTTAAGAATACCAATGGCTTCAATGGTTTTGTTAATCTGTTCTGTCCCCATAACTGCTGCAGCTGCTTTCTTTTCTTTTTTCTTTGCTCTTTTATGTTTTGACCGGACATGATGCGCCAATAGTAATGGCTTCTCAAATTCTTCGCCACAATACTTACATTTATAACTCTTCTTTGCTTCTGCCATCTTTACCAATTAATTAGCATCTTGATTCTACTTAATAAGCTTTTCGATTTTTTTGTAAGCGAAAATTATATGTTATGATGGTTTTTATCCTCTAAAAGTGAAAACTTCTGGGCAATGCCCCATCAAGTTAGTTAACTCAAAAATCACGAGTCAACTTACGGTAAATCAAAATTTCCTGTAGTTTTCACCGGTTACGAGCAAAAAAGAAAAAAGAGGAAAGAGAAAAAAAATCTTTTTTAGTTTCTCCTTCTCAGCACGAAATATGCCACCGCTAAGAGCCCTGTAAGTGCGCATATTCCTTCAAATCTTGGTATCTCCTTCTTATCCTTTGGCACGGTGGGATTAGGATCTTCGGGATCTTTCAAGCCGTCGTTATCGGAATCAACGCTGTACGGATTTGTACCCATCTCCCGTTCTTTCTCATCGCTCCAGCCGTCGCCGTCAGAATCTTCACTGGCAGAATCGTCTCCACCAACTACCTGTATGCTCACTGAATTCGATGCAGCAGAATAGGAGTTGTTGTCAGCATCCGTGTAGGTTGCCGTTGCAGGATCGCACGTAATCTTTCCAGAACCCGTTGCTTTCAGTGTATATTCGAGTGTTCGATAGTTTCCCGATTTTATCTCGCCGAACGTCGCTGACTTCGAACCGCTTGTTATCTTGAAGCCAAGCGGTATTGTATCGGTCAGTTCTACTGCTTTAGCATCTCCTGTGCCTCCGTTTTCAACTCTGATAGAGATTGTTGTCGTTTCACCCTCTCCAATGGTTGATGGTGATGCGGATTTTGCCAGGGTTAGGTTTGGTGCTATGGATTCTACTGGTGTGGGGCTGGTGACGTCTTCTTCGGGCGACGGGCACTCAAAGGTATCTCCCAGTTCGCGATACTCGTCCCAGATGAGGATGTCCGCAAATGTGACCCCAGCAGCGCTGTTGTACCCGCCTTCGCCACGTTCGTGGTTGTCACCTAAGCCAATGTTCGTGGCGCTGCCTGTGCCCCAGGATACGCCCCACGGTATCGGTCCCTCGGAATCTGCGGCACCCAGCTCTCCACAAACCCAGGTCTCGTGTGTGTTCTCGGTTCCCCCCAGGCGAAGCCGATGAGATACCAGCGATCGTACTCCAAGGTGACCGGGCCGTGCCAGACCCAGGGATTGTAGCCGTCGGTTGTTGCCCACGATATACTCACTTTGTCATCCTCAATGCCCGGGCCATTCTCTATTCGGTTAGCCCGCGCGGACATGGAGCTCTGGCCGTGCCGAAATGCGTCGAATCCATAGTTATCGCCAAGGATCTCGCCGGACACGTGCAGCTCTCGGTCAGCCTTGAAAAAGAAGGAGACGGTTCCGTGCGTGCGGAACTGAATGCGGTCGGCGGGGTCGGTGATATACCAATTGATTAGGGCATTGGATTGGCCATTGCTTTCGGTCGACGTGAAGGTAACACCTTCGAAATCATCGTCAATTCCTAACACATGTGGTGAGTCGCCATGGTCAGGATCCATCGTGTCAATCGCCATTCCACTGTCGTAGTCACCGTCACTCAGGTATGATTCAACCAGAAGACTTGCTTCAGCACATCCGATGCTTATACTTACGATTGCCACCACGGCAAGTACAAACACAAATGCGATCACTCCGAATTTTGCTTTGCTTTTATCACGTATCATTTTTCTCCCATCTCCATATCCTCATGTTAATCGAACAAAAGCTTTTCTATTTCACGATTTTTTTCAAGTATACCGGGATTTTTGATAAATCAAGCCGTAAAAAGTGCGAACCTGCCTGAAAGAAGCTTGAGAAGCGGGTTTGAAATACTGAGTCGGAACTTCTCGGTAATGCCCTACCACGTTAGTTAACTAAAAAATACGCAGTCAACTGCAGAATCATCAAAATTTACGATAAATACTCAAATAAAATCAGGGATTTTTGAAAAAGATACCCGAAAAACAGTCAGATAAGATAAAAAACCTTGCGGTAACTTTTTTAAGCACAGACAAATTATACACTCTCTAGCAAGTTAATATCCCTTAACTTACAAGATAGAAGGGGTAGGGATAAAGAAAGGGGGGTGATAAACGAAAAAAATGATTTCAAAGAAAGGTAAGGCGATAATAAGCATTGCAATGGCAGTAATTATGCTCGTTTCCGTCTTTGCGGCGTTGGCGCCGATGGGGGGTGCAGTGGGTACGCAGAATTCCGATCACAATATTCTACGACCATTTGTTGTAAATCCCGTGCTGATAGGTCAGAAGTTAGACTTTACCACTGTGGGTTTAGACAAAACCATCATAGGAAAGACTCCCGATACCATAAAAGGAATATTGTACGGGCAGACGAGTGCGGATTACAGTACAACGGCTTATCTCACGCAGATTGGGCTGTACTTCGTCGATGTTAATGGCAATTACCTATATGATGCGGGTGTTGATGCGGGTTTAGCAGTAGCTAATCCGATAATGACGCTCGACCTTAAGGTGGGTACCAAATCGGTATCCAGCGTTGCTCAAGGCACTACGTTTAAGCTATCCTTTACAAATAACTTAGATGCCAATGACAGCGTGGATGTGGTGGTTATAAATCCAGACGGGAACACGATAAAAGTAAATC
>CAYUEX010000073.1:0-9915 GCA_964443855.1 uncultured Halobacteria archaeon | reverse complement strand
CTCCTCTTCCCCTATATCCAGCATTGTCTTCACCTCTTCTTCGGAAAGCAATCGTCTCTTCTGCTGCATCTTCAGACCGAACAGCTTACCAAAAGTGTGCGTTATCGCTGAAAGAACTTTTGCAACAGGACGCAATACAAAGATCAAGATCTCCAACGGCTTAGAAACAGCAATAGAAATTCGTTCGGCGTGATGCACGGCGAATGTCTTGGGCATAATTTCGCCAAAAGTGAGAATTAAAAACGTCATCACACCGATTGCAATGCCGACACCGAAATCACCGAAATACTCAATGGCGATTGACGTAGCCAATGCGGACGCTGCAATGTTAACGATATTATTTCCGATGAGCACCGTGGTGAGCCAAACTTCAGGCTCGTTCACTAGTTTCTGAACGGTATCTGCACCTTTCACACCCCTTTTGATCAACGATCTGGCTTTTAACCGTCCAATCTTAATAAGCGCAGTTTCCGAGCCCGAGAAAAATCCAGAGAGTAATAGCAGCACACCGAGAACTACAATTTTTAGGATAAGCCACGACACCGTGTTCTTTAATCCCTCCAATCTTATTTTATGTTTTGGGTACTTATAAGTTTATCGCAGGCCTACGTAAGAAAGGTGACAGACAAAAAAGAGAGGAGAAAGGGCGAAGAGATGGAGTGGAATAAACTATGAAGGAGCTAACAGAGGTAAGGATGTTAAAGGAAGGGAAATATGTTATTATCGACGACGAGCCGTGCCAGATAATGAGCATTACGTCGTCAAAGCCTGGGAAGCACGGAGCGGCGAAAGCAAGAATGGAAGGGATTGGAGTATTTGATTCTCAAAAACGGACTGCCGTGCATCCGGTTACCACGAAGATTTATGTGCCAATAATAAAGCGAAAGAATGGCCAGGTGCTCGCGCTTATAGGGGATACCGCACAGATCATGGACCTGGAGGATTACTCGACGATTGAGCTAAAGATACCGAAGGAAATGCAGGACCGGATTGAGCCTGGCAAGGAGATACCTTTTTTACATTACGAAGGAAAGTACAAGATAGTATAAGATAGTATAAACCGAATGAGGGTGGATGCCGTGACTGAGAAGAAGCTAATAGGGAAAATTACGCATTACTTCTCGAAGATAGGCGTTGTCGTGGTTGAACTGAGTGATGAGATAAAGGTAGGGGATAGAATAAGAGTAGAAGGGGCAACAACATCCTTTGAGCAGGTTGTCGAGTCGATGGAGATAGACAACAAGAAGATGGAGACGGCTACGAACGGACAGGCAATCGGGATGAAGATTAACGAGAAGGTAAGGCCCCATGATAATGTTTACAAGATAATGGAATGAGAAGCAGTATGACGAAAACGCAGAACAAACGCGAGCGGATAACCGTACGGGATATAATGGTAGAAGACGTCGCTTACGTGTCCGTGCCGGGAACGAGAGAGGACGTAATGGAGGCGTGCAAGGAGAAATACATCTCGGGTGTTCCGGTTGTTAAAGACGGGAAAGTAGTGGGCGTCGTTACGCGGCAAGATTTGTTACGAAATCCTTATGAGGAGCAAATAGCGCTACTCATGACCAGGGATCCTTTTGTCATCAGCCCAGATGCGACTATTGCAGAAGCGGCTAAGATCATACGATCAAAGGGGATACGCCGCCTACCAGTGGTAGAGGACGAGAAGCTCGTAGGGCTTGTCACTGTTGCTGATTTCGTTAGAGAGATAGCGGCATGGGAGGATAATACGTCTGTGGGGGATTATATAAGGAATAAGACCATAGCACTGTGGGACGAGATGCCGTTAGCAATTGCAGGTCGTTTAATGGAACTTGCACGGGTAAAAGCGGTTCCCGTTCTTGATTCAGCCTTTGATATAGCAGGATTAGTAACCGATCAGGATTTGATCAATGCTGCAGTGATAGAAGAGGGAGTGGGGCGTTCTGACTTATCCTTGGGCTCTGACGGTGATCAATGGTCATTGGATGATATGCGAGATACAATGAAGCTGTATTACAGTGTATCGCGGATACGGTTGCCCGATAAGCTGGTTAAGGACGTCATGGTAAAGGACGTTATTACCGCAACTCGTAATTTCGGGGTGAGCACCTGCGCACAGATGATGAGGAAGGGTCCGTTCGATCAACTCCCCATGGTGTCTGCACGAGGTAAATTGATTGGGATGCTTATTGATAGAGATCTTCTGAGGGTTTTATTATAAGGCGCAGTCGGATGTGTGAGTGACGTCGTAGGGCTTTTTAAGCAGCGAGAGACGCGGTACAATCCGAATGTCTCTTATTTTCTTATGTTACGAAGACATACTGTTTTTAAAAGCAGGAGAGCATTTGAACAAGAGAGATGGTAGGAGCAGGAAAAGAAGGAAAGAAGGATGTAACAGCAGAGCTCGCTCGTCGGAGAGGCTTTATTTGGCAGGCATTTGAGATTTATGGTGGTACAGCGGGATTTTACGATTACGGACCGTTAGGCGCAATGCTCAAACGGCGTGTCGAGCAAAAATGGCGTGATTTTTACCGACGCGAGGGCTTTTACGAAATCGAGACGACTACGATCGCACCGCGTGCGATATTCGAATCGTCCGGGCATGTCGAGTGTTTTACCGATCCTGCAGTAGTGTGTAAACGCTGCAAGAGCGTGTTTCGAGTAGATGATAGCGTTCATGTGGGCGTACCATGCCCTGAATGTGGTGGCGAGCTTGAACCATCGGGCGAATTTAAATTAATGTTCCAAACGCGTATCGGGGTGACTAAAGAAGACAGTGATGAACAGGCGGCTCGGAAAAGTGAGGGTTATTTGAGACCTGAAACAGCACAGGGCATGTTCATCAATTTTCAACGGTTACTGAAGTTTAATCGTGATAAATTGCCATTCGGCATTATGCAGATCGGCAAGGCTTACCGAAACGAGATATCGCCACGACAGAGCCTTATTCGGCTGCGTGAGTTCACCATGGCTGAGGTGGAACTCTTTGTGGACCCGGTGGAGAAAAGCACTCATCCGCGATTTGATGACGTGAAGAACAGAACGCTGCCGTTCGTCCCGAACGAGGGCGAGCCGTTAGAAACGACCGTTGGTGATGCTGTTAGTCGCGGAATCATTGCCAATGAGTACCTGGGCTATCATATCGCTCGCGTGGACGAGTTCCTGGAGCGCATTGGGCTCTCACGGGAACGATTGCACTTCAGGCAACATGAGAAGGATGAGATGGCGCATTACGCCACTGATTGCTGGGATGCCGAGTTCCTGAGCGATAAGTACGGCTGGATGGAGATCGTTGGTATTGCAGATCGCGGTGATTACGATCTTTCGGCGCACGCCTCGTCCTTGAACGTTGACCTGCGTGTGCATACCGAGGCGGGAAAGGTTGTCCCACACGTTATTGAGCCTTCATTTGGTCTTGATCGAATCATTTACGCATTGCTGGAGAGTGCCTTTTACGAGGAGCAACTGGAGAAGGAAACCCGGCGCGTACTGCGGTTCAACAGCGATATTGCTCCAATACAGGTGGCGGTGTTTCCCTTACTCAACCGTGAGGAGTTGAAGGCTAAGGCGCAGGAAGTGTTTGGGCAGCTTCGGGATGCCTCGTTCTTTGTTGAGTATGATACCTCAGGCAGCATCGGTAAGCGGTATCGTCGCCAGGACGAAATTGGCACACCGTATTGCGTTACCATCGATTACGATACGTTGGAAGACGATACGGTGACGGTAAGGAACCGTGACACGATGAAGCAGATTCGTGTGCCAATAGCAGAATTGGCAGAGGCTTTGGTGTAGCTTTTAAAAAGCAGGGGATAGCTGGGGCGCCTAACTCCTAGTCAGATAATCAGGTGAGGTAGCACCCTAGCCAGATTCAACCATGTACATTTTTATACTTTTACGTACATTAATGAACACTAAGGTGATAACATGAGCACAAAAGCGAAGATAATACTGGATGAGGAAGAAATCCCAAAGGAGTGGTACAATATACAGGCAGACATGCCTTCACTACCAGAGCCACCACTCAATCCGATGACGAAGGAGCCCGCAAGACCCGAAGATTTCGCGCCCATCTTTCCGATGGAGATCGTACGGCAAGAGATGACTACAGAGCGATGGATCCCTATACCGGAGGAAGTAAGGGAGATTTACCGGCTCTGGAGACCGACGCCATTGTACCGAGCGAAGCGATTGGAGGAGAAACTGGGAACGCCCGCGAGGATTTATTACAAGTGGGAGGGTGTGAGCCCGCCCGGGAGCCACAAGCCAAACACTGCCGTTGCACAAGCGTACTATAACATGAAGGAGGGGGTAGAGCGATTAGCAACAGAAACGGGAGCAGGGCAGTGGGGCTCAGCGCTTTCGTTTGGCGCTATGCTGTTCGGGTTGAAGGCTACGGTCTACATGGTGGGTGCAAGTTACGACCAGAAACCGTACCGAAGGGTGATGATGGAGACCTGGAATGGTGAATTGTACCGAAGTCCAAGCAAGAATACGGAATTCGGAAAGAAAATGTTAGCAGAGGATCCCAATACAACGGGTAGTTTAGGGATGGCCATTTCAGAAGCGGTAGAGGATGCAGCCACGCACGATAATGTGAACTACGCTATTGGGTCGGTTTTGAATCACGTCTGCCTCCACCAAACGGTAATTGGTTTGGAGGCGAAGAAGGCGTTTGAGATGATCGACGAGTATCCCGATTTTATCTGCGGCAACGTCGGAGGCGGCAGTAACTTCAGTGGGGCTACGTTCCCGTTCGTCGCGGATAAGCTCAACGGTAAAAAGCCAGACCTCAAAATCGTTGCGTGTGAGCCGATGTCCTGCCCAACGCTGACCAAGGGGCTTTATCTCTATGACTACGGAGATACCGCAGGGATGGCGCCCATACTAAAGATGTTCACTCTGGGGCATACTTTTATTCCGCCACCAATTCACGCAGGCGGGTTGCGATACCACGGCGATGCTCCGTTACTGTGCAAGTTAGTGAAGGACGGCTATATCGGCGCGGCGGCATACCATCAAACCGAGGTTTTCAAGGCTGCGAAATTGTTCGCCGAGACGGAAGGGCATATCATAGCGCCGGAATCCGCGCACGAAGTGAAAGCGGTTATCGATGAAGCGTTGCGATGCAAAGAGGAAGGAAAAGAAGAAGTGATTTTCTTCAACAACAGCGGCCACGGGCATTTCGACTTAGGGGCATACGATGTGTTCCTTCAGGGCAAGCTCGTGGATTACGAGTATCCCGCAGAGTTGGTGAAACAAGCATTGGAGCACTTGCCGAAAATAGAATAAACAGGTAGGTAGATGGAAAAGAGAACGTTAACGAACAGCGTAAGACGGGTGAACATTCCATTCACCCCTCTTGAAGTTTTTTCAAAGATAAGAAACGTCTTTGATAAGAGTTTCCTGCTCGAATCGGTAGAGGGTAAGGAGAAGATAGCGAGGTATTCGTTCATCGGTTTCGATCCGATATTGGAATTCAAAGCCAAAGGTGGGGAGGTAGAGATTAACGGAGAGCGTTACAACGTTGACGACCCCTACGAGGAGATGGCGCGCGTGCTGAGTTCCTTTGACTGTGGAAGAGTGGGAACATTGCCATTCTCCGGCGGTCTTGTAGGATTCTTCGCGTATGATATTGTTAGATTTTTTGAAAAGCTCCCTTCTACACGTCCTGATACGTTAGAATGTCCCGACGCGCACTTCATCATTCCCACCTACTTGCTCTGCTTCGATCATCTCAGAAATGAAGTGATTCTTGTAGCGTACAAAAAGGAGACTACCAGAATTGAGGACCTCGTAGAGCAAGGAGAAGAAAGAGAGGTTGATGGCTTTGCCGTGTCTTCTATTCATTCAGAGATGAGCAAAGAGGAATTTGAAGAAGGCGTCGCAAGAGCCAAGGAGTACATCAGAGAAGGGGATATATTCCAGGTAGTCATCTCAAGACGGGTTGAAGCGAACTACCGTGGCGATCCGTTAGATTTTTACAAGACGCTTCGTGCAACAAATCCCTCTCCGTACATGTTCTTTCTGGATTTCGACAATATCGTAGTGGGCTCATCTCCTGAGATGCTTGTACGGCTCAGAGATGGCATATTAACGCTGAGACCGCTTGCCGGAACGAGAAAGAGGGGAAGAACGAGCGAAGAGGATGAATTACTCAAAGTCGATATGCTTCTCGACGAAAAAGAGCGGGCTGAACATGTCATGTTAGTAGACCTTGGCAGGAATGATCTTGGACGGGTTGCTCAGTCAGGAAGCGTTGAAGTAACCGATCTGATGAGTATTGAGAAGTATTCGCACGTCCAGCATATCGTCTCAAATATAACTGCGGAATTAGACGAAGGTAAGAATGCCTTTGACGTTTTTCGTAGCTCTTTTCCCGCAGGCACGGTCTCCGGAGCACCGAAGATACGGGCGATGGAGATAATCGAAGAGACGGAGAAGAGTAGAAGAGGCATTTATGCCGGCGGCGTTGGCTATTTCGACTTCTCGGGCAATCTCGATTTTGCCATCACGATTAGAACCATGTTCACCGTTGGTGGGAAGGCATATTTCCAGGCCGGTGCAGGTATCGTGGCAGATTCGGTTCCTGAGCTGGAATTTTTCGAGACTGAGAACAAATTGCGTGCGTTAATAAGCACTATGGAGGGAGAATGAACGTACTGGTGATTGATAACTACGATTCCTTCGTGTACAATCTCGTGCAGTACGTTGGAGAACGTGGTGCGGAGGTAGTCGTGAGGAGAAATGATGTGGCCATGAACGAGTTGGAGGAGATCGACGCAGATCGAATTATCATTTCTCCTGGTCCCGGGAGACCTGAACGGGCAGGAATTTCTGAAGAGGTAGTAAAGAAGTTTGGTTTGAAAATCCCTATTCTTGGGGTCTGCTTAGGGCACCAAGTAATAGGCCATGTCTTCGGTGCTAAAATAGGCTATGCGCGGAAGTTAATGCATGGGAAAGTTTCGCTAATACGCCATGATTCAAAAGGGGCATTTAAGGGGCTGAAGAATCCCTTTCACGCAACGCGGTATCATTCGCTCATGGTTTCCGAAGATGATTTTCCGTCGTGCTTACAGGTGTCCGCACGAGCAGAAGACGGAGAGATAATGGGGATACGGCATAGAGCGCTTCCTGTAGAGGGTGTGCAATTCCATCCTGAATCTATATTGACCGAAGACGGGAAGAAGCTCATTGAAAATTTTCTCGATGAAAAATGATAAAAGAAGCTATCACGAAGGTTGTGGAAAGAAAAGACCTTGAATCCGAGGAAGCAAAGCTTGTGATGGAAGAAATCATGGGCGGTAAAGCGACAAATGCGCAAATAGCAGCCTTTTTAACCGCACTGAGGATGAAAGGGGAGACCGTTGAGGAGATCGTTGCGTTTGTTCATGCAATGCTCCGCTATGCGTCGGTGATTTCTCCTAAAGTGGAGGGGGTGATGGTGGATACCTGTGGAACCGGCGGCGATAGTATAAATACCTTTAATATCAGCACCATTTCAGCCTTTGTCGCTGCTGGTGCCGGACTCGTCGTGGCAAAGCATGGAAATAGGGCAGTCACATCAAAAGCGGGTTCTGCAGACGTTCTTGAAGCGCTGGGTCTTGATTTAACGCTTGAGCCGGCGAAGGTGTGTTCATGTGTGGAAAACGTTGGAATGGGTTTTATGTTCGCTCCGGTGTTTCATCCTGCGATGAAATATGCGTTGGAACCGCGAAGGGAGATTGGGATACGAACGGTATTCAACATTCTAGGTCCGCTGGCAAATCCGGCGAAGGTACAAGCGCAAGTGGTCGGCGTTTACGATGGTTCGCTCGTAGAAAAAGTCGCAAACGTGTTAGCAGGTCTTGGCGTGCAGCATGCAATAGTCGCTCATGGATTGGATGGCTTGGATGAAATTTCGCCGATTGGCGAGACCATAATAGCGGAACTCAAAGACGGGAAGGTAATAACCTACCGCATCGTACCGGAAGATTTGGGATTGGAACGAGCGAAGGTAGGAGAAATAGAGGGAGGCGATGCGGAAGCGAATGTGAGAATTGCGATTGATATTTTGAAAGGTCGCAAAGGAGCGAAGCGGAATGCCGTTTTGATGAATGCTGCAGCCGCCTTGGTTGTAGGTGGACTTGCGGGAGACTTAAAAGAAGGTTTCGAGCTTGCTGCTCATTCCATAGATTCAGGCGAGGCATACAGAAAACTTGAAGATTTAATCCGGTTTTCAGGAGATGAGTCAAGACTTGAACGAGTTAATAGATAGAATAGTCAAGGACACGAAAATAGCGGTTGACAGGAGGAAAAAGGAGAAAATACCTGAACGAAAGAGTAATGTCCTCCGGTTATCAGATGCGATTAAGAGAAAGGATAAGGCGATAATAACAGAGATAAAGCCGCGGTCACCGAGTGAGGGTGACCTTATAGGAACTAGAGACATTTTATCATTAGCACGTGACTATGAGGAAGGCGGTGCAACAGCACTATCTGTTCTCACTTCTTCTCATTTTGGCGGGGCTGTTGAAAATGTGTCATTGGTGAAAGAGCGCGCGAATATTCCCGTGCTCTACAAGGATTTTGTTCTGGATGAACACCAAGTTTGGGAGAGTTTTGGCTATGGTGCGGATGCACTACTGCTCATTGAAGGCATATCGCTCGTGGAAACGTTGCTGGATGTCGTGGATGATCTGGGGTTGGAGGCGTTGGTTGAATGCCACTCGGCAGAGGAGATAGAAAAAGCGTTGAATGCCGGTGCAAAACTCATTGGCATTAATAACCGAAACCTGAGGACGTTTACCATAGATCTCGAAACAACGGCAGAACTTGCGGAGTATGTGCCAAAGGATAGAATACTGATAAGTGAGTCCGGGGTTAAGACACCGGCAGATGCAAGCTATTTATTTGCCTGTGGCGCGAATGCTCTCCTCATTGGAACTGCGTTGATGAGGTCACAGAATCCAAAGGAGCTCATACAATCATGTCTGGCGGAGTGAAGATAAAGATTTGCGGTGTCACGAATAAGGAGGATGCCCATCTTGTAGCAGAGAGTGGGGCGGATATGCTCGGCATGATCGTGGATGTGCCGGTTGAAACGCCACGGAAAATACGCTTGGATGAAGCGGAGGAGATCGCAAAAGAAATAGGCGACGATATAGATGTTGTCGTTGTTCTCTGTCCGAGTTCTGTGGAGGAAGTGGAAACCGTGGTTAGAAGGATTGGGCCGTTTGGTGTGCAGCTGCATGGATTTGAATCGAATAAGCTTTTGAAGGCTGTCCGTGAAGCACTTCCCGAGGTGAAAGTGATAAAAACCGTGCATGTAGCTGAAAACGGAACGATTCATGGCGGTATGCCAGAAGAGGATTATGTGGACTTTATTCTTCTTGATACCTTTTCTGCTCAGATTGGCGGGACGGGTAAAACGCACAGCTGGGAAACGAGCAGGGAGATTGTGGAGCAGAGCACTATCCCGGTGATTCTCTCCGGGGGTTTAAAGCCCGAGAACGTAGAAGAAGCGATAAAAGAGGTTAATCCGTATGGAGTGGACGTTGCAAGCGGCGTGGAATCGTCAGGTGGTAGAAAAAGCAAGGAGAAGGTGTTTCAATTCGTGAGGAATGCGCGATGTACATAGGCGAATATCCAAAAGCGGGAAAATTTGGTGAATACGGCGGGCAATTCGTCCCTGAGGTCTTAATGCACGCGTTGGAGGAGCTTGAGGATGCGTACCTTCGCCACAGTAAGGACGAACAATTCAAGAATGAGTTAGACTATTATTTGAGGACGTTTGCCGGCCGACCAACCCCCCTTTACTTCTGCACGCGGCTTTCTGATCTGTTTGGTACCAAACTCTACCTTAAACGGGAAGACCTCGTTCATGGTGGTGCCCATAAGTTGAACAATACGATTGGTCAAGCGTTATTAGCGAAGCGGATGGGTAAAAGC
>CAYUEX010000072.1:0-9932 GCA_964443855.1 uncultured Halobacteria archaeon | reverse complement strand
GCATTGCTCCGTGCCTACCATTGCGAGTAAACCGCCACCCGGGGGGATCATAGGCAGTATCTTATCCTCTTTACCCACGATCATGTCAATAACTGCGGGCTTACCAGACTCGAATGCGTTATGTAATGCGTCCTTCAACGCTTCCGGCTTCTCCACACGCTCGCCATAGCAGCCAAACGCTTCGGCAAGCTTCACGAAATCCGGGGTCGAGCCCAAGCAGGTATTCGAGTATCGCTTATCGAAGAACAGCTCCTGCCACTGGCGCACCATTCCCAGATATCGATTGTCAAAGATGCAGACGACAACCGGTATGTCGTTCTCAACGCAGGTCGCCAGATCCTGACAGGTCATCAGGAAACTGCCGTCACCGGCGATGTCCACGACGTGCTTATCTGGCGCCGCAACTTTCGCGCCGATCGCTGCCGGGAATCCAAAACCCATCGTTCCCAGCCCGCCGGAAGAGATAAACGTGCGCGGTTTCTTCGTCATGTAATAATGCGCTGCGAACATCTGGCACTGCCCCACTTCCGTGGTGACGATGACATCGTTATCCAGGATTCTATTCAGCTCCTTTATGTACATATCCGAAATGGAGGTCCCTTCTCGCCGTACATCCTTTATGCAGTCGTCACAGGCCGCATGCATCTCCCGTATCCGCTGCACCCACACGCTTCCGTTTGTATCTGTGATTCTCTTCTTCTCCAGCCATTTGATGATATCGCCAAGCGCAAGCTTCGCGTCGCCCTGGATCGGAATATCCACCTGAATGTTCTTGTTTATCTCCGCTGCGTCGATATCGACGTGTATCAACGTCGCCTCGGGCGCAAACTGGTCCAGTTGCCAGCCGGTTAACCGGTCGCTGAACCGTGTGCCGACGGCGAGTAAGGCATCGCATTCATAAATCGCTTTATTCGCGTAGATGCGTCCGTGCATGCCGGCCATGCCCAGGGCGAAGGGATGATCCTCGGGAATGGCGCCTTTACCGAGAAGCGTGGTTACGACAGGCGCGCCGAGGAATTCCGCCAAATGACGTAACTCTTCCGTCGCACCAGCAGTGATAACGCCGCCACCGGCTAATATGAGCGGTCGTTCTGCGTTTACTAAGGCCTCGGTCGCTCTCTTTATCTGGACTCGATTCGGTTTGATGTTCGGCTTATAGCCCGCGAAGGTCTCCTTTGGATGTAAATCGACCGCAACCCTCGTTGCCAAGATATCTTTTGGCAGATCGACCAAAACGACGCCTTTTCTACCCGTATTGGCGATATGGAACGCATTGTGAATGATCTTGGGCAAGTCTTCAGTGCGCTTAACGAGGAAATTATGCTTCGTCACGGGCATGGTGATGGTGAAGGTGCTCGCTTCCTGGAATGCATTGCTCCCTATTGCCGAGGTTGGCACCTGCCCGGTCAACGCCACGACGGGTGCAGAATCCATGCTTGCATTTGCCAGCCCGGTAACAAGATTCGTAGCGCCGGGACCTGACGTGGCGATACACACACCGGTCTTTCCTGCCACGCGCGCATAGCCGTCAGCCGCGTGTGCCGCACATTGCTCATGCCGCATTAAGATATGCCGCAAGGCATCTTCCGTATATAGCACCTCGTATAAGTCTAACAGAACGCCACCGGGAATGCCAAAGGCTACTTCCACTCCTTCATTCTTTAACTCCTCAACTACGATTTCCGCACCGCACAATTTTGCTCGTGCCATTTCTCTTTTCCTCTTATGACCGTTCTAACTAACAGTTGTGGGTGATAATAGGTTAAGGTTACCCCTTTATATTACCTCCTTAAATAACGCGACGGCATTGTTTGTTTACCTAGTCCCTAGTAACACGGTGCAGTTCGGCTTTTGGTACCCGAACGGAGAGCCAATCAGACGCTACGCAGGTACAGGAGTTAGTGAACTGCTCGTTTGTGGTCAGTTTCTTGAGCAGTTACGTGCCGATTCGCAAAGCTTTTAAGCGCATATGCTCAAGCTATTGTCGGAGGTGGTGCTCATGATGTGTGATTTGGGCAAGCGGGAGAAGCGCGAGTTCGATGAGGTTGCAGCACTGGAGGGGTTATTCACCCTATAACTAGCTCGCGGAAGTAGGATCGCTCGGAAGTACTGAAAAAGGATACCATTTATCTTGTACAAAGAGGTTTGATTCAAATAGAGTGGAGTAACAGTCAAGCATGGCTTTGGAAGAAGAGATAAGGATTTTGAGGCAGGATGTGGAATATATCAAAGTGGTTCTAGCTGAGCTTGTGGATGATTCTGCGCTAACGAGCGATGAAGAGGTGATGCTAAGGATGGCAAGGGAGGCAGTGCATCGTGGCGATCTTTCAGACTTTATCAACGCAGAAGAGCTATGAGTCAAGGTCCACAAGAGCTTAGAGAGCTTTGAAAGTTTTTGACTAAAATAGGAATGTTTATATACGATAGCTATGGATGTTCCATTATGGTTTCGGATGCAGCCAATCTCTTGCAATTGATGAACGAACATCGAACGAGAAAGAAGTATATTGATCCTGAGTTAAAGAAACGAGACTGGCTCGCAAAATACATTAAGGAAGAAGTTAATTCTGTCAAATCTGACTTCAATAAGAAGGATTTTGTGACATTTGACGGTGCTGTTGAAGAAGGCGACCGATACATCGATTATGTGCTTTTAGATGAGGATTTCTCGGTAGTGGCTATTATCGAATCGAAACGGTATTCCAAGGATGAAGAATCAGGCAGGATTCAGGCACGAACGTACGCGGGCGATATCGAGAGTCAGATTAATCGGAAGATCCCGATATTCTTGACAAATGGTAGGGTCTGGCGGCTAATAGATGAGGATGGCATTGAACGAAAAGTGAGCGGGCCGTTCAGTCAAGAGGATCTGAGACGAAGGGGCGACCTTTATAGCAAAAGACGAGATCCACAGGAGGTTAAGATTGATACTCGCATCGTAGATAGGCATAGGCCGCGTAACCGCCTTATAGTGCTGAAGTTGAGTGAGCATTTCGCGGACGGCCATCGAAAAGCGCTGGTGCAAATGGCAACGGGGACATCCCTGATATTATCGAGCAGTTCAAAAAAAGAGAGACCGAGAAGTTCGAAGACAGGAAAGCGAAATGCTTCTTCGTGCCCATTGAGGAGATCAAAGCCAACGAGTACGATCTAAGCATTTCAAAATACAAAGAGATCGAATACGTAGAGGTGCAGTACGAAAAGCCTGACGTAATCAAGGGAAAGATACTGGAGCTGGAGAAGAATATCGTGAAGACGTTGGAGGAATTGGAGTTGTAGAAAGGTTCGATCGAAAATTCAAACCGTTTAGAAAAAGGTTCTACTGATCCAAAATAACACCTTTCAAAAAGCATGTACCAAAACTGGTCAGAGGTCGAGAGCCCCTTATTATTTAAAACCCTAATGACAACGATGCAATAAATAAATGACGCCGCTCCTCATTTTTCTGTTTGCTTTGGTCCTCATCCTGGTGCTGACGACGAAATTACGGGTCAATCCGTTCCTGAGTTTGCTTGCTGTCTCGTTGTTCGTTGCTATTGTAGCTGCAAAACCGTTTGAAGGGCTCGAATCAATTGTAACAGGCATGAGCAGAGTGATGTACCAGCTGGGGATTATCATCGTCTGCGGTAGTATCATCGGCATGGTCTTAGACGGCATTGGCGGGACGTCGGTCATTACCGATGATATTATCCGGATCTCAAAAAGACCTATTCTGGCATTAAATGTGCTCGGGTTCCTCGTGGCGATCCCGGTGATGTGCTGCATCTTAGCCTACGTGATCTTCATACCAATCGCACGGGAGATCGCCGCCAAGCAGCGGATTCCGATCGGTGTCGCGGCGACCTCGCTCAGTCTCGGCTCACTCGCATCTTACGAGCTTATCTACCCATCGCCGGGCGTGTATTCCGCGGCAAACGAGCTTGGCGTGGTGGGTACGGATATCGTGCTGCTCGGGCTTTTGATCGCAATCCCGACGTCTATTGCAGGCTATTGGTACGCGCAGCGGTTTTGCAGGCTCGGTGGTGTCCCAACAACGACTACCGCAGAAACGCAACAAGCGCGAACAAGCAGATTACGGGCATATCCGCCTATTGTCGTGCCATTAGCACTGATATTCTCGAAGCTTGTTCTGCCGCTGCCACTGCTCGATTTCGTGGGCGAGCCGAACATCGCCTTGCTGCTCGGCGTTTTGCTCGTGTTTATTGCGGCTCGTGGGTTCGGACGCGATAACGTCAACCAGTGGACACGCGAAGCGGTACACCGAGGCGGTGGCATTCTCATGGTCTTGTGCGCTGGCGGTGCACTTGGCGCTACCTTAGCAATGACTGGCGTGGGTCAGGAGATCGGCGCCATGGTCATACGATCTGGCCTGCCCGCGATCGTCATTCCGTTCCTGGTCGCCGCTGCTATTCAGACCGTGCAGGGCTCGCGGCTCGTGACGTTTCTGATCGTGCCCAGTATCCTCTTGCCGATACTGCCTGAACTCGGCTTACCTCTGGAACTCGCGCTGCTGTCCATGGCCTCGGGTACTTTTTTAGTATCGCATGCTAATGACGCTTATTTCTGGACCGTGACCGAGCTTGCCGATCTGACCCCTGTGGCGGGCTATCGCTGCTACACCCTTGGCGGCATGGTGCTCGGCGCGGTCTCGTTGGCGCTAACGGTTGTGGTGTATCTGTCAGGTATATTCTCACTGTAGATGGAGAAATGGAGAAAGATATGAGTGCATTCTAAACGTGAGTAAACCAAAACAAAGCATGGTAAGTGTGGTAGAAAAGTACAGCCGATTTTGTGAAAGTAGCTTTGGCGACCGTTTAATGACAAAGGAAGCGGATTATCTCCGCAAAGCGTTGGCAGGGCGACGGCACATCCTGGATGTGGGCTGCGGTATCGGCACCTTCGAGCAGAAATTAGCAGAATTGGCTATCAGTGGCGTTGATAGGGATGCGAAAATGCTTGAGGCTGCGCGAGCACGAACGACCAATACGTATTGCCGCGCTGATGCGGCCGCATTACCGTTTCGTAACGCGTCATTTGATGCGGTTATCTTTGTGACGAGCCTGGAATTCATGGACGATTACAAAGCGGCACTCGATGAAGCAGCGCGAGTTTTGCAACCCAAAGGGAGCTTAGTGGTTATGCTGTTAAATCCAGAATCAGGCTATTTCAAAGGCCATTACGCAAAAGAAGGCTCGTATTTCCGACGGATGAAGCATAAAAACCTTCGAGCGATGGTCGAGTACAGTGCGCTCCGGTTTGAGGAGGTGCACACGCAGTATTTTCTGGGCATTGACGGTGATAAACTATTTGATACCCAGAATAAAGCGTTTGCGAGTTTGTTTCTCATCAACGGGATCAAGAAATAGATAGATAGAGTTAGATACCGCACGAGTAACGACAGGGGCACGTCACCCTTCTTCCAGAACTGCTTTCACCTTCTCGACTAGGATCTTATTGAGTACCTTCCCATCCACTTTTCCCCGTAATTCCTTCATGACCACGCCCATCAAGGGCCCCACGGCTCGATCACCCTTCTCGCGTATGAACTCCTTCCTTGCAAGCACGATATCCTCAATAAGCTTTTCGACCTCGTGTGTGCCCGTGCTCAGCCCCAGTTCCGCTACTGCCTTTTCGACGCCGAGTTTCGGTTTTTGGGCCAGGAATTTGACAATATCGGGTACCGCCTCCTTCGCAAACGCATTCGCGGCGAGGTGCGTGAATATCGCCTCGAAATGGTGGTCTTCTAACGGCTCCACATCGATCCCCTCGTGCACCAGCTCGACTAACGTATCCGTTAATGTGCGTACCACTAACGTTGGCGGTACGACGGCTTTATACGCGTTCATTATCTGCTCGAACAGCGAGAAATTAACGTCACGAGCAATTTTATTCGCAAGCTCGTCATTTAAGTCAAACGTTTCCGTATAGCGTGTCTTCCGGTGCTCGAACGTCTCAGGAAGATTGGTTTTTATGGTGCTCAGTCGCTGCTCCTCCAGTTCGACCGGTGGCACGTCGGTTTCCGGGTACATCCGTGCAGCGCCCGGTAACGGTCGCAAGTATGCGCTACTGCCGTTGGGCAGCGCTCTTCTCGTTTCTTCCGGTATCTCTCCCAATGCAACCTCAGCTCGTTCCAGCACGGCATGCAACGCGTTCTCCGCACGCGCTCGTCTCGCCGCAACGATCACCACGCAATCGTCCTCGGTAGCGTCAAAGGTTCGCTTCACGTGCGCCACTTCAGCCTCCGTAATGCCATACGCAGGCAGCTCATCAGTGTGCATCAAGCCCGCACCGTACTTCGCCGCGAAATCCGATAACTCGGTGCCAAACCGCCGTTCTGGTTGGACTTCCGTCCCGAGAACACCCGCAAAGCCACGCAGACACACACCAAACACGTTACCGCCGACTTTTTGAATTACACGCGACGCCGTCGCCTCGAAGATGCCGGATAAAACCTCAATGCGGTGCTCTACCTTCGCGCCGCGTTTCTTTAACTTTCCCCTTAGCTCGATAAGCGTTAACTGTCGCGTGATTTCATTTTCCACGATGTCGCCGATCAGTCTCAGGTTCTGAACGCCCTTTATCTCCACACGAGCACCTGCTGCTATCGAAATGTTAACGTCCTGGCGGATGGTTCCCAATCCGCGTTTCACCTTGCCGGTGGAGCGCAATATCATGCCAAGCTGCTCAGCCGCGTTCACCGCTTGCTCCGGCGTTCGAATGTCCGGCGCCGTGCCGATCTCGACCAGTGGTATGCCCAGCCGGTCTAGCGAATACCCTACAGCGCTTCCATCGGTCTCTATCTTCTGCGCTGCATCTTCCTCCAGACAGAGCGAATCCACTCGGACAGGCCCCTCATCGGTCACGAGCACGCCATCGGTCGCAATTAACGCGGTCCTCTGGAATCCGCAGGTGTTCGAGCCGTCGATAACAATCTTCCGCATGGTGTGGATCTCGTCCACGAGATTCATGGCCAGCAGCAGCGCAACTTCCAACGAGATATTAACCGCTTCCTGATTCAACTCACTCGGCGGCTCTTCGTCATTTTCCACCAAGCACGTGCTGTCATAGCCTTTGTACAGGAACGTCCGGCCGTATTTCGCTTCCTCTCGTGCCGCTCGATCCACCTTGCCCATTTCGCTCTTTGACGCTCGCAGATACCGCTTGAATGCAAATGTCGAGTCCTTCTTGTCCCGTAGCGTGGTGGGGCAGTTACAGAAGAGTTTTGTTGCCGTGTCTAACTGCTGGTGTATCTCCAACCCTGCTTTCAGTCCTATTTCGCGGTAATCGATCGCTTCAGTCATGGCTCGTTCCCATGCATGTATCCCGGTGTGCACGTGATAAATAAACACGCAACCGTCTAATAGTAAATTTGCTATGATACTAATAAAGTATCCGTGCACCGTAATACACGACTTCACGATGGTGGGTGCCGATCAATGACCGAGCAAAAGAAAGCGCAACCGCGTGACAAATGGCGTAAATTCTGCCCGAAATGCGGTAAAGAGACCGATGAACTCTTCGATGCGGTTTGTAAAGACTGCTTCCGGCAAGAGATAACGCTCCTTGAGCCTGCAAGCGTAGCGGTAAGCCTGAATGTGTGCACGCATTGTGGCAGTTATTTTAAAGGTAAGGAGCGGACGAGCATCGAGGCCGTGGTTGAGGATGCGGTACGGAGAGCAATACGAAAAAAATACGGGTCCGATTGTGCCGTTGAGATACCCGAGTTACGAATAGCGCTTTCAGAGAATGAACGTACCGCACAGGTAGCTCTAACGGCAAAGACGGTAATACAGGGCGTGGACATAGAGGAACACGGCGAAATTACGGTCATTTTAAAACGAGAGACCTGTGAACGGTGTAGCAGGATAGCGGGTGGTTATTATGCGGCTATCGTGCAGATACGAGCTGATTATCGAGTGCCAACCGAGAAAGAACTCGCAAAAGCGGAAGAACTCGCGTATTCGGTCTTGGACGAGGACGATTTTGTGTCTAAAGAGCAGCTCTTGAAAGAGGGGCTGGATATCTATGTCAATAGTGCGGAATACGGTTACAGGATTGCGAGAGCGGTGGTGAAGAAATTGGGGGGCAGCTTCTCGGAAAGCCGGAAATTGTACGGCCGTAAAGACGGCAAAGACATTTATCGCGTGACGTTTCTGATCCGGCTTCCGGGATTTCAAAAGGGCGAGATCGTCGAATTTCGTGATAAACGAGTTTCGATAGAGAACGTGATCGAAGGAAGAGGGATTGAAGGTTTAGACGTGAATACGGGCGAGCAGGTGTTCTTAACCAGGAAAGAGATGATGAAGGCGAAACGAGTTTGAGATAACTCTTTATCTCTTGTTTAGCGCTTTGTATACGGCATTAAAACATGGTATACTCGCAAGTTTAAGTGACTGCAGGGTTAAATAGTTAATGGGATCGAAAATGGCTGAAACGAAAAGAATACAGGTTCCGGTTCTTGTAGAAAAAGATGAAGATGGGTTTTATGTGGTAGAATGCCCACTCCTTCAGGGATGTTACACGCAGGGACAAACGCTTGATGAGGCTTTGAAGAATATTCATGAGGTGATAGAACTCTGCCTTGAGGAGCAGAGAGAGGAACTTGTCGAGCGGCTTGATGCGATTCAGGAGTTCAGCTATCATCTGGTCGCGGTAGAGATATAATACGACGAGATGAGATGAGTAAATTACCCGTTATTTCTGGAGAGAAAGCGGTTAAGTCTTTTGAAAAATTTGTGTATGGGGGAGTTAGTAAGGCAAAAAGGAAGCCATATTCGTATGAGACACGCAGACAAGAGCAAGAAACCGTTAACTATCCCAAAACACCAAGTTCTTGGTAAAGGGTTGCTAAGAATACTTTTGAGAGATGCGGAAATCAGCGTTGAGGATTTTTGTAAGCTGTTATAATTCATTGCTCACTATTTAGGGCTTTAAAGACCTAACTTTTCGTGTACTCGCGTAACAGAACCGTCGCATACGAGCCTTTTGGCAGGAAGAACTCTAGAACAGCTTTACAGCTTCCAGGAGTGCGTTTGTCATCGCTAATTGCTGCATCGAGCGTTATGGGTACCAGCACCGGTCTCCGTGTGCCTTTAGAACTGAGTTCAGGGAGCTTCTCAAGATAAAAATCGGTTAACTCGACCCCTTCATCTTCAAGCACGTTGTGCTCAAATTCACCTTCCACACCCTCGGCAAGCTTGCTTTTAGCACCAAAGATCGGCGCAGTGACAAAAGCCCGTCCCCGCCTTATCAACCGGTTTATCCCCGCTAACTTAGCCTCAGTGACGTTCTCCACCTTGTCAGGGTCAGGAAGCCCGCGTTCATCGTGAAAACAGACCACATCGCCAATCACAGCCTCGTTTAATGGCAGGCCGTGCTTCATGCGATGGCTTAGAACGAAATTGCAGAGATACGCCTGGTACGCGTGCACGAACAGTTTTCGCAGGTTCTTTGGTAGTACGGCAAAAGCAGCACGAAACTGCGCTTCACCCAGTCCTTCACCCCCACTCTTTATCAGTTCGTTCAGCATCGCTCGTTCGTAACGCAAGAACAGCGGCATTTGTTTCAAGCATTCTTTGAGGTCGCCATCCTTGCATAAGCTCCGCGCGTGCTTCGCCTCCTCGCTCTCCTCAGGGAAGATATCGGAAATGTACGAGAGCACGGCTTCCTTAACCTGCCCGTGTATCAGATGTTTTCCCACCACATGCGTTATCGGACGGCTCATGCCAAACCGCTGAATACCAAAGAAGTTCGGCATGCCACCCGCAGTTTCTAGTTCGTTTGTTATCGTCCCGATTTTTTCCGTTATCGCTTCTTTACTGCCTTCGATAGCACGAATGACGATTTTGAACTCGTTTCCGTACAGGTCGCCTAAGGAAACCGCCTTGTTCGACCTCCCGATTGGTTGTAACGAGACGTCTGCGATGTTCACG
>CAYUEX010000071.1:6751-9942 GCA_964443855.1 uncultured Halobacteria archaeon | reverse complement strand
GAATTGATATATGATGAAGATTTGGAGTTCGAACGGGTAGTGCCAAAAGTGAAGGAAATAGTCCAAATTAAAAAAAATGGAGAACCAGTGATAGTTAGTCGCGACAGTGAGAAGTTAACACAAAAGGAGATTGTAGCATTGTACCTCATAGGTAAATACTTCGCGAAGCAGCTGAAGATTAGTGAAGACGATAGTGCAACCAATAAGGAGATTGTTGAAGGGTTTAGATTGGGAGAAAATGTTGTAGGTGCAAGAATAAAAGATCTAAGAGAAGAGGGCCTGGTTGAGCAAGTATCTAGAGGAAAGCATAGAATCTCTGTAGTAAAGCTCGAAAAATTTCTCGATGACTTGCTGACTAAACTAAAACCACCCAAGACGGGAGGAGGATCGGGGTGATGCTTATGGACGAAACAGTAACTACAAAAATTGGCCGAATTAGAAGCAAGTTAACGGAAGTAAGTGATGAATCACGGGAAGTATTATCAGAAATCGTAGATTTAGTTGAATATCTTTTAACCGCTGATAAAATTGTACCAACTACTGAAGTACCACCAATAGACAAATTTATTCAAAAAGCAAATATAAAAAAGCATTCTGACAAAGTTCTTTTTATAGCCTATTATCTCGAAGAATACAAAGAATCCGAGTCATTTACAATGAAAGACATAGATGAAGCATATAAAATGGCTAGACTAGTTCCACCAAAAAATCTAAGCGATAGTATTCTTAAATTGAAGGAAAGAGGTTTGTTAATTGATACCGGTAAAAAAGAAAAACGTAAGTCGTGGAGACTTTCAGCAGATGGCATAAGTTTCGTTGGATCTCGTCTCGGAGAGGAATATGCCATTTAAAGACTTAAAAGCCAGTTTCGTGACACATATAAGCCCCCCTCTTGTCGACGATTTCCTAAAAGATTTCGTAGACATCAGACGACATCATATCAATAGTGATTACAGATCGCTTTTATCGAAATCAGGAACGTTTTCAGAAACTGTAGCTCAAATTTTAATCTATCTTTCTGAGAACACGATTATTTCAACTAAGGAAATAAGACTTAACGCATTAGAAAAGCGATTAGTGAACGCAGATCTCGATACTTCCATGAAAACTATAATGCCAAGAATGTTAATAACTATTTATAAAATAAGGAGTTCCAGAGGAGGTGCTCATCGATCTGATGACATTGCTCCCAACTATATTGATGCTAACTACATCTACACTTGTTGCAACTGGATAGTTTGTGAATTGATAAGACTATATCATGATTCAGATGTAGACAAAGCAGTAAAAATAATAGAACACATTTCAAAAATTAACTTGCCCTTGCTGGAAGAAATAGACGGAGACATATTAATCTTGGAGGAAAATCTTAAAATTAGAGAACAAATATTAATTCTTTTATTCTCAATGCATCCTCAACGAGTTCCACTAGATAAAATTAAAAATGCTGTGAAAGCAAAAAATCAAAAATCCATTAATAATGAGGAAACTAGAATGGTACAGTCAAAACTAATTCACAAAAATAGGGAAGGTGTAATTTTAACATCAAAGGGTTTAAAGGAGGCTGAAGGTATTTATGCCACGTTTGTTTAATATGCTATTGTTTAAATAATATCTGTCGTTTATGTTAGTAATATCTGGAAATAAGGCCATGTAATGCACTTCTGCAAGATTTTGGAGTCTCATTGTAATTTCGTCATTGCCCTGCGAAGAATAGGCTTGATCCCGCTAGCAATAATAAAGGAGAGTGGCAGATATAGTTAGTGTCAAACGATTTTGGGTGATAAACATTGGTCAAACCGCGAGCTGCGTTAGCTGAATTAAAAACCTGTGTGCACGGGGGAGAAAAAGTAAGGAATACGAAGACTGAGCCCGTAGACTTCAGCGTTAACCTCAACCCCTACGGGCCACCAAATTTCGTTTTCGACGCGATACCGGATGCAATAGAAGCAATTGGTGTGTATCCAGACACTGAATGTAACGCGTTACGAGCGCAGATCGCCCGCAAATTCGGCTGTGATGAGAACAAAGTATTGGTTGGTGCAGGTGTTTCTGAACTCATCCAGCTTGTGGCACTTACCTTTGTAAAGAGTCGGGTGCTCATACCGCAGCACACCTATGGCGAATACGAAACCGCGGCGCAGATGATGGGTGCGCATATCAAACGCATAGCAATGCCCGCGCTGCGGATTGATCCCGAATCAATCGTAGACGAGATGAACACCGATGATGTGCTCTTTCTTTGCAATCCAAACAATCCTACCGGGCAGTATCTCGGTGAAACGGGAATGAAACAGGTATTATATGCAGCAGAGCGCGTTGATGCGTTAGTGGTACTCGATGAAGCGTACGTGGACTTTGTCACGAATGCGTTTCCGGCGCATAATTTCTCTTTACAAAACGTGATTGTTCTGCGGTCTCTCACCAAATCGTTCGCTATTCCTGGCGTACGGATTGGCTATGCGCTTGCATCAGAAGCAGTCGTAAAGGAAATGGAGAAAGTAAAAGTGCCGTGGAGCGTGAGCGCATGCGCACAGCAAGTCGGTGCTGCGGTACTCGGTCCATTAGGTGACGCCTTTTTGATAGAGACGCAGAAGCGGATAGAACGAAGTAAAGGGAAGATAGAACAAGTAATGGACATACAGACGGATGCAAACTATTATGTTCTCGATGTGGGTAATGCACGAGAAATGAAAAAGGAGCTTATAAGGCAGGGCATACAGGTACGAGATTGCACGTCCTTTGGCTTGCCTTCGCATATCCGTTTCTCCGTAAGGACGGATGAGGAGAATGAGGTACTGATTCGTGCCCTCCAAAGGAAGAATTGATAGATACTTGTCTAAGGTATTCTTCATGCAAATTTACTAATTTGCTCTTGCCTCAACCTATCGTGAGGAAAAAAAGAAAAAGAGGAAAATTGGTTACACCATTTCCCGTTTGTTCGTTAGAGTAGCGCAAAAAATCATCCGCAAATAAGTCAGTTACTTGTTCTTTCCCTTCCCTGATCCGCCTGAGTTGCCACTGTTGCCGCCGCTACTTGATCCGCCTGAGTTGCCACTGTTGCCGCTGTTTCCACCTGCATTATTGCCTTTATCGTTACCGTTGGTGTTATCTGAATTCCCACCTGCATTATTGCCTTTATCGTTACCGTTGGTGTTATCTGAATTCCCACCTGCATTATTGCCTTTATC
>CAYUEX010000071.1:0-6651 GCA_964443855.1 uncultured Halobacteria archaeon | reverse complement strand
TGCCTTTATCTGGCTTGTCAGGCTTGTCTACTCCTCCTGCATTATTGCCTTTATCTGGCTTGTCAGGCTTGTCTACTCCTCCTGCATTATTGCCTTTATCGTTACCGTTACCGTTGGCGTTATCTAAGTTACCACCTGCGTTGTTCGTTCCTTTATTTGGCTTCTTGTATATCTTCGGACCTTTGTTTACGGTAATCGTTCCTTTTATCGGTTTCTTGTATATTTTTGGACCTTTTTTTGAGCTGATCTTTCCTTTATTTGGTTTCTTGTATAGTTCTGGATCTTGTGTACCGAACTCGGGCTTTCCTGTGTCTTTTACCTTAATTTTATTGCCATCTTTAAATGGCGTGCTCTCTATCCGCATTCCATCAGTTACGGCAAAGGTTAAACTCCCTATGGTTATGAGTATGTCTGATTGCAGGCTGCACACAGCTAGGGTCTCTGTTGCTGTGTACGCTGAAGTATTCACAAATATCGTTCTATTCTCGGTCGTTACATTATCGATCGCATCTTGAATCGTTGGATAGTCCTCCGGCACATAGAGAGTCCCTGCACTTGCAGTCGCCGAAAGAGCTAGGAATAAAATGCTAACTGCAAAGGCTGTCGCGAAACGTTTCTTAACTGAAATGATGCTTTCCTCCTTCGCATTCATTTTATCGTTCGCTTTAATTTTCATTCCTCTGGCCTCGTTCCAACTAGTTCTAGCTTGATAGTTACGTATGGTTAAACCCCCGTCTTATGCCTTTTGGTAGACCGAATTTTTTTCCTATTTGACGGTTATTTTTAGTTTCAAAAACCTAAATTTTTGTTTCGACGTCCACCGAAATAGCTGAAATAGCTAGCCTTCCTAAAACTATCATAATCCTTTCGTCGGTAAAAGCGGAAGGAGCTATTAGCCGATACACGGACACGTATCGAGTTAAGTAAGGTTAATATCCGACAAGCATTGGGCGTACATTCAGATGCGAATTTTTACGGTCTTTAGGTAGGTAATGTACGTGAACTCGACGAGAAACTTTTGACGGACGGTATCACGGTCCGGTATTGCGCGTCCTTTAGTTTACCTCGCATATTCGATCTGCCATGAAGAAGGAAACAGAAAAAGATCGATTATTAGACGATGTAACAAGAGATCGGCGAGGAAATAATAATCAGAAAGCGTTTTGCGTTGATTTACGCTATGTTATCTTGGCTTTCAATTTTATCGCTTGTTTCTTTTCGCTCCAGGGATGTCTGTTCAAGACCAGCCAATACGAAGCCAGATCTGCTATCATTTTTGAGAAATTTTTGAAATCAAGAGTTTTTACCAGATAGCTATTGGCGTGATTTTCATATGCCAGCATCATATCTCGTTCGCTTTCTGACGTGGTAAGTACCACCACGGGTATATCTCTTAATTGTTCAGATTGTTTCATTTCCTGCAGAACTTCATGACCGTCGATTTTGGGCATTCGTAAGTCGAGAAGAACCAAATCAGGTCGCTGACTGTTTTCCTCAGGATCGTCCTTCCCATTATGGATGAGATACGTGAGCGCCTGCTCTCCATCCTCAACCCAATGAACCGTTAAAGCCTCATCCAAACCTTTAAAAATATGCATTATAAGATCTGCATGGGATTCATTGTCTTCAACAAGCAAGACTATCTTCTCTTCATTCATTTTTTTGTCCACTCCTTTTTGTCCTCTTATTTTCACTTACCTCACGTGAACCCTCGCTTTCATGGTTACGAAGCTCCGGGTAATGTAAACCAAACAGTGCATCCCTTGCCTTTCTCCGATTCTAGCCATATTCGACCGTCATGCACCTCAATGATCCGTTTCACAATGGCGAGACCTACACCCGTTCCCGGACTATGACCATCCTCCTTGTAAAACAATTTGAACACCTTCTCGTGTTGACTCGAATCAATTCCTATGCCGTTATCACGAACAAAGAATGCAGTTTCTCCGCCATTTGGCTGATACCCCAAGTCTATCTTTGGATGATTCTGCGTATCTTGGTAGTTAATGCTATTTTCAATCAGATTGACGAGCATCTCGATTATTCTCCTTCGATCTACGTTAACCGCGGGAAAATCCTCAGCTACCGATACTTCAACGCCATTCGCTTTTATGCGTTCCGCTGTTTGCTCCAGTGCTTCTTGAACAATTTCACTATACGCCACCTCTTCCGGCGGATTCGCAACACGGCCAATGCGAGAGAGTTCCAGTGTGTCCTTCAATAAGGTGCCCATCCTTCCCGCAGCCTTTTCGATGTGTTTTAGATTTTTTTCTACTGTCTCTAGCTTTTCCAATTTCACATCCTCGAGCATCATACCGGCAAAACCCTGAATGGTAACAAGAGGCGTCTGTAAGTCGTGAGAGACGGTATAGACGAACTGTTCCATCTCGGCATTCCTTGTTTCAAGCTCCACGATTAGTTTTTTACGCTCTTTGATTTCGGCTTGCAATGCTTCGTTGGCTTGTTCCAGCTCAGCAGTCCGCTCATAAACCCTTTCTTCTAATTCGTCGTGCGCTCTGCGCAATTGCTTTATTGAATTCTCCAGCAGTTCTACCATCTCGTTGATCCCCTCTCCAAGGCTGGATAATTCATCGTTTCCTTCTACTGCTATATGTGCTGAGGGTTCACCACGTTCACCAATCTTTCTGACTTCTCTGCTGAGTATCGCTAATCGAGACAGTACATTCTTCTCTAAAAGCACCATGACCCCTATGCCAAACACGACACCGGTTGCCAGCAGGAACAGGAAGAAATAAAAGATGCTGTTTTTACCCTGTGCGTAAATATCCCTGGGCGTGGTAACACCTGTTATGAGTGCGGGCTTCCCATATATGTCGTTTATGAGAGCATAGCCTGCAATAACATCAGCATCCATCGGCTGGACGAAAGAAGTTTCACCTTCCAGGAACGATGAACGCGCTATCTGGAAGTCTGTTGGGAGATCATCATCATTGAACTGATACATGCTGAGTGGTGACTGTGTTGTCGCGGATAACTCCTCAATTTTCGCAGCATCGAAGAAACGCCCCACAATGAGTGTACCGCGAATAGGGCCTTCGTCTTCACTGGTCAAGATGGGCCTTGAAGAGATGATCATGGGTTCTTCAGGAAGAAGAATAACCCCTTTGAGGGTGCTTTCTATGTCCTCGTGGTTGAGAAGGATGGAATTGGATGTGAGATGGCCATAAAAACTCTGTGGTATTGGTATCTCTCTATCCTCGTCCAGATCGTAGGCTTTACCAAAAACAAGTTGGTCGGAAGAGTTGAAGATCATAATAAGGTTAAATCTTGCGCCGGCGAAGGTTTCATCCACGAGATTCCACTCGATATACTCAGGGTTCTGATCCTCAACAAACTCGTAGGTACCGTCCCAGCAAGCCCAATCGTACGCAAGAGAGTCTAAAGAGGACTTTTCCGCCTCAATGGCGTTTATAACTTGTTCAACATTCTGCTGGGTATTCTGTTCCTCGAGTGTAACGAAACCATTCATTACAATGGTAATTGAAGCAGCATACAAAATCGAAATGAGCCCGATCAAGGTAAGGCCTATGATGATCAGTGTCTTCTTACGCAGTCTCATAGGTACACCCTCCTTTCTGCATCGTTCCCACGTAGTATGCTTATTTTGGATCTCATCGTTACGAACTCACCGGTAATGTGAAATAAACCGTGCATCCGTTGCCCTTCTCCGACTCTAGCCATATTCGACCGTCATGCACTTCAATTATCCGTTTTACAATGGCGAGACCTGCTCCTGTTCCCTGGCTATTCTTGTCCACTTGGTAGAACAGATCGAAAACTTTTTCATGCTGGCTTGGGTCCACGCCCCTACCATTATCTTGCACAAAGAGGACAGTTTCTGCACCTTCTCGACGATGACCAATGGTTATTTTGGGGTGGGATTGCCCATCCCTATACTTTACGCTGTTTGATATCAGATTCACGAGCACCTCAACTATCCTCATTCGGTCTACATGCACAGTCGGGAAATTCTCAGCAATAGCCACCTCCATACTGCTCGCTCTTATCTGCTCAGCTGTTTGCTCCAGTGCTTCCTGAACAATTTCGCTGAACGGCACATCTCCCGGTGGATTCGCTACGTGACCAATGCGAGAGAGTTCCAGTGTGTCCTTTAAAAAGTCGGCCATCGAGGCAACGGCTTTTTCTATGTGTTTAAAACTACTTTCTGCTTTTTCCAGCTCGTTCCTCTTTAAATAATCTTTGATTCTTCCGGTAAAACCTTGAATGGTAATGAGAGACGACTGTAAGTCGTGAGAAACGGTGTACGTGAATAGCTCCAGCTCTTTGTTCTTAGTCTCCAATTCTTTAAGGAGTCTCTCTCGCTCCTTCTCTGCTTCCTTGCGCTCGGTGATGTCACGGAAGACCAGTTGCACCGCGGATTTGTTTTGATACGTAATGGGAATTGCCATTGCCTCCGCGTCAATAACGCCACCGTCGAGCCGGACGAACTGTTCTTCACTAAGGGGAGCTACACCTGTTTCCCCTAGATGCTGGATTCGCTCTTGAACGAAATTCTGATAATCAGGGTGAATAAAATCGAGCAGTGGCTTGCCGATAAGCTCGTCAGGATTGCCCGCACCAAGCAGGTTTGCGCCTGCGGGATTCATCAGGAGGATTTTGCCATCGCTGTGAATACCGATCCCATCAAAGGAAAGTTCCACAAGACGGCGATACCGATCTTCACTCTCCCGCAGTGCACACTGAGATTGTTCTAGGGATTTTAACGTATCATTGACCGCATTGATCTTGCCAACAAGGTTCGCGATTTTAGTTTTTTCGGTCGCCGACACACGTGCCGGAGGATCCCCGCCTGCGTCTTTGTTGGGAACATCAACACTGCGCTGAGTCAATCGAGCTAGTACCACTATCTCCAGAATTATGAGGATCAGTATGCTCAATATCAGACCACCGGCAAAGAGCGCCCCGTGTTCCTCCAATGCAGTGAGACCGTCTATTAAGAGTGTTTGTGAAGTGTGGCATACAAAACCAATACAAGTCCAGCCAAGATCACGCTAACGATGATTATGGTCTTCTTACGCAGTGAGAATGCTTTTTCTCTTATGTACTTCAACCTCTCGTTTTTTCACCTCCTCCAGACGTTTTTCTCAAGGGAAGTATCTTTTACGTACACCCATGTGGTAACTTTCATGCCAGTTACTAATTAAAAAACCCTCCCACTCATGAAAAATTTTTTCTGATTTTTATAATTTTAATAGCCAATGTTCCACAATTTTTTTATAATTATTCTGAAATAATTGCGCATTCGTTATGCCTAATTTTTGAAGTTGTGAAGGCTGTGTATCCACAGATTTTTTGGTGAGAAAAAAACGTTGACTGTTCTCTTCCAAAAACGCCACATTTCAGTGCTGACATCGAGTAAGGATGACCGCCTGCACAACATCGTTTTATTTATGCGAAAACCGCCTTAACTGTTTACTATGAAGGGCGTTGGGAGTGACGATCTCTACTATTGGAATGAAGCGCACAAAGCGCTGTTCAGAACTGAACGCGAAAAACTCAAAAAGCGAATGGAAGAGCTGAGCAGGAGTTGGGAAACGTTTGAGGAAGAGAAGCGGCAGTTGAACAAATCACTGGAAGAGGAACAAGATCTTGAGTTAGATCCTGATTTCCCACACATGGTGGAACGAGCACTCATGAAGATTATCAGTAAGCAGGACGTGCTCAGAAGACGGCTGGAGGAGCTGATCAAGCGACTGAATGACCTTGAAAACGAGGAAAAGCAGTTGCATGCGCTGCTGACACATGAAAAATATCACGAATGGGCGGAACTCAAGAATAAAAGAGATAAAGCTGCTGAAGAAGTGACACGGCTCGAAACAGCAATGAAGCAGCTTATGGAAACCATCATGCGTGACACGCGCGTGCAATAACCGTGGACCCCACTGTACAAATGCCAAAGCGATGGTTTGTGTACCAGCTCAATCCCGCAGGGCGAAGAGTGCCGAGTACGCATGATGACTTGAATGCAGCTCGCGTGCTGGTAGAAACGAAGCTCAAAGAACTCACGCAACCGTACCACTGGTTTACCGTGCTCAAGAAGTCAGAAAGTGTAGAGTTCGGTGTTAAAGTGGAGGATGGACGGAGTATAAAAGAGCAGATGGAAACCGATCTGAGAAACACGTATCCTGAGCTGTACATTGGTTTTGGTTCTGAATATCCAGACAATTGCGAAATTATGGCGATTGCAACACAATGCCGGACGCAATTAGAAGAGCGAATACCGATTTCTAAGTGGAAAGGCGGACAGATTGGCTTTATCATTCATTGTATGTTGAATCCGTACGGCTTTGATAACGAAGCATGGACTTACTGGACCTCTCTGTGCTGTATTGACGAGGAAAAAGAGATTGCGGACGCTGATATAAAAGATGTCATTACGCTCGTTCGCTCGTTTTTGGAATACAAGAAAGGCATGGAACTGGAAGACGATTATGAGAAGTTAGAATTTATGCTGGAAGAGTTAGACGCCTTTACGGAATTCTTGAGACGGAAATTATCATAACGTTGGGGCAGGTCACGAGGGTTTTGTTTTTAGGATGTTTAACACACTTGCTAATCATTGGAAATATTTACCGGATTGTTTAGAGAGATGAAAATAAAACAGGATAC
>CAYUEX010000070.1:0-10111 GCA_964443855.1 uncultured Halobacteria archaeon | reverse complement strand
GAGGAAATGTAGGCTCTCTATAAACCTCCACATACCCTCTTTCTAAAAAGATTACCCGAAGAAAATTAATTAATTTTTTGAGGTATTCAGATTCCATCTCTGTTTGGTTAGTAGCTGAGTAATTCACAAACATTTTCAGTAGCAAATTAAGGTTCCACTTCTCATCACTTTCAATTTCAGTTACATCAATTCGATCAAGTACGTGTTCTATTATTTCACAATATTCTGCATTCACCAATTCAGGGATGCAACCCTTCCAGTCTACATTTGCACCATCAATGGTTTCGTGTTGACGTAAAGAATCATAACGACCAAGACCATTCTGCAGATTGAGTAAGTAATAATTTTTGACAGAAGGGAATACTTTCTCAAATTTATACGGCAGACAGACAACACGTTCATACAGTGATGAGGGAATTTTTGCTTTATCATCATAATATTTAAGTTTATCAGAGTAAATCTGATATGCCTTGGGATCTATCAATATATATGTGAGTTTTTTGTTTTTCCTCGCTGCATCCCAGAGCAGCCTTCTGATATGTTCATCTCTAAAAGAATATCCCACGATAACCAAAACCTTGCACATTTCTGACTCAAGACGATGTCTTATCTCCACGAGCAGTTCTAAAAGCGGTTCGGCATAATCCCACTTTTGCATTGGGTAAAGCATGAGGTTAATAGCTTTCTCACGAGTAATAAGTTCTATTTCACTTTCCATTGTCCTAATTGGTACTTTGACGTATCCTCCCTTGTCGCTTTGATACCACATTACCGAACCATGTAACTTATAAAGACGAATATCTGTGTGTTCCTTAGCAAAAGTCTTTGGATTCCATTCTAGTTCAAAACCATCCTGATAGACACGTCTGTAAACATTACAGAATTGCTCTATACAGGTGTCATAATTCACCGATATAATATCTAAAGGCTCTTCCAAGAATCCGAGAAGTGGTTCCAAATATTTCATTGATTCTTCTGATACGATAGCTTTGTTTTTAATAAAATCTTTCAAATCTTTTATCAATGGTTCTATTGGAGATGACTCGCGTAAAATGAACTCCCCTCCTTCAAAAAAAGATATTAGTGGTTCTTCATCTTTCCTTTCGAGTTTTGTTAACGTCTCTAATAAGAGTTCAATGTCAATCTTTGATCCTTTCGACTTCTCTAGAGTATCGATTATCAGATTAATTGTTTTTTCTTTAGCAGGGTCGCTTATGCTCTTCCTAAATTTTTCAACAAACTTATATGTAGTAGGGACCCCCGCAGCATCGGATGCTCCAGCACCTAAAAAGAATATTACCCCTGAAGATTCTATATTATCCCCCATTCTATTTACTCCACAAACGACTGATTTTTTATAGGCGTAATAGCATGTATATTTTTCGCATACTTCCTTATCACCTGTTAATGATTTTGTGAACCCAATTTAATTTCGAAAACTAAAAAGAAGCGGTCAAAATTCTCACACCGTAAAAACCGCACAAACAATGAAATTGGCCAAAGCACAGCTTTCACAGGATAAGCTCCGTATTTCCTTTATTAGTGCGTAATTTAGAATGAAGTGTGTGGAGAAACACACAAAATTAGTATCTCAACAGTCGTAATTGAGGATTAACAAATGAGAGTCATTTTTTATACCGGTAAAGGCGGCGCAGGGAAGTCGGTCATTTCGAGTGCTACGGCCTTGAAACTTTCTAAGCTAGGCTACAAAACGCTGGTTATCTCTTCAGATCCTGCACATACGCTCTCTGACGCTTTTGAAACCGATGTGCATCACACCCCTACCGAGATCATGGATAAGCTGTGGGGTATTCAAATCGATCCGATACGAGAGGCACGCGAGGCATACGGGGTGATACAGGAATATATCGTCTCACTCTTTAAGTCAAAAGGGGTGGATGAAATACTCGCCTATGAAGTAGCGGCACTACCCAACATGACGGAATTTGTCTCGTTGTTGAAGTTAGTTTCGTTCGTGGAATCGAATAATTACGACGTTATTGTACTCGACACCGTTCCGTCGGGTGATGCGCTGAAAAATATTTATCTCCCCACACTCCTCGGATCCACGGCGACGAAAGTCATCAAAATGATCGCACCACTGGTGGGTGTTGCCAAGTTGGTGGAGCCCATCGTTGGGTTGCCCTCGCCGGGTAAAGAGGTAATTAAGCAAGATATCTCGCTCTTAGAAATTCTCAGAAAACTGAAAGATATCATCGGAGACCGAAAAGTCACGAGTTTGCGGTTAATCGCAAATCCAGAGGCATTTAGCATACAGAACTTAAAAAGGACGTACCTCCTGGCAAATCTCTATGATATCAACGTAGACCTCGCGATCATGAATAAAGTAATCCCTGAGGGAGTCCAGGATGCGTACTTCAAAGAGTGGAAGGAGGCCCAAGAAAAATATCTAAAAGAATCGGAGGCTGCATTCCACCCCTTACCGATAAAAAAGCTCAAACTCTTTCAGTCAGAGGTAAAAGGTTTAAAGCTGCTTGCCGAGGTTGGTGATGAATTGTTCAATGGTGAAGATCCTGCTCAAATCTACTTTGAGGGTAACCCGATTCAAGTAAAGGAGCGGGAAGGCGGATTAGAAGTCATTGTTCCACTGCCTTCCGCGGGCAAATTCAAGGAGGTTTGTGAGGTTGAACGAGTTGGCGAGGACCTATCGGTTGTCATTGCCACGGATATTGGCGAAGCACGAAACTTCATTCCGCTTCCTGCAATCGCGCATCTCATGCGTCTGGACCGGGCGAAACTTTTAAATGGCAATCTCCACATATATTTTATTGATGAGCGATGGAAGGAAAGAAAAAGTTAGGGTTGGAGGAAAAAGAGTTAGCTAAAGCAATAAAGATACTTGCTGGAACGGCAACCGTACCTTTAAAAGTTGCTGCGGACATAGCGAGCGACATTACGGGCTCTCTGGAGAGTTATGTTCCTAAACCCACACAACTTGCTTCTGCTGCCATCGATATGCGGATTAAAACCTTGAAGACCGTCATCAACGTTATCGAGAAAGAAATAAGCTTGTTGGAGCAGTACAAGGGAGAATTTGAGGTTAAAGAAGAGCCAAAAGAAAAAGTCAAGGTTGAGTAGCCGGTTTCACACTTTTATCAGCTCGTAGTTCAGTTCGCCCATATGCGCCTTCAGAGCAACAACTCCGTTCACGTTGCCAATGCCAACCCTTTCCATTAGTATCCTGAGCATATCTATGAAAGGAAGGGACGTTCTTATCTACGGCTACGAAGTATACCTCGCTCATAATAGCCCTAACAGTAACAATGAACGGGAATGGGAAAATTAAAAAATTACCCCCTTTACAACCCACAATTTTTTGGTCACACTCGTCTTTTCCGCGCTACCATCCGCACTTAATAAGGGGAAAGTTATCGCCCTCTGGAGCGCCCGAAGATGTGCGTGCTAACGAGCACGTAGTGAATGCGTATCTTGGTGAGGGTGTGTGAAGTAAAAATAAAACGCTTTGCGTATGTATGAGTTCGCTTTGTGAGATCTTCAACTCATCCTGCATTTTTTTAAACACCGTGAACGTGTCTTCATCCGGAGCCACCGTGATTCTTTCTGGTGCGTCATTCTTTAATTAACCAAACTTTTTTAGGGGCATATAAATTTTGGTTTCTCTTTCTTGTATCAAGAGTTCCCATCCACAACAAATGATACCGCTTTCTCTTGCGCAACTTCGTGAGTCTGGACCACTGATTCGAAACAGCGATAAAGCTTAAACGCGGATAAAATACGAAAATAAGCTCAGAAAATAGTTTCTAATTCGAGACCAATTCGTCATATTTCAACTATTTGTGATTCTATCTGAAACCTTCCCGCAAGTCTTATAACATGCGATGTTGTTGGTACTCTTAAGCTCATGCATTCGGATGCCTTCCAAGATGTGGCGAAGTGGGAACAACCAATGAAAAATCCGTTCGAGGACCTGATAGACGCCCGCGGGGTATTTGCAAATAGAGAGGTACTTCGCCACAGCTATGTTCCAGAGAAGCTACCACATCGGAAGAAGCAAATAGATCATTTAGCTGCTATACTCTCGGCAGGGTTAAAAGGGGAGACACCCTCCAATATACTGATATACGGTAAGACCGGGACGGGAAAAACCTCCACGGTAAAATATGTAAGCAAGGAATTGGAGAAGATGGCGCCGACTGTAGGCAGAAAGGTCTCGTTACAGTACATCAACAGCATAATATTTGATACGCCATACCGTGTTTTTGCTCAGCTCGCACGCGAGTTTAACAGCCGTGTCCCCGTGATCGGGTGGCCCACCGATATGGTATACTCAGAGCTCAAGAAAGGGATAGACGCCGAAAATCGATGCGTTGTTGTGATCTTAGATGAGGTGGATAAGTTAGCGAGCAAGGGAGATGATGCGCTGTATCTCCTCTCGCGGATAAACAGCGAACTCAATAACGCACGGGTCAGCTTAATAGGGATTTCGAACGATCTTACCTTCGCTGATTCTCTGGACCCGCGGATAAAGTCATCGTTAAGCGAAGAAGAAATAATATTCCCGCCGTATGATGCAGAGCAGTTAAGTGATATTTTGTATGAGCGTGCGAAAAAGGCGTTTAATGATGCTGTACTTGACGACGCGGTGATACCGCTCTGCGCTGCGCTCGCGGCTTCTGAGGATGGCGATGCGCGACGTGCTCTTGATCTGCTCCGTATATCAGGAGAAATAACAGAGCGATTGAGATCACAAATGGTGTGCGAGGAACATGTGCGGCTTGCAATAAAGAAGTTAGAAATGAATCGGGTTGCCGAAGTGGTAAAGACATTACCACTCCAATCAAAGATCGTCCTCAGCAGTATACTCATTTTGAATCGGGAACGAAGAAAGATACGCTTCTCAAGCGGGGAGGTTTATAGCATGTATCGGAGATTGTGTAACCACCTGGGCATGGACGCATTAACGCAGGGGCACGTTTCCAATTTGGTCTCCGAATTGGATATTTTGGGCTTGATAAACGCAGTAATTGTGAGTAAAGGCAGATATGGGCGGACGCGGGAGATATCACTCAGTTTACCGGAAGAGTGTGTGCAGCCGGTCCTATTTCAAGACTATAAACTTAAATCACTCGCTCATCTAAGAGTGAAAACACAGGCAACGCTGTAAAGAGGATGAACGATTTGCAACATTCATAGTTGTAATGAAACTACTCTACCCCTCCGAAGGATTCTGGTATTGGTAACTCGTTGATCACAAAGCAGCAGAGCTGAAAAACGAAACGAAACAAATCGATTACACCGTGGAGGATAATATACCGGAGCGAGCCAAAACGCATACTTATTTAACGACCGTTACGAAAGGAATTGTAATGACCCCCTTAGAAACGTATTTTAAGAAGGACAACTATGCTGCGTTGGCGGACATAAAGTTGTTAGAGTTTTCAGCAGGACGAGCACGAGCAATGCTTGAAATAACAGAGAAGCATCTTAATAGTTTTGGTTCGGTGCACGGCGGGGCAATTTTCACCTTGGCTGATTTCGTGTTCGGCGTTGCTTCTAATTCGCATGGCACTGTTTCCGTAGCTATTAACTCCTGTATCTCGTTCTTTAAAGCGGTATCTTCAGGGATTTTGTACGCGGAAGCGAGGGAAGTATCATTCCATCCGAAACTTGCCAGTTACATCGTTGAAATAACCGACGACGAGGATGAACTGATTGCTACATTCCAAGGCATGGTGTATCGCAAAAAGGATAAGCTGGAGATCGAGTAACGCTTTTTACGTCACGCTTTCGGCAGTCATCCTGATGCATCGATTACCCCATCTTTTGCCGCCGCGGTGCGCAAGTTTTTTATGAATTTTAAGCAGTAGTAATACTCTATTTATAGTTACCAGAGGTGAACTGTATGATCGTAACAGACTTAGAGGAAGTAACTGAGAAGGAGATGTTCCCGGGTTTCAGCGCGAAGTTCGTGCATTCGGCTAATGTCACCGTTTCCTACTGGACCGTAAAAGCGGGCGCGTCGCTGCCCGAGCACGCTCATCCGCATGAGCAGATTTCGAATATGCTCGAGGGCGAATTTGAGATGGTTATTGACGGTGAAACGAAGATATTGAAAGCGAACATGGTCACGGTCATTCCCTCTAATGCTAAACATTCCGGGCGCGCGCTGACGGACTGTAAGATCATCGACGTCTTTTATCCTGTGCGTGAAGATTATCGTGACTGACGTGCGTAAATAGCGCACCGTGATGAAGGATGACGGGAAACCCACCGCTCATTATAACGAATAATAGCTCAGAAGCCAAGTACAGAAAAGCTTTTTCTATTTCGAGATAAATCTATCGTATCGGTAGTTTATTTAAGTCATACGCCATCGCGCTTACGTGCAGTCTCTGTACGTAAGTGGGATAGCATAGGAGAGGGCATACCGAAGATGATATCTTTGCTAAATATACACCAGATTCTCACCACCGTAGATGATATTGTCTGGGGTCCTTATATGATGGCCCTGCTCATTGGGACCGGGATATTCCTCACGTTCAGGTTACGGGGACTTCAGGCACGCAAATTGGTGTATGCCCTTCGTATCATCCTCAAACGTAAAGAAGAGGGCCGGGGAGACATATCGCCATTTCGTGCTTTTATGACCTCACTCTCGGGTGCCATCGGCACGGGCAATATCGCAGGTGTTGCCACGGCAATTTCACTGGGCGGACCAGGAGCGCTTTTCTGGATGTGGCTGACCGCCCTCGTGGGCATGGCAACAATGTTCGCGGAATCCACACTTGCTCTGCATTTCCGGGAAGAACTGCCTGACGGTACCATGATAGGCGGACCCTTCTATTATCTTGAGCGGGGCTTGAGAAATCCGCGACTGGGCCTGGCACTGGGTATGGCCTTTGCCACGTGTAGCGTCTTTTCCTCCTTTGGCATCGGCAATATGGCCCAGGCTAACTCGGTATCCCTCGCATTAAAGGATACGTTCCACATTCCCGGAATTGTTACCGGCTTACTTCTGGCATTGGTGGTGGGGCTTGTTGTCATTGGCGGCATAAAGAGATTGGGCTATGTGGCCGGGAATCTGGTACCGTTCATGGCCGCGCTTTACGTTTCCGCGGCCATAGTTGTTTTGATAGTGAACTTCGAAGAGGTACCAGGGGCTTTCTTACTGATAATCGAGAGCGCCTTATCAGGTCAAGCAGCGGTTGGCGGATTTGCCGGGGCTACCGTGGCTCAGGCCGTGCGGTACGGCATCGCCCGAGGGATCTTCTCCAACGAAGCCGGGCTGGGCAGCACTCCCATGGCACATGCCACGGCAAAGACGCCACACAGCGTCCGACAGGGATTGATCGCCATGCTTGGGCCGTTCGTTGATACCATCGTGGTCTGTTCCATGACCGGGCTGGCCATCGTCTCCACAAGAGCGTGGGAGACCGGCAAGACCAGTACCTCGCTGAGCATCTATGCATTCAACTCGCAGATCGGCTATGCTGGCGATTTGGTGATAACATTCGGCATGGTGCTGTTTGCCTTTACCACAATACTGACCTGGTCATTCTACGGCAAGCAGTGCCTCGCATACTTTGTGAAAAAAGTGTCAAAAGATACCGGATTCTACTGCTTCTTCCTCAGGGTATACTATTCGGTGTTCCTGGTGGGGATCGTCATAGGTGCCGGTGTAGTGGACCTTCCAGGGGCAGCTACATACCTTGTGGATATCTGGCTCTTCTCTGATATCACCAATGCGCTGATGGCAATTCCCAACTTGATCGGGTTACTTTTATTGAGCAGGATCGTGGTGGATCAGGTTAAGGATTATTTCAAGCCCTGAGGAACCTATAGCTTGTAGAAAACAGCGTCAAAACTTCGCCAAACACGCTTCTCACCACTTCTTTCACTGCCGTTTCGGGTTGCGGATAGATGATTGGAAGAGGCAGTGACTGAAAAAAATCTTAGGGAGGTGATCAATTTCATGCCCGCCTCTTCCAATTCATGAAATAGTTTCCCGTTTTAAAAAGTTTTTCGGTTTCCTGTCTTTTGAAGACGTGTTGATTATCTTGCCGCTTCGGGCTTTCACGTTACTGTTTCAGAACAGAAGTTCGTTCCACGACCATGCTCACTTTATGCTTACAATATGCAACACGCCAAGGCTTCATATGCTTCACCGTCTTTACACTAACATCTTCCTCGTTGTAGAAGGTGACATCTATCGGGAATCGCATGAAGAGCGTATGAATCAACACGCGTTGAGGTTTCGAAACCGTGAATATCATATGGTACATGCCGGGTTTGCGGAACATCAACCCCAACGTGCGTTTAAAAAAAGTGTTTGCAATTTCCACCTCGGAATAACGCTTATTCATACGATGTAACTACACTCAGTCAAAAGAAAAGGTATTAGGTGTCTTATAGCGAAGCGAGGTTATAATATATAATCCCCCGCTCAAGCTTCTTTCTTTCATATCCGCTTGGGTTTGAGGTTTATCAAAGAGACTATTGTAAAATCATGAGCGATGGCTTTTCACCAATTGGACGTTGCGATTTTTCCTCATCGCACTTGTATCCGCTTCATGATTTGATTTTTGGCTAAGGAGAAGATGACGCGATACAACACACAAGTAGCATTCAAAATATCCAAAAGCGAATAAAATTTTTGTTCCTGACGACGTATACTTTAAGAAGAGAGAAAAACATGCCACCAAAATTGGCGATTTTGTGGAGCGAGGATTTAAAGGAATATGATTTTGGCCCCGGGCATCCGTTTCGAGGACAGCGATATCAGATATTCCCTCAATTCTTAAAAGAACATGTAGCAGAGGATAATTATCAAATCATTAGCGCCGAAAAGGCAGAGGATGAAGACTTGCTCCTGATCTGCGATAAGGCGTACATCGATTTCACAACGGGCTATTACAGAGCTGCAAACTTGGGTTTAGATTATAATGAGCGTTTTTATCTATTCCACAGCAGTGATAATAGACCCTTTGGAAGACCGGGGAAATTAGAAGAAGCTGCCAGGTTGATTATAGGTCAGGCGAAGAGAGCGGTTGATTTAGTAGAACGAGGAGATTTTAAGAAAGTTGTTTCACTAGGTGGAGGGATGCATCATGCCAAACCTTCTTTCGGTGAAGGATTTTGCCTGTATAATGATGTTGCTTTCGTTGCCACATATCTGATGACGAGCTACGGTTTTGAGAGGATCTTGATTGTGGATACCGATGCTCATGCAGGCAATGGCACTGCTGAGTACTTTTACCAAGATCCACGAGTTCTGTTCATTGATGTGCATCAAGACCCACGAACGTTATATCCAGGAACCGGTTTTGTCGATCAAATCGGAGAGAACGCGGGGAAAGGATATACGGTAAATGTTCCCCTGCCAGTGGGTGCTGGCTACGATTCATACAACTTAGTCTTTGAAGAAATAGTCCAACCGCTGAATGAAGAATTCAATCCCCAGATTATCGTCAGAAACGGTGGCTCTGATCCCTATTTGAATGATCAGCTCACGCAGCTGGGATTGCCCCTAGAAGGTTTCAGGATGATTGGAGAGAAGGTTAGAGAGATGGCAGAAATCTGTCAGGGTAAAGAGATTGATTTAATCGCATCTGGTTATAACGAAGAGGTCTTACCTCGTGCGTGGTTGGCGCTCATTTCAGGATTGGCTGGCATAGAGGAGTCCATTGAAGCATCAGAGCAAATCCCTGAAGGTTACATGCAGGATGTGGGAATAACTGATACGGAGAAGGTAATAGAAGAAGTCAAAGAGACCCTTAAAGAGTACTGGAGCTGCTTTCGGTACTCGTAAGCTTCGTTCATGTTGCCGAGGTTTTCAACTCCAGATGGTTTTGTTTTTTAATTATCCTGCGGTTGACTTGGGATTTTTAGGTTAACATTAGGATTTAGAGAAGTTTTTGCGAAGCAGAGTAATTTTTTGGGCGTTCCATCAAATAGCGAATGCGATACATTAAGAACTAGAATCAAGGCGAGAAAACCGTTTGAAGTAAAAAACTTTAAGGGGCGAGAAAACTATACAGCGAGAACAATAATTAAAGCAATAAAATATTTTTTTTGGAGTACGTGTTTAGCCACCTAGCCTCGCCCTCAACATCTGAAAGCTGTTGAGCCC
>CAYUEX010000069.1:0-10218 GCA_964443855.1 uncultured Halobacteria archaeon | reverse complement strand
GCTGAAAGGAGCGGGTTATTCGTTACCTTCTGCGGTCGTTGCTTCTGGCATGGTAAAAATCGACGGGAAGACGTTCTCGAAGACACGGGGGAACGTGGTCTGGGTAGCGGACTTTTTAGAACGGTTTCATCCTGATACGTTACGCTATTACTTAGTAGCACAATCGAGCCACACCAAGGAGTTGAATTTCTCCTGGGAGTCCTTCGCCATGCGTGTGAACAAAGAGCTGGTGGCTATTTTGGGCAATCTCGTCTATCGCGTTCTCGCATTTGCGTATAAGAATTTCGGCGTGGTTCCCGAAGGAGATATAGCAGACGAGGTCGTTGCGGAGATCGAGAAGGCGAAGAAGGAAGTGCTCAATGCGGTGGAGGCGTACGAATTCAAGAAGCTCGTTGACGCTGTGATGAAGCTTGCTGACTTCGGAAATAGCTATTTCCAGCGAGAAGAGCCGTGGCACTTGATAAAACAGGGCGATAACGGTAAAGCGCGGTGCGGCGAAATAATAATGAACGTGCTGCAACTGATAAAAGCGATCTGCATCTTACTGGAAGCAGTAATGCCCGTCAAGATGGAAGAGGTGTGGCAGCAGCTCGGTATGGAAAGCGATCTGCATTCGGTGCAGCTTGATGAGTTACTGGTGCCTTTAGATAGTGGAAAAGCGTTAAAAGAACCGGCTCGATTGTTCGAGAAGGTGGAATTGTAACTGGTAGCGGTGCCAATCTCAAGAATCAATGCGCTACGATTGACCCAACCGGCTCCGCTTTACGCTGAACATCTATTAGTGCTGTTGAAGTCAATCAGATGACCCACTAATCCTTTTATTATTCGTCGTACCTTATCATTACCATACGATAATCCGAGGTGACATCTCATGAAAATAGCTATGGACATCGAGCTGAAAGACATTCCGGGCCAATTAGTGCTTGCTTTGAAGCCCGTATCAGAGTTTGGAGGTAATATTCTCAGCGTTTTGCATCAGCGTGATAAAAAGACTCCGGCAGGCAGAATACCTGTCGAACTGGTCATTGAACTGGAGGAACGGCGTTTGGAAGGATTAGTAGAAAAGTTAACGGAATGCGGCGTAAAAGTGGTACGAACCGGGAAGGAGCGCCTGCGGGACTCAATGGTCGTTCTGCTCATCGGACATATCGTGCATTCCGATTTACGAGAGACGATCGATAGTATAGATAGCACGGGATTTGCAGAAGTTGTCGGACTCTCGCTTTCCATGCCGGGCGTGGAAAAGGAATCCTCTGCTTCAGTGACGCTCAGTGCAATAGGTAAAAAAGAACTGAACGAAGCATTGAACATTTTACAGCGTACGGCGAGCAAAAAGGGCATCATGATCATCTCGCCCATTTAACGTGAGCAGGTAACGCAAAGAAAGGTGAAAAGAGAATGAACGCAAAAACGGTTAAGATTTCAATCGTTGGGTTTGGCTATGTCGGAGCCGGCGTAGCAGAGGTAATAAAGCGGAAACGAGAGGATATAGCGCGCAGATACGGGTTGCATATCACGATTGTCGGCATTGCGGATTTGAACGGTATTTTTATCGATCAGGATGGTCTGAACGAAGCGGAACTCATGAAGCTCAGAACTGGTGAGAAGAAGTGGGAACGACCGGACGATATGACAACGCGGGATTTCATAAGAGATGTCGAGCATGACGTTATGGTGGAGACAACGCCAACGAACGTCGTAACTGGCGAGCCGGGGTTGACACATATTATTACCGCATTGGAGTCAGGCAAGCACGTAGTCACTTCAAATAAAGGGCCGCTTGCGTTAGAGTATTCGCGACTGATGGACCTTGCAGCGAGGCAGAGTAAGGAACTGAAATTTGAAGCGACGGTCGGCGGCGCTATGCCGATAATATCATTGGTAAAGGAGAATCTCGCAGGTAACGGAGTGCTTTCGATACAGGGCATTCTCAATGGCACGTGCAATTATATTCTCACACGTATGGCAGAAGGAGAACTACCCTACGAGCATGTGCTGAAGGAGGCGCAGGAACTCGGCTACGCGGAGGCCGACCCTTCGAAAGACGTTGAGGGAATAGATACCGCAGTGAAACTCGTTATACTTGCCAATTCCGTTTTCGGGATGAACGCGACGTACAAGGACGTCGATGTAGTGGGGATCACCAATATTACCTCTGACGCTTTGCAACTGGCTGAGGATGCAGGATACGTGATCAAATTGATCGGCGAGGTAACCAGGGAAGGCTGCTTGAAAGTACGCCCCCGGTTGGTGCCAAAGGACGATCCACTGAATGTCAGCGGCACGTTAAACGTTGCAACGATAAAAACAGATCTGGCTGGCGATATTACCGTTATTGGAAAGGGTGCAGGACCGGTCGAAGCAGCAAGTGCCATCATCGCCGATCTCATTAGCATCTACACGTAAATCCTATATTGAGTGCTGATGATGCATTTCCCCTCGCAGCCGGTGGCGTCGACGGCGGTGAAGGTTCAGTAATTATCTGCGTTGAAGCCAGCGTTGAGAAGCTGGACGAATTGATGACGCTCGTAACAGGAATAAAGGGTGAGCCACCGGTGAACGTGATGAGCGCGGACTGTACGGCTTAGCTCGGGTAACTTTTTAACATTGAATTTGAAGAATAAACTATGGAGAAACGAAAGCGCCCTTCGATATTCGATCTGGTCGAGTGGTATATGGAGCGGGTTCTGGATGAGATGGAGAAACTGCCGTCGCCGTCCGAAGAGGAACTTGCGAAAATGATGAGGAGGGAGCCGCATGACTTCGATGAGTGGTTAGGAAACCCTTTTGAAGAGCTGTTGCGGAAGTTAGAAGAGGAAATGCCTGAAGGGTCTAAGGGCTTTGTAACGGAAGAAGATGCGCCCCAGGGAAAAATGAAGCGATACGGCCCGTTCATCTACGGAATCTCCTACACAAAGGAACCGGGTAAAGAGCCGGAGATAAAAGAGTTTGGGAATATAAAACCGTCGCACAAGAAATTAGAGCCGTTTCCTAACGGTGAGCGCGAACCGTTGACCGATGTGATTGACCAGAAGGACGCGTACGAAGTCTGCGTAGAATTGCCGGGTGTTGAGAAGGAAGATTTGCGGTTGCATGTAACAGATGACTCGCTGGAAATTAAAACCGAAGGCGCGATTACGTTCTCTAAGGTTGTGTCCTTTGAAACACCAGTACAGCGTGAAACGGCAAAAGCAACGTACAAAAACGGTGTGCTCAGTGTCTGGCTACAGAAGAAAGAAACCGAGGAGAAGAAGAGGACTGCGATAACCCTTGATTGAGCGACTAGGGTTATTCAATTCTCGAAATAACGACAGAATGAGTGTCACTCGATTTTGTAATTATTAGAAGAACCGAGTAGCTTAAGGAGCTGTTCCCGAACCTTATTCGCTTCTATACTCGTTCTTTTCCGCGGTCTTGGTAATCCAACTTCATTGATGGCGATAATGCGGCCTGGCCGTGCGGACATCACGGCAACTCGATCGGCAAGATACACCGCTTCGTCCACGCTGTGGGTCACGAACAAAATTGTTTTCTTCGTTCTGTGCCAAATTTCCAGCAACTCTCGCTGAAGTACATTCCGCGTCTGCGCATCTACAGAGCCGAAAGGTTCATCCATTAAGAGTATCGCAGGATCGGGCGCGAGCGCGCGTGCAATCGCTACTCGTTGCTTCATACCTCCGGAAAGCTCGTAGGGATAGTGGTTTTCAAAACCCTGCAGACCCACGAGTTCTAAGTGCTCCTCTGCAATTTTCCGCAGGTTGGGTATACCGAGGATTTCCAGGCCGAATTCCACGTTCTTCAAGACGGTCTTCCAGGGGAAGAGCGAATATTCCTGGAATACCATTCCCCTATCTGGAGACGGCCCACTTACCTTCTCACCATCCAGAATAATCTCGCCACTACTGGGATAATCCAAACCCGCGATCATCCGCAGCAAGCTGGTCTTTCCACAGCCGGAAGGTCCGAGAATGCATAAGAACTCCTGAGCTCGAACCGCCATATTAATGGTGTCTAACGCTTTTATCTCGCCTTCTTCTGACGGAAACGTCTTTGTTACGTTGCGTAGCGTGAGTTTGTGATCCATCTTACTTCACGATCCCCTTTTTCCATCTAAGTAGGTTATCCTCAACGAAATGCCTGAACACGCGGTCGATGATCAAGGCTAAGACCCCTAAAACAAGCATGTATGCTACCACGTAGTCCATCTGGTGTAAAAAGTAGAATTTCTGGAATAGCCGGAAACCGAGCCCACTATTCCCCACGCCGAACATCTCTGCCGCAACGACGCACATCCAGCCTATGCCCATGCCAATCCGCGTACCGGTAGCTATCGCGGGAAGCGCATAAGGGAGTGCAACGTGTCGTACCACCTTTCGATGACCAATACAGCCCAAAACGTTACCCGTTTCTATCAACACCCGTGGTACATCTTTAAATCCGGTATAACTGTTGATGAGAATGGGGAAAAAAGCACCGATAAATATGATGAATCCTGCTGCGTAATGCGTCAGATGGAACCACACAATCGCGAGTGGTATCCACGCAAGCGGAGGAATCGGCCTTAGTATCTCGATGATGGGATCTAACGCTTTGAATACCGACTCAAACCACCCCATTGCAATTGCCATGGGCAGTGCCACGAGGAACGCGGATGCAACGCCTAAACTAAAATGAAGCAGGCTGACGATAATATCAGGGATTAAAAGCTCCCTAAGCGTAAAAATAGCGAAGATAACGGCAGAGAAACGCGGTAATAGCAATGCGTCCTTTACTACGTACCGTGCTATCACCTCCCAGATTACGAGCACCGCGATTAGTGGGACTACCCGTAGACCCTGCTCTTTTAGCACTGCCGTTATCTTCATCGTTATCCTGTTATATCATCGTAGAAGCTGGTATCGAAAATATCTTCTTCTCCGAGCACCTCAATTCCCAGGTTCTCATATCGCTCGCTATCGAGTTCGTAGATAACCTGCGCGTATTCAAGCCCTGATGCTATTATTGTGTGAGGGTCGTGGATCCAGTGCATATCGCTCACGTTTATCGAACGCTTGATCGTTGCTACATCTGCACCTTGTACCTTTGCATAGATCTCCGCCGCTTCTTCAGGATTCGCAATCTCGTATTCGGTTGCCCGAATATGCGTTTTTAGTATCTGCTTGAGCAGCTCGGGGTGGTCTGTCATCATTTCCTCAGTGGCAACCACGCAACAGCATGCATGGTTTGGCCACATCGACCCGGACCATTCCACAATCACGCCATTACCTTCCACCTCGATGATCGTCGGCGTTGGACTGGGAAGCAAGACGGCATCCACCGTTTTCGTACCAATAGCAAAAGCAGCGTTGCCGGAGCTCATTGCGACAATCTCGACATCCTCATCGGGATCCATTCCATTATCTATGAGCCATTTGGAGAGGAGTGTATACTGGATCGAGCCCGGCGGAAAGGTCGCTATTTTCTTGCCCTTCAACGACTGCGGGCCTTCGTATTCCCCAGCGAGCTCAGGACGGACAACTAATGCAGATCCTTGCGTCTGGACGCCTGCCACGATTTTTGCATCGAGTCCTTCGTACATTACTATGATCGGTGGTGTAGTCCCAACATAGGCAACGTCAAGATCTCCGGCAATCATTGCCTGCATCTCCTCCGGTCCTGACGGGAATTCCTTCATTACTATCTCTTCCACACCGAATTCACGCAGGTCCTCTTGCCACCAGCCCTTCTCGTCCGCCACCATCGCGGCGAGTTGATGCGTGCTTGGCTGATAGCCGATATTAATTGCAGTCATCTCCGCAGGTGTTTCGGGTTCTACGCAGCCGAGAGCCATTACTATCGCCACTGCAATTGCCCCTACAGCTATGAAACTTGCCATGTTTTTTCTTCTCACGTTAATTCCCCCTTCGTATTTCTATTTGCATCTTTGCATCGCCTTCCATTTCTGTTTAGTTAATTATCTATTGAAATGGTATTTAAATCTATCTGTTTTGTGCAATAAATCACCCATTTGTGTAATGATAGACCGCTAGTTTATATATAATAGGCCACTATTTATACTATACGGCATGACCATCGCGGACGAGATCGTAGCGGAAATTTTCACGCAGGATAAAGCGCTGCCTGACGTCTTATCAAAAGCGATCAAGCAGAAATTGGGAATGAGCATAGGGGACTTCAGCGAACAATCTGGTGTACCCGCAAGCACGCTGTATAAAATCATCGCCGGCGAGCGAGACCCAAATCTACGCACCTTTCAACGAATACTCACCACAATCAAGGAGATAGAAGGCGCTGGCGCGACGGAAAAGCGTAAATTTATCGCGATTGTTTGCTCTCGCGGCTGTTTGGATGTGTTGGAAAAAACGATAATAGACACCGGAAAAGGTACCTTTGACATCAAGGAATATGCGGTGACGAGCATTGAAGAAGCGATAATAGGGGGGATAAAAGCGGAAAAGGAGGGCGCATCCGCACTCGTATGCGCGCCTATCGTCAGTTCTACAATTGAAAAGGTAGTTAATATCCCGGTAGCAACGATAAGACCGAGATCCAGTGTGGCAAAGGCTGTCGAATTGATGGCGAAGAAGATAAGTTAACGGTTTAGCCTTTGATAGTTCGCTTGTGAAGAGACACGTTAGAGGTATGAATAATTACTCCAACTTCTGTCTCTTTCCGGTGACCATATAGATGATACGAGAAGCGATGTTGCAGGCGTGATCGCCGATGCGCTCCAGATGCAACCCGACAAAGAGCAGATGGCTGGCATTGGTAATCGTTTTTGGTCGTTCTATCATGACGGTCAGTAACTCGCGCCGCACTTGATCAAGTAAGCCGTCGATCAGGTCATCCCGCTCCGAGAAATCGCACAATTTGTCTATACTTTGATTCTCGAACGCATCGAGGCAATCGGCAATCATGGCTTGCGCAATCTCCGCCATCCGAGGGATATCAATCAGCGGTTTACAAAATGGCTCATCCGCGATCTGTATCACGATCTCTGCGATGTTTCCCGCGAGATCACTGATCCGATCAAAATCCGTTATTATTTTCAAACACGTTCCTATGGTCCTGAGATCAATTGCCATCGGCTGTTGTAAGGCTATCAGGTTCATACAGCGTCCTTCGATATCAAATTCTAGTTTATCGATGACCACGTTATCTTTGAGTACTTTCGAAGCCAGTTCAGCGTCGCGTTGCCGAAGCGCGGTAATTACATTCTCTAATGCCCCTTTGGAAAGCTCTCCCATCCTAAAGGTATCCGTTTTTAATTTCTGTACTTCTGCCACGTATTCTTTTCTTATCGGCATTTTTATCCAAACCTCCCAGTGATGTAATCTTCAGTGCGTTTATCCTTAGGGCGCTCGAAGATTTTCTTTGTCTCGCCAAATTCGATCAGTTCGCCCATGAGGAAGAACGCGGTAAAATCAGAGGTACGAGCGGCCTGCTGCATGTTGTGCGTGACGATAACGATCGTATAATCCCGCTTGAGTTCCTTCAACAATTCCTCTATTCGCGCGGTCGAGATCGGGTCCAGGGCCGAACAGGGCTCGTCAAAGAGAATAACCTCTGGATTCACCGCGAGCGCACGCGCAATGCACAAACGTTGCTGCTGGCCACCGGAGAACCCCAAGGCGTTCTCTCCTAACCGATCGTTGACTTCGTCCCATAACGCCGCTTTCTTTAAGCTCTCTTCAACAACTGCATCCAGATTCTTGTTCCGCTGCCCGTGAATGCGCGGTCCGTAGGCGACGTTATCATAAATACTCATCGGGAATGGATTGGGCTGCTGAAATACCATCCCGACCCGCTTTCTCAACTGGATGACATCCTCCTTGCCGTCATAGATATTCTTGCCATCTAAGAGCACCTCGCCCTTCGTCGTCGCGCCTTTCAGCTCGTTCATCCGGTTCAACGATCGAAGAAAGGTTGTCTTGCCACAGCCCGAGGGTCCGATCAATGCCGTTATCTTGTTCGCGGCGATCTTTATACTCACGTCTTTTAAACCGTGCACTGTTCCGTCTCTGTAATACACATTCAAACCTCTCGTTTCTATCTCACTCATTTTTTCGTTCTCTTAACCCCTCCTCCCGCCAGTCATACGCTTAATGTAGCGATTCCGAAGAACTAGCGCAAACACGCTTATCGACAAGAATAGTGCGATGAGCACGAGCGAAGCGCCAAAAGTAGCAGCAAACGCGGCTGATGTGTGTCCTTGCGTTGCCAGCATATACACATAAACCGGTAACGAACCGACTGGGTCGAATACTGATCGGGGCAAGAAGGACTCCAGCCCGGAACCGGCGGTTAAAAGAACAACAGCCGTCTCCCCTATCGCTTTCCCCACGCCTAACAAAACTCCGGTGATTATTCCGGGATAGGCACTTTTTAACACCACGCTCCGAATGGTTTGCAACTTGGTTGCTCCTAATGCGAGTGACGCCTCACGGTAAGCCTGCGGTACCGTTTTTATCGCTTCTTCGCTTGCACGGACTGTCCAAGGCAGAATCATGACTCCGAGCGCTAACCCGCCGGAGAGCATGGAAATGCCGAACCCAAGATAATAGACGAGGAATACCAGCCCGAATAAGCCAATCACAATTGACGGTATGCCCGCCAAACATCCCACAAAAAACCGTACGCTGCCGGTAACCACGTTATCAGGTGCATATTCCGCGAGATAGATCGCCGATGCAATGCCTAACGGAACGGCAAAAAGCAAACAGACTGCAACCAAACACAACGAGCCGATGATCTGCGGGAATATACCGCCCTGTTCAAATCGATACGGTGATTCAAGCAAGAACTCGAGACTTATTGCGCCGATCCCGTTCACAAAGATGTACCCAACGACGATGAACAGTATTACCAATGATATAAGCGCCGTTGTGCACAAACCTGCAGTTACAAGCTTTTCCTTGACGTTCATCTGCTCCTCCTCACGCTCTTTCGCACTATCGCAGTGGTGATTGCATTGAGCATCGCTACGATGATAAACAGAACGACACCAAGGGCGAACAGTGCATGCTGGTGCATGGAACCCCACACAGCGTACGAGATTTCGATAACGATTGTGGAAGTGAGCACGCGCACAGGCTCCAACACGCTTGTCGGAATCCAAGGGATGTTTGGGTTTCCGATGACCATTAACACCGCCATGGTCTCGCCAATCGCGTTGCCCATACCAAGAACCAGCGAGGCTAAGATCCCTGATCGTGCATGGGGCAAAATCACCTTTCTAATTGTCTGTAAATGCGTCGCGCCGAGACCAAGTGATGCCTCCTTATACGTCTTGGGAACTGCGCGAATAGAATCCTCGGATATGCTGATAACGTGCGGCAATGTCATTATTGAAAGAATAATCCATCCTGCTAAGATGCATTCCCCATAGCCGCCAATATTGTCCCGAATAAACACCACGAGGATCATCAGCCCGAAAAAGCCGAGCACGATTGACGGTATCCCGACCAACATCTCAATGCTGGGTTTTATGATGTTTCTGAACCATTCCGGTGATAATTCGGCCAAATAAATCGCTGCTGGTATACCAATGGCCGCTGCGATCGCCAGTGAGCCAATGCCCACGATGAAAGTACTTATAACAATCGGTAAAATGCCAAATTGGTTACGAGAAGGGCGCCAGGTCATCCCCGCGATAAAATCACCGCCAAGGGTTAAGGCAGGGAAGCCTTCCTTCAAGATGAATGCAATAATAAAGAATACGATAAGAATGGAAGAGAGCGCGCAGATGAAGAGTATCTTCTCTATTATCTTCTCCGCTAGTCGCCCCTTCGTCTTTTCTGATTTAAAGGTGCGGACATCTTCTAAAACACTCATAGCTCTGTTTTTTGCTTTTGGGTTTCAAAAACCAACTCACGACCTCCGCTGGAGTACATCCGGGAGATCTTGATTGTGCCCTTTTTGGGGTCGTCGAGTTCGATGAGGTTGAACGATTGCGGGATCTTCCATTTCACGCGGTTCGAGCATGCAGTACCCGCATTTGCTATGATCATCCCGTTCAGGTTCCAGATCCACGGCACGTGTCTATGACCGCACAGCACGAGATCAACATGGTATCTCATCAGCAGATCAAGGACATCTCCCGCATCGGTGAGTATGTTTCTTTCTCGCCCGGTTTTCGGAACGGGAATTACATGGTGGTGGAGTGCGACAACTTTAAAATCGTCCGTGTCAAGGCTCTGTTCAAGCCATGCATACATT
>CAYUEX010000068.1:0-10459 GCA_964443855.1 uncultured Halobacteria archaeon | reverse complement strand
ATCATGTTCACTCTCACTTAATACTTTTGAGAAGTTGCTTTAAACGACTATTTAAGAACTTATAAGCGAATTTAAGGGTTGATCATAAAAGATAACAAAAAAAAGTTAATGAAAAATTCAATAATTCATCTATCAAAGAGCTTGATTTAACTAAAATCGAAGATGAAATAGAAAAAACTGATAATCAGATCGAAAAAATGGTGTATAGGATATACGGGCTAACGGAAGCTGAAATTGAAATAATCGAAAAATCGTTTGAAAAGGATTATTCATATGATCGACGCTTTTATAACTTTAGGAGCAAACGTCAGACTTTTGGAGCAAAGCCTAAAGCTGGCAAAACTTTATATATAATTCTTCTCACTTTTTAATGGAGGTAAGATTTTTAGAATGAGACTTGATAAACTCACGGTAAAGGCGCAGGAGGCGCTTCAGGAGGCAAAGAACCTTGCTGATACGCACAATCAGCAGCAGATCGATGTCGAGCACCTCCTGTTAGCATTAGTGGAGCAACCGGAAGGTATTGTCATTCCGATATTGCAAAAGATCGGCGTTGATATTGACCAGCTCAAGTCACGGCTCGATGAGCATTTACGTTCAGAACCACAAGTCTACGGTAGTGGTGGCGGCGCTGTTGACCAGCTTTACATCTCTCCGCGGTTGAATAAAGTGCTGGAAGCGGCTTGGAACGAAGCACAAGCGATGAAGGACGAGTACATGAGCACCGAGCACATGCTGCTCGCGATTGCCGATGAGACTGATGCGGGTTCCCCGCAGATTTTGAAGGGAATGGGTGTGACAAAGGACCGGATCTACGAAGCTTTAACGGCAATTCGTGGCGGGCAGCGGATTACGGATCAAAATCCTGAGGATAAATATCAGGCATTGGAACGCTACACGCGCGATTTAACCGAATTTGCGCGGCAGGGTAAGCTCGACCCGGTGATCGGCAGGAATGATGAGATCCGAAGGGTGATGCAGGTGTTGTCACGACGCAAGAAGAACAATCCGGTGCTCATCGGCGATGCCGGTGTGGGAAAGACTGCAATAGCAGAAGGCTTGGCGCAGCGGATTGTCAATGGTGACGTACCGGAGACGCTGAAAGAGAAGCGTGTGTTAGCTTTGGATATGGGCGCGTTAATCGCCGGTGCGAAGTTCCGCGGCGAGTTTGAAGACCGGCTTAAGGCGGTACTAAAGGAGATTGACGAATCTGCAGGGCAGATTGTCCTTTTTATTGACGAATTGCACACGGTGGTTGGCGCAGGCGCAGCAGAGGGTGCGGTCGATGCGTCTAATTTGCTCAAGCCCGCACTGGCACGTGGTGAACTCAGATGTGTGGGTGCTACCACGACCGATGAATATCGCAAATATATCGAGAAGGATGCAGCTTTGGAACGGCGATTTCAGCCCATTATGGTACGCGAGCCTTCGGATGAGGATACCATTTCGATTCTCAGGGGTTTGAAGGAACGGTACGAACTGCACCATGGTGTACGAATTCGGGATTCTGCGCTGGTTGCTGCGGCTACGCTTTCGGACAGGTACATCACCAATCGATTTTTGCCGGACAAGGCGATTGACGTAATCGATGAAGCGGCTTCAAAATTGCGCACCGAGATCGACAGTATGCCGGTCGAGATTGACGAAGTCGAGCGAAAAATCAGGCAGCTGGAGATCGAGGAGCAAGCGTTGAAACGAGAGAAGGATAAGCAATCCAAGGAACGCCTTGAGAAGCTCAAAAAGGAACTGGCGGAATTAAGGGAAAAAAACGATCAGCTCAAAGTGCGCTGGCAGAACGAAAAGGGGATTATCCAGAAGACACGCGGACTCAAGGAGAAGATCGACCAGACGAAGGTGGAAGAGCAGCAGGCAGAACGAAGTGGCGATTTGGAACGCGTGGCGCAAATTCGTTACGGAACGCTGGTCGAGCTGCAGAATGAATTGAATGCACAGAACGCGAAACTGCAAGAGCTGCAGAAAGACCAGATGATGCTTAAGGAAGAGGTTGACGAAGAGGACGTTGCCGAGGTAATTGCGAAATGGTCCGGGGTGCCAGTATCGAGGATGCTGGAAGGCGAGACTGAGAAACTGCTCCAGATGGAAGACCGCTTGAAACAGCGCGTTGTCGGACAGGACCAAGCGATTTCGTTGATTGCCAATGCGATTCGACGTGCACGGGCAGGACTCAGCGATCCAAACAGACCTATTGGGTCGTTTATATTCCTGGGACCCACGGGTGTCGGGAAGACGGAACTTGCCAAGGCGCTCGCGGAGTTCCTGTTCGATGACGAGCGTGCAATGGTGCGTATGGACATGTCAGAGTTTATGGAGCGGCACTCAATTGCACGACTCATCGGTGCACCACCGGGCTACGTGGGCTACGAAGAGGGCGGATTCTTAACCGAAGCCGTACGCAGGAAGCAGTACACGGTCGTTCTCTTTGATGAAATCGAGAAGGCACACAACGATGTCTTCAATCTGCTGCTTCAAATATTGGACGATGGTCGGCTCACTGACGGTCATGGCAGAACGGTAAACTTCAAAAACACGGTGATCATAATGACCTCTAATATAGCAACCACGTTCATACAGGAATTGCAGGGGCAAGGGGTTGACAAGGCGGGAATGCAACACTGGGTCGAGGCTCAGGAACGCGTAGAATCGGGCGGAAAAGAATTGGAAGATCAAGTAATGGAAGCGCTGAAAGCACGGTTCAGACCGGAATTCCTCAATCGTATCGATGAGATCATCACGTTCAATTCGTTGGGCATGGACGAGCTAAAGCAGATTGTAACGATTCAAATGCGGTATCTGCAAGACCGACTCGCCGATAAGCGAATTACGATTTCCGTAGGCGATAGTGTGAAGGAATTGATAGCGAGTAAAGGCTTTGATCCTGTGTTTGGGGCCCGACCGGTAAAGCGAACTATCCAGCGACTGATTGAAGACCCGTTATCAATGAAAATTTTGGATGGCGAGTTCGGTGAAGGCGATACGATCACGGCTGACGTCTCGGACGGCACGATCGTGTTCTCACGGGGGTAGGTTCTCAGTTTCCTACATCAAGTCAAGAAGGGGATCGTTGAAAAGGCGTAGTTACATGACCAGATACATCGCGAACAGGAGGCATAATACGCCCACGACGTCTGTTAAACTGGTTATGAGCGGTATCGTATCATTATCGGGATCCAGCCCGAATCTAAACGATAAAATCGCGATATAATAGGACGCAAGATTAAGGAACGTTGTGATCAAAATACCACCTAAAAGCGAGATCGTTAGCAGTTTAAATATATTCGGTGTGGGTAGTTCAAGGTAAATACTCGCAGTGTATGCCAGTAGACCAACAAATAGAAACAAGACGACGGAAAGGAGATAGATCACGACGAAATTCGCTGTGACCTGCTTTTCCGGCAGAGATTTTGGCTCCACTGTTCCAATGTGCAGCATAGAGGAAAGGCGAGCGCTTAAAATACCACCTAATGCATTGCTTTCGCCCAGAAAAGGTGGAATGATCACTAAAATAGCGGGAAGAGCAATTAAACGCTCTAATTGTACGTTTAGGGTTATTCCCGCGATTGTGCCAAGTACACCGCAGATAAAGAGCATAGGAATGCTTTCCACAAGAATACGCTTTACCGCTGCTTCATTCGATTTAAGGCCCTTTCTGGTCCATAACAGCGCAACAATGATGAATAACAGGGATAACAGAGCGACAGGGGATAGCCACCGTCCAAAATTCAACTGGCTTTCGAGATTATTCAACTTTAACAAGAGAATCGCAGCAATGAGCAACGAAGGTATGGTCATCATGTCACCGGCTGAAGTTATTATCGGCGAGGACATATTGTCTAAGTCCCAACTTCTATTGTAGCCAACGATAGAAATCAGAAGCGCTATGAGCAACAGAATGATTCCCGAGATTAATCCTGCGACGACCGAGATGAGCACGAATTCATGAAGCGAGAGATATTCGATATTTGAGGAACCAAATATGTGTGTCGCTCCTTTCGCTAAGAAGCCGAGAGTAACGGAAAGAACAAGCGTGAGCACCAACGAGGTGTATGCGTTTTGGTACAATATCCCGCCCCGGTTCAAGGTGGGCGAGAATAGACCGAGGTGCATGGACGTTCCTAATCGCGAGACAAGCGCGCTGTAAATATTACCTCGCATGGCAATAGCCGGGGGAATAAGTATCATGAGGCCCGGAAGCGTTTGGAGCATCCCGGTCATTAAGCTCAATACAATTCCTGCCGCCAGACCGGTGAAAGAACAAAATAAGAGTGAAAAAGGAGCTTGTCTAAACAAATCAGAGAAGTCGTGAAAAAAGGCAGAAGCATGACTGAGAGGGCCACTCAGGGTTTTCGTTCGTAATTCCCGGATTTGTATTATCATACGTATCCCTCCCTCTTTCTGTACCTCTACCGCTACCCATATGCCTTAAGGCATTTCCGTTACCTTTGCTCATGCCGCAAAGCGTGCTTTTTATTCCTATAACGCCCAAGCTCGAGCTATCCGGAGGCTTTTGTCCTGTTTCGCTTTCGTTATCACTCTCTTGCACGGACATCATGCTCTTTTCTTACTTTACCTCATTCTTTATGATTGAATAATAAAAATGCCTTCGGAGGACGAGAAACTGGAAGAGATACGGAAGAGGATAGATGAAATAGATGAGGCCGTTATCGATTTACTCGCACAGAGGATGCATTACGCGAATGAGGCAAAAGCTGAGAAACTGCGAATGAAACAGCCGATCGTTGACGCGCAGCGCCAGCATGAGGTGATCGAGAAGTGGTGTGCGTGTGCACAGCGGAGTCGAAGAAGCAACGAGTCGGGTTTAAGCAACGAGATGATAAAGAAGATGGCTAAGCTCGTGATCGAATATACGGTAAAAAAGGAGTTGGAAGATCAGTCGTAAAAATGGCAGTTGTAGTGAGCACGGCGAAAGGATTGACAATAAACCTGAGGTATTTCGAAAAGCCTGATATCGGAAGAGTGATGAAAATAGAGGAGGACTCACTCTTAGATGGCGATGCCTCATTGTATCTGGACTTGCATGAGGAATGGCCTGAGGGTTTCTTAGTTGCTGAGTATGAAGGCATGGTCGTTGGGTTCATCGTTCTTGTCTTAACGCCGGAAGGCGACGGTCGTGTATTTTCATTTGCGGTTGATTCAAGATGTAGAGGAAGAGGTGTGGGTAGAGCGTTATTAAAAGCAGCTTTTAACATTTTGCGGAAAAGAAAGATCGGGTTCGTGCGATTGGAGGTGCGCGTTAGCAACGGCGTAGCACAGCGATTGTATAGAAGTACGGGTTTTATGGAGATTGGCTTTATTCCGTTCTATTACAAGGACGGTGAAGGTGCGATCGTGATGAGAAAGGTCATGTAACAAACGTTCTTTTCAGAAGAAAGTTTGACTGATCAAAGAAACAAGATTTTTCGTTTAGGACTGGTTTCTTTTGACAGTGCTGGAAGCAATGGAACGGCGAGGCTGCTCAAAAAAATAAAAAGAGTCAAGAAAAGTAATTCGTCCGTTTACGTAGCACAAAGTAGTTTTTTTTTCACGCAATCATGAAGAAGGAAAGAGAGGGCACGGTTTTGGTTTTTATCCCTTTCTCTTCAACACCCAATAGGCCACTGATACTACGCCGCCCAGTGCAAAGATCGCTTCGAATCCAGGGATAGATGTCTTTTGCTCGGGCACTGTAGGATTTGGATCCTCAGGATCGTTTAAACCATCAGCATCTGAATCAACGTTGTACGGATTCGTCCCTATCTCTCTTTCTTTCGCATCGCTCCATCCATCCCCATCAGAATCCGCACCACCAGGGACTTCTCCGCCTACCTGTATGCTCACCGAATTCGACACGGCAGAATAGGAATTGCCATCCGCATCCTTGTAGGTCGCAGTTGCGGGATCGCATGTGAATCTCCCTGATCCTGTCGCGTTAAGTGTGTACTCGAAGATTCGATAGTCTCCCGGCTTAATCTTTTCGAACCTCGCTGAATTCGATCCTTCTGTTATCTCGAAGCCAGTAGGGATTTTATCTGTCACTTCTACAGCTTTGGCGTCTTCCAAACCGGTGTTCTCTACTTTTATTGCTATTGTTGTTGTCTCGCCTTCTTGAATTGTAGATGGAGTTGCTGATTTTGTCAGAATGAGGGCCTGAGCTTTCTGGGCTGGCAATTCGGCAGAGATGCTGATCGTTGGTTCGGGTGAAGCATATTTGCGGATTCGAGGATTGTCAACGTAAGCAGTACCGGTACCTAAACCGATACCTAACGAATTACTGTCACCTAAACAAAATCTATCCACAAATTTACAAGGCTCAACTAGTCTACCGTTGCTAATCATTATTATGCCATCAACCCAAATGTCGACTCTGCCATTCGAGAGATCAATACCATGACGAATAGAATACCACTGATTCAGATGATATGTCTGAATTGTCTGATAATTATTTCGACCATCATAATATCGTATATCCCCATTTTGGAAATAAACAGCACCATGTTGACGTCGAGAGAAATCAGAGATATAAGTTGAAATAATGGGATTACCGTCCTTGATTAGATAATCAACCTCCAATATGAATTTTTCAGTTTGTGCCGGAATTTTTATGTAAGCGCTGGGAGAACCACTTGTGCTAGCATCAACAAGCTTAATGGATTTTGTTCCTGACTTTTTCTCTTCTCCCGCGATTGTAAAATTTCCCATTTTTGAATTTGTTAGATTCCATCCAGTTGGTGTGACGCCTAAATTTTGACTTTCATATTCATCAAACCAAACAAACGTAGCAACCCCGTCACTCACACTACGTGCATTCTCATTCCCGTAGTACATTGTAATAGTGGATTCTCCGTTCGCAGGAATGAATGGAACGTTCACCCAAACCTTTGCATTCATTGACTCGACATTCCATTCTTCAATCCAATAACTCAATTCATTTTCTGTCGCATCCGTGAATCTTATATCTGAACCATCGGATTTCGCTTTGGCAAAATCGAAATTCGCTGAACGTAACTCTATTAAAATCTGATAGTTGTTCAAGGGCGTTCCAGAATTATTCTTTATCGTTATTTTCCGGTAGTAATTCCAATCGCCCGCGTCTAAATCAGGTAAAGCGGAAATTACACCAACTGTCAGACTAAAAAAACACACCAATATAAGTCCAAATGCGATTATTTTAGATCTCATCTTTTATCCAAAAATCTTCAAGGGAGTTTTATCATAGATATCGACCTACAAAAGCGGTCTTATATAATATAATGAACGGATTGAAATATAATCCTTTTAAAGCAATATTGTTAAACCACGAGCCAAGGCGAGAAAGTCTCTGTACTTCGAAGGAGGAACGGTAATAGCTAGTAGAAAGCGCGGTAGAAGAAGCGGTGAATGAAGCTGAAGTGATGTGGAGAGCACAGAAGTTGTCAGAAGGATAGGACTTAGCTAAGTAGTTTTTATAGCCATCATTCAAACCGCTTTAGCTATGACGGTAAGAAAGACTGGCCCTCGAATATCCATCTTCTTAGCCGTTGACGTAATGTACCGCATCGCTAAGTCGTCTATTTTAATATTGATATCCGCGCCACTTCTTACGATTTTCACTTTTACTTTGACGTCGTTTTTGTCTATCTCACCAGATTCCGTGGCTTCTTCTATGGTACATGCAGCAAGAGCGGCAAACGCATCTAAAAACCGCAGGTTTGCTGATTCACCCTCTTCGAACGTCTTTTCCCATTTCTCTTTTCGTGGTAACCCTAGAATAGAGCCCTCAAAAGCAACGAGTTCGTTCAGCGTTGCGGGCCCACACAACCGCGTGTTCTCCTCTGGCTCGGTTACCCAAACTTCGATCTTCTTCCCAAAGAGGAAGCCGGTATACGCGATGAATTCACACGGTGATTCTGCAGTGCCATTATCCTCGCAGACGCGCACAATGCTCTTCGCGACCTCTACACCTTCTGGCGTGCCGGGCGTCTTTTCCACGCTTATCAGCCCAGCTAATTCCCTATCGCTCAATTCCAGGGGTGCATAAAATTGTGGGAATACTAAGGCTCTTACATCGTCCGCTCCGTGCACGATCATCGCTAATCGCTCTACACCCAATCCCAGGTTCATCACGGGATACGGAATATCGTACTGCGCTAATGCTGTAGGGGAGTAAATACCAAACGTAGCCAGCTCTACCCAGCCAATGTGTGGATGGTAGCAGAAGACTTCGATCTGCGTATCAGGCATGTAATATTTCGAGCGTTTCTCGTCCTTCCGGAATTTTATCTTTTCGAAGCCAAATTGCGAAAGCAGCCCGGTAGCAACCTCTTTACCATCGTCTATGCTCACTGCACCCTCTTCGTTGCAGAGGACACATGATGCTGAATGGTAACTGCGAAGCCTAATTTCGTCCTCACGTTGCTCTCTTCTGAAGCATCGATCCACGGAGAAGAGTTTTATCGGCAGTGGCTTCTGAGTTAAGATCTCAGCAAGCGTTAAGAACCAGCCGGAGGTCATGTGGCTTCGTAACGTTGCGCTTGATGCGATTGGATCGAGATTAATCAACTCGGGGAAGACCGTATCAAGCACTTTGGCTACTTTCCCATCTTCCACACTCAGATTCTGTGCCATTTCGTATACAAGGTCATCACCACCGAGTTCACCTTTTTTATAGCGGTGCAAGGTCTTCCTGAGTTCTTCTATCTCCTCGTCTGAGAGCTCTTTCCCGAAGTACGTGTTCATTTGTCGCACCCGCTCCTCGGAGATGCCGATGTCCGGACGAGGTAAGCCCGCGAGATAATAGCAGCGGTCTAAGACGGCAAGCGCTTCTTTTCCAAACTGCTTCTTCACGTCCTCCGCATCGATTATTACCGGATTCATGGCTTCCTCGAAGCCGAGCCGTAGATACGCCTCTCGCAGCGCCTGAATCGTTTCAAGCACGGGATGCGGCTTTCCACGACGTAACCGAAGCAAAGATCGCGGATAGACGTCATTAATACTCCGTTCGTTAGCGTATTTCAGGCCATGCAGCCATGTAGCTTCAAAATCCCTGCTCGTATCCTCTCTTATCTGTTTGGGATCAAATTCCATAGCTCGCTCTTTCCTTCTCTCCTCCTACTCCTTAATCGCTCTATTATTTTATAAATAAGGGGTGTATAACAAAGGACTATGCCCATCAGTTTTACCGTCGTTTGGGAAAGCATCCAGGTAATATTGATGGCAATGATCCCTTTTGGCGAACTCAGAACGTCCATACCCGTTGCAATTACCGTATATAATATGGGTGCTGCACAAGCTTTTGTTCTCTCGGTGATCGGGAATATGCTGCCCGTTATCCCCTTACTTCTTTTCCTGGACCCTGTTTCAAACTGGCTGAGACGATACCGGATCTTCGACAGGTTCTTCACATGGCTCTTCGCGCGAACACGTCGCTATAGTGATCGAATGGAGAAATACGGCGCCTTGGGACTCGCACCGTTTGTCGCGATTCCGCTTCCGGTGACCGGCGCATGGACCGCCTGTGCAGTTGCTTTCGTCTTTGGCATTCGCTTCCGATACGCATTTCCTGCTGTTTTCGCCGGTGTGCTCATCGCGGGGACAATCGTAACCCTTTCGTGCATGGGCGTTTTGGCAATAATAGGTGTATAAGTAACATTTAAATCCTATTACGAATATTGTTCTTATTAGCACATGGTTTACGAGAAGTTCAAGCAAGAGGTAGCACGAATACTGGAAGAAAAGGACAGGCCAGTTACCTGGAATGAGATAAAGGCAAGTTCAACGAAACTCAAGCAGAAAGCGCCGTATCACGTCTACGTGCAGAAGTTACAAGGTGATATCGGCTTGGTGCGGTTCAAACATGCGAAGAAAACGGTGTGGGCATTACGACAATGGTTTGAGGATGGCAAGTTCAGGGAACTCTTACCTGAAAAGGTGCGATTAACGATTTTGGGTGTTAATAGCACGTATGCAGTTGCAGCAAATGAATACTGGGAGCTGAAACGGATTTATCCGCTGGAAAGAGGGTTACACAGATGGGATGTTATAGAAGCGGACGTGAAGGACTTTTTCCCCGACGATGACAAAAGACCGGAGAGTATGCGGCTCAAAGAGGATGAGTTGAGGTACGTACGGTGTGTTGAGGATGTGGGAGCGCAATTACGCATTGCGGAAAAGGTAGCGGAGAGCGGGGAATTCCTGCATACCGATGCATGGAAAGGGAAAACAGTGGGTTTGACAAAGCCGAGATTCAGATGCTTCTATTTCTACGATAGCAAGTGCCAGTTCTTCTGTGATCAGAGCGTGTGCGTGGGTCATGATATGGACGTAGCGAATGCAGACGAACGCGTTGAGATCGTGGGAGATACGGTTTATTTCGTTTTAGAAGCGGCAGAGCGTGCCCAAGGCGATTTTATCTGGGAGAAGAAGCGAGTTGCATGGGGCATAACGTCCGTGATTTCGTTGACCG
>CAYUEX010000067.1:0-10471 GCA_964443855.1 uncultured Halobacteria archaeon | reverse complement strand
ATCTCCCATCACGACTTTAGAAAAATCGATTTTTCTAAAGTCGTGATGGGAGATTCTACAATAACTATTTTTTCTTCAGCAACTTTCCTAACTTCCCTATCCTTCATCACTCAAGCCTCCTTCTCAATTTTTCATTTCCTATATAGATCTTCATCATTAGTAAGAACCTCATCATTAAAGCGACTTCGATCCAGTTTTGAGATTCCGGTCGTTCATTTCTTCTCCCACATGTACAGATCCAGCAACTGGGAAAGCGTCTTCCCGCGCTTTATCTCTTCTCGTACCCGTTCCTCGTTCTTCCACACTTCCATTGCACGCCGTGCGATCTCATACGCGCGCTCCTTTGGCACGACCACCACACCGTTATCATCGCCAATGATCCAATCGCCTGGGTTTACTTCCTGACCACCGCAGGTTATTTCGGTATTTATCTCACCAAACCCTTTTGGCTCACCGGCGTTTGGCACGATGTACCGAGTGAACACCGGGAATCTGATTCGCCGTATTTCGTCCACATCGCGTACGGCACCATCGATAACAAAGCCCGCAATGCCCTTCTGCTTACAACTCCATGAGGCAAGTTCGCCCCAGGGTGCAATATCCTTCGAGCCCGCGTAAACCACGATCACTTCGCCTGGTTTTGCCACATCCGTCGCCTCGACCGGCTTGGCCCAGTCGCCCTCGAATGTCTGCACGGTGACTGCCTTGCCTACGAGCTTAATATTCTCGAAGAGCGGTTTTATACCCTGCATTACTCCTTTACGGTGCATGGCATCCGAAATGTTCGGTGTAGAGACCTGCATAAACAGCTCGAAGATATCGTCATCCAGCGATTTCCGCGTTCTTTCTTTTCCTGCTTTTTCGGCCATGCCTAAATCCATGCGTTCCCGTATGTGCCGCGTCGACTCCTGCACGTTCGCAGTCCTTATTATGTTGCCGCCGACAATGACAATAGCAGCACCTAATTTCACCACTTCGGCCGCCACTTCTGCGTCTATCCCACCGGCAACTGCTAACGGTGTCTTTATCGTCGAAGATACCTTCTCTAAAAGACTTGCGGTATCCATTCCTTTCATCTGCTGGTCGATTCCCACGTGCACGCAGACGTAATCCACACCTAGCGCTTCCAAGTCCTTTGCTCTCCCCACGGGGTCCTCCGCGTTCATGATATCAACCATAATCGCCACACCGTATTTCCGCGCAGATCGGAGCGCATCCTCGATCGTGGTATTATCCGCAGCGGCAAGGATAGAAACCACCGAAGCACCTGATTTCGCCGCCATCTCCACTTCTATCGCACCGGTGTCCATGATCTTCATATCAGCAACAATGCCCACATCGGGGAATGCCTCTCGCAATGTCCGTATCGCACGCATACCCGCGCTCTTTATCAACGGCGTGCCTGCCTCTAACCAGTCAGCGCCGCCTGATACGCACTCTTTCCCTAGCTCCAGCGCCCGATCCAATTCGAGCACATCAAGTGCAACTTGCAGTATTTTCCGCTCGGTCTTTGGCTTCATGATCCTCGCTATTTTAGACCTCCACACAGGCGTCAGGTTACAGACTCATGTTTCAACGCTTAGTTACGTAACTCTTTAGGGTACGAGCATAATAATAAGATGGAAATGGTCATTCATGCGTCTTTTCTGGGACTATAGTTTGGCATTTTGAATAGGGAGAGGAAGAAACAGGAAACTATACTTTGCAGGAGCGACTTTAAGCAGTTAACAGAGGGTTTGTTTGCGGACTCTCAAGAAAGAACTGCGAAAAATGAGCCGGAGTAAAATAAAAGCACTAAGACGCACACGAGGAGGAGGTTCCTTTTCCACATTAACGTTGGGGCATTGAACCATGCAAATTGAGATACTGGGCACCGAGTCGTTAGGCGTTCGTGGGCTGAGCTGTGCCGTCAAGACCAAAGACCGGAAGATACTCATCGACCCCGGAGTGGCTCTGGGCTACAACCGTCATGGACTGCTGCCTCATCCCTTGCAGGTTGCCGTGGGCGAAACCGTTCGTCAGAAGATCCTCACAGCGTTGGAAGATGCGACTGATGTTGTTTTCAGCCATCTCCATGGCGATCATGTCCCGTTAGTGGACGCGAATCCTTATCAGCTGCAAGCGCAGAAGGTCGCTGCAGTACTCCAAGCACGAATAGAAAAGCCACGGTTCTGGATAAAGGGACCGCGTGGGCTTTCGCACCACATGACAACACGATTAGCATCACTACGGATCGCGCTGGATAGCGACTTAGCGAACGCCGAAGGGCAGCAGCGTGACGGACTCTTAACCTTTTCGCTCCCTGTTCCACACGGAATGCGGGGCGAACGTGGCGGTATGGTGATGATGACGAGGATAGCGGAAGGGAATGAGGTTTTTGTGCACGCCTCTGATATCCAACTGCTCGATGAAGAGGCGGTTTTCCGTATCATCGCGTGGAAACCGACGATTGTGTTTGTCTCTGGCCCGCCACTCTACTTACCGCATATCTCACAGCGGGTACGTAAACAGGCGTGGTACAATGCGGTACGACTCGCGCACGATGTTGATACGACAATCATCGACCATCATTTGGTGCGCTCGAAAGCAGGATGCCGCTGGCTTGACAAGTTAGCAGCTACTACCGAGCACCGAGTCTGCTGTGCTGCTGATTTCATGGGCCGCCGTCGAACGCCGCTCGAAGCGTGGCGAAAGCGTTTGTACACGGAGCTTCCGGTGCCTGAAGGCTGGCACGAGAACTTCGCTCTGGGCAAGGCCGATACCAAATCCTACCGAGAGTGGATACCGCGAGTGGAAAAATGGTACACAGACGATAATTCGATAGAGAAGCAGATGAAGGGCAGTTATCCAAAATAGGCGTCCATTCTATCAAAGGCCTTATTGATCTCCGCTTCAGAAACGCAAAACGAGGAGCGTAAATGACCTTCGCCTGTCGCTCCAAAGGCAATACCCGGTGTTGTTGACACTCCTGCTTCCTTCAGGAGCTTCTTGCAAAAGCTTGTTGAATCGTTTCCCGCCGCCACTAATATTCGCGGAAACATGAGATAGGAACCTTCTGGTTTATGATATGCGAAGACTGAAGCGAACTCGTCAAGTCGCTTGCACATGACGTCACGAGCAGCAAGATAATGCGCTCTGAACTGTTTGATGCACTCTTGCGAACCTTGCAAGGCAGCAAGTGCCGCGTACTGGGAGACGACCGGTGCGCAAATGGCAAACGGAATGTGCGCTTTGGTAATATGCGGAATCAACGCTTCGTCTGCATGCAAATAGCCAATCCGCCAGCCGGTCATCGCATACGTCTTCGTAAAGGTAAAACAGCTAATCGCATGCGCCCGCATCTCGGGGATCGAGGCGATGCTAAAGTGCTCATGGCCATCATAGGTGAAGTATTCGTAGGCTTCATCCGTGATAACGACCAGATTATGTTCCAAAGCAATATCAGCCAATTGACGGATCTGCTTCTCTGAGAAGACGGTACCGGTGGGATTGGAAGGAGAGCAGTACATAAGAGCTTTGGTCTTCGGTGTTATTGCCTTTCGAATACCGTCAATGTCAAGAATAAAACCTTCCTCCTCAATCGTTGGCACGAGAACGGGTCTTCCAGTGGCGATCGCGACCTGTTGGATATGCGTTGAATAGGTCGGATCGGGCAAGATAACTTCATCACCCGGATCAACTACAGCCATTACCGCGGCAGATAGTCCTTCAACAGCACCGACCGTAGCCAATATCTGTGAAGCAGTTGCATCTATATTGTTATCTCGCTTGAGCTTCATGGTAATCTCTGCACGTAGCTCAGGCAAACCCGGACTTTCTGAATAGCCACCAACACGTCCATCCCGTATCGCAGCAATGGCTGCTTCCTTTATGTGCTCGGGCGTATCCGCTGTCGGCTTTGCCCAGGACAGAAATGCGACGTCCTTTACCTCCTTCGATAACCGTGTCATCTCGTGTATTGCGGACTTTTGTATTTGTAAAACCCGATTTGAGATTTGTCCAGCGACTTTCATTTTCGTTCTCCCCTCTAACAAACTGTTAAATACCTGAACGCTAATATATCTTTCGAAATTCCGTTTTTCTCAGTAGCGAATAGCCAGACGTAGGGGAACTGAGAAGGAAACTGAACAATGACGCTCCCGAAAGAAGTAGAAGAGAAATTGGAAGCCGTGCTGGATGAATGGCTCGAGAATTTCGATGTGACCGCAAAAGAAGCAAGGGATTTTCTGAATAATCTGGGGATCGAACCAACGCTTGAAACGTTAGTGGGTTATTCAGTGGGTATGCTGGATTCGCTTGTCGGCGGCTTTATCCATTCGTTATACGATCGCGGCATGACGCCGGAGGAAGACGACGCACTGGTTAAACTGATAAAGAGAAAGCTTCCGGAGCTTAAACGTAAATTCACCACGTTTTTGCGCGAAAAAGGGTACTAGCCTGATTTCTGCGAGAAGGAGGAGTTTTTTTTCACTTTAAACGGGTCAATTTGTTAAGAATACATACAAGAGGTTGCGTACGTGAGTAAGACAATATCTGAAAAGAGCGCTCCTGGCGAGCCGAATCAGAAGCAGGAAACGGAGGGCGTCAAGACCTTGCTTGGCGATCCCAAACATGCCATTATCACACTCGCATTACCAATGATCGCAGCGATGTCGGTGCAGACAATCTACAATCTTGTTGATGCCATTTGGGTTTCTGGTCTTGGCGCAGATGCGCTCGCTGCTATTGGTTTTGTCTTCCCTTTTTTCTTTGTCGCCATGGCACTGTCCAACGGCTTGGGCATTGGCGCTGGCGCTGCACTCTCGCGCCGGCTTGGTGCTCGGGATAAGACCGGTGCAGACAACGTAGCGGTGCATGCGCTGATTAGCATGGTGCTCCTTGCCGTTGCGTTTACTATCCCGCTTTTCATCTTTGCTGAAGAGCTGTTCGTTCTGATCGGTGCGGGAAAGACCACGGGCCTGGCTGTTGCGTACGGTCAGATTATCTTTGCTGGCAGTATTTTCATATTCTTCACTACGGTTGCGAACGCCATACTGCGCGGTGAGGGCGATGCCAAACGAGCCATGTACGCAATGGCGTTGGGTGCGGGTCTGAACATTGTATTAGACCCTATTTTTATCTACACGTTTGGTCTGGGCATTGCCGGTGCTGCGTGGGCTACCCTGCTCTCGCTGGGTATTACCTCCGTTATCATGCTCAATTGGCTCATGTTCAAGAAGGACACGTACGTCTCACTCACCTTTAGCGATTTTCAGTGCGATAAGAGCATTATCAAGGATATTTTCGGTGTCGGGCTGCCAGCTTCGGCGATGCAGCTCTCGATGTCACTCACGATGCTGATCCTGAACGTCATAATCGTTATGGTAGATAGCACGGACGGTGTGGCAGTCTATTCTACCGGCTGGCGGGTGGCAAGTATAGCGGTCCTGCCGACGATGGGTATTGCTACTGCTGTGGTCCCGGTAAGTGGAGCGGCGTTTGGTGCACGCACTTTCGAGAAGGTCAGTGTTGCGCATCTCTATGCGATAAAAATTGGTATTCTACTAGAGACCGTAATAGCGGCAGCAACCTTCCTGCTCGCCCCGCAGATAGCTGCAGTATTTACGCAAGCCGAGACGGCGGCACACATCGCACCAGATTTAACCATTTTTCTCAGAATCATCTGTCTCTTCTATCCGACAATTCCGTTCGGCATGCTCTCCTCCTCGGTATTCCAGGGCACGGGAAAAGGGATGAATGCGCTACTCGTCACGCTGTTACGAACAATCATTCTTACGTCGCTACTTGCAGTTACATTCACATTCTACCTTGGCTGGGGGCTCGTAGGCATCTGGTGGGGTTTGGTTGCTGCAAACTCTATTGGTGCCGCCGTAGCATTTTCGTGGGTTCGCGTGTACCTCAGGCACCTGATGAAACCGGTGCGTGTTTAACATCGCTAGATTAGTAACAGCAAATCATGGCTGAAAAGGATTTCACACGCTGGTGATCTTTGTCTTACTGCCGAGGACTTCTTAAATGCTTCAGAATATGCGCGCGAAGCTCGCTATGTGCGAGTGCCCCGGTAATATGCCCTTTTTCCAGCGTCTTAATTGCTCGATTACCGTAGCATACACGTTGCTGGTTGTATTGAATAATTTGATCGTAGCGCGCTAATACGGGGAACACATTATCTACCTTGACTCGTTTATACCGGTCTTCGAAATTGAGCACCTTTTTGAGTACCTCAGGATGCTCTTGCGCGAGTCGCCCAGTCATCTTGTGGTAAATTGATGTGCTGAAGATATCACCCAATCTGGCGCCCGCAAGCAGGGGTGCATAGATCTGAGCGGTATTGAAATACGCGCGATGGATATTCGTTATCCACCCGCCCAAACTGATGCCCGTTACCAGCACGCGGGGACTTCCATGTTCTTTTAAATACGCTACCAGCTCTTCGATGAGCTTAACAGAGACGGAAAGCAGCGCTACAAAATTCGCCAGCTTGCCAATATTCCTCAAATAGTGCTGGATAGATACACGGTGAAAGGGCGCGGAAAGCGCAATCAAGTTAGCCTGAATTGGCTGTTTCGCCGTAAGGAATATGTTCTTAAAGGTATTACGGCTGTACCATCTGAAATCAAAAGGACGTTCAGCAGTACCGTGATGATAAAGTATCGTGGGATAGTTTTCACCCTTCCATTGGGTGATCATAAACGCGGGCTCGAGTTTTCCGACAAGCGTATCGGCGATTACACTGTACCTACCTAGACCCTTAATAGTAGGTATTTGCACGGTAATGCTCTTGAGATGTTCTGCAAGCGACGAGCTTTCAATGCTCTCGCTGAAGAATTTATGCTTTCCCAGTGCGAATGCGGAGATATTTACGGCAACGTTGTCCAGGGTCGCATGTATGTTGTTCATTTTGTAACCACCGGTCGAGCTTTAAACATAAGGTATATTACCGCTACAAAACTTAAAACATGACGATAATAAGGATATCGTTACCGTCTCCATCAACTGCAACACGCTCATCGCACGTCCTGAAGTACTTGAGAAGCTCCATAACCAGCTTAATCCAGATACGAAGGTTCTCTACGCGGACGCACACCGTGGATTCTGACCTTCTGGCCAGTATAGAGTGAATCATCGAGCCTGTCTGAAAGAAAGGAGAAAACCTCATCCTCAACGGAGTCAGCAAGTCGGGCGGCACGACTGAGACCATAACAGCAAATTTCGAAGTCTTGTTGGTTGATTTAATCAAGAGATACAAGCAAAGCAGAATTACGAGGAATCCGTTGTCGTCACTACCGACCGAGGGTCGAAGTTCTGGAACCTTGCCGTGGACCACGGTTTCGACGTTCTTGGTATTCCACGGAAAGTAAGGGGGCAGGTATTCGATATTCTCGCCAGTTGGCTTGGCTTATTTCCGCTGGGGCTCCTTCGGGGTTGACACAGCAAAACAACTGCTGGAAGGAGCGGCAGAGAAGCGCAGGTGGCGTCTTTTTCGGGTTACTCTACGGTTTCTACACCACACTTTCTCTAAATTCATCCTCAAGCACGGGCGCAGGAACAATATCCATGAACATGATGCCTGATTGCCGCAGCAGTTCCATGAATCTGCCCTTATCGTCTTGCGATAACCCGTAAAAATCGAGCAGCTCACTGGCAGGCGTCAATAAGATGCAACTGCCCGCACTGGTAACCTTGCCTTTCGAGAATCTGTTTGACGCTACATCACTCAAAAACGTTTTGATCAATGCAGAAGTGTCGTGGTCAGCTATGGTGCCCGTCATTGCGTTGCGGTTCGCGTGTCGCAGGTACGCGTCTTTGAAGTTTTCATAAAAATCCATTTCTATGTCGTCCAAGGCCTCTTCAAAGTCAGAGAATGAGGTATTGTCACTTAACGCTGTAATGAACGCTCTTCCGGGGGCTATCGCTTCCTTCAGCAGCTCCTGCTTGTCCTGCAGAAAGAGCGCGAGGTAGGGTTTCAATCTGGTCTCCAGCAAGCCTTCTTCTCTACTCAGTCGAGGGACATCAGTCCGGTATCGCACTCGAAATCGTAAGATCAGTAACGTTACGTAGATACCGAGTGTGCTGGCATCAGTAGCCATCCAATCCTTCTTGAACCAGGATACTGCTTCTTCTGTCATCATGTAGAGGTTTGGTTTAGTAGGATATTAGTTTACCGTATCGCAGCACGGAAAACCACGGGGCTGGAGACGCAATGCAACAGACATGCCAGTGTTCAACGGGACCACTCTTCTTCGTAATCGGTCTGGTCAGTACAATCGTCGAGAAGCTCAGAGCACGTTCTCAATAGATGTTCGGCTTTGAGGTTAAGCCGGTGAACCTGCTCTTTGTCAATGGAGATAAGAATGAACGAAGCAGTGGGTGAAGGAAAGGTATGAGTGCATGAAATGAGTATAAAGCGAAAGTTATATGTAAACTAGACTATTTGGTAATATCAGGGCGATAGTTTATGCCAGTCGTATCGATTTTTTTACCTGACGAGGGATTGCAAGGGGAAGATATACCTTCGCATATCATCTGGAGGAACATGAACTATAGTAATATTAGAATAAATTTACCTCCATTTTTAAAATTAAAGGAAATCTACAATGTAAAAGAAGATCAATATGAGATCATCCAAAACGATCTTTTCGTAAATGAAGTGGAAGTCGATGGATTTTTAGGATTGTTATTTGAATCAACCCGATCAAATACTGAAAAAGAAGAGGTGGGTGAAGCAAGTTATCAATTCCTAAATAATGAGAATGAATTTGTGTTTCAAACCAAAAAAACAATACATTTATATCGTCCATTTGTTTTCCTGGAATCTGTTCCAAGGAGTATTAAAATTGATTTTACAGACAAGAAAATGGACAATAAAATTAAAATAAACAACACTGGAAAAGGTACTGCAATTCTAGAGCTTGAAACGACCGAAAAAAGTGACATTCACGAGACAACTCCTGCAATCATAAAAGATTTTTTGGACGAGTTTATTAAAGACCTGAATAAAGAAATAGATCGATTGAAAGGGAAGTATTCAGTATATTCTCAATTTTTAGATAAACTGTCTGTATTTGAAGAGGGTCCCAGTTATCACGAAGTGGAAGAACTTTCCGAAGAATTTGGGAGGATACTGGAAAAAGATAGGGAATTTGTTAATGAACTTGCAAACTCTTTTGCGTGGTGTATAATGAATAATATCCATATGGAGACTATTATCGAAAGCTTTGTTAGCTATCTAAATTCATTAGCAACCACTAAAATCCTACTTTTTAATCCGATTGATGTCATTGAAGTCTCTGAAAAACCAAGGAGGATCGACCTTAAAATATTGCAAAAAGATTTTTTGATGAAGGATTATGAACCTATAGAAATTCCTTCGATTGAAATATCAGCAAATACTGTTGGTAATATTGAGTTACATAAATTGTTCGAATGGGGAGACGACAATGAAAGTTAAAGATATAACGGATGCAATAGGAGTTGCGGAAAAAGTTTACAAAGCTTTATTTGAAATTGCTGAAGTTACTTCACAAGAAATAAGGGTAAAATGTCCAGAGAATATTGGGGAATATTCTGTTGCATTCAATATAAAAAGAGGACTTAGTAGAAAATTCAGAAAAATTGCTTTCGAACACCCAGATATATTAAGAGTAAACATCCATTCTACTCCCCTAATGAAATCTGAATATGAAGCAATTGCTTATACTGGAACTGGTATTGAGATTTTTTTAGATAGACTTTCAAAGGATACAGAAATATTTTGGGCAACAATTGAATACAATATTAAAGATAAAACGTATCTAGATGATTTGGTACAGCGAGATAGTCAAGCAGAATCTATTTCCGAGACAAAAAATGAATATTGGTTGCACGCCCAACTTAAGAATTTACGAGCGTTACAAACAAATTATGGGAGGCTTGATTTGGTAGATTTGGATCTCTTTTTGGATGTTGCTGTTCATCAAGATGTCAAACCAAAGATTCCTACCCCTTTCCTTGAGGATTTGAACATCATAGCGGAGTGGATAGCCGAGAAAGATAGAGGGAAAAAATGGGACTTATCACTGGAACATTTGAGAAAACAACGGGTAAAGAGGTATGCCGGTAAAGAACAAGAAGTTCTCAGAGATTTGCAAGATTTATTCGGTCCAGAACATTTTTGCTCATTTATTGATGTGACAACGCCATTCCATTATTTTGATTGTATAAGAGGCAAAGAGTTTTATGATAAGATCCCATTCCCAACATTTCCTAAAACAATGAAAGTTGTGGCAAGAACAGACTTAAGCTTAGACAAACCTGCGGCTGAAGGAAAGCTCATTTATAAAAAAAGAGATCTTCAAGAAGAAGTATCCCAAGTTTTTTCGAGATAATACGTAAAATACGATCTGTTTAGACTATCTTCTCCACTGCTTTAAAAATCGACAACGATAATAATTTTCTGAAACACTCAACCTGAAAATCTCAGCTATGGAAG
>CAYUEX010000066.1:0-10782 GCA_964443855.1 uncultured Halobacteria archaeon | reverse complement strand
GATAAACGAATCCGTTATCTCGCTTTACACCGGACAAGAGCCACCTTTGATATATGCCCATTTACGACAGTGTTCTCTAATTATATCTGCCCTGCCGATTATTCCAACCAATTCTCTCTCCTCCTCTTTGCTCCTTCCCTTTACCACCGGCAATCGACCGACGTGATTGGTGTCCATCTTACGCAAGGCGTCCTCTAATGCCTCATCGGGATATGCTACGATTACGTTCTTCGCGCACATCAGCTTCACCCGTTTGAATGCGGATCCACCCTCTCTTTCCTTCTCTAACTCTACGACGGTCGTTATTCCGATCATCTCCCCTCGATCGTCAACCACGGGAAAGGTGATGTGTCCGCTCTTTTCTGCGAAATAAAGCGCTTCTTGTACCGTCGTATCGCCATTAATGGTGAGAACTTCTTTCGTATAAGCATCTTTGACTTTCATCCCTTCGAGAATATCCACCATGAACTCCCTTCTATGTGCCGGGGAATCTTTCCGTATCTCATACTGCCCTGGATAAACCGTCCGTTTTCGTACGAGTGAATATGCAGGAACTATCGCAAGTAACGCAGGTACGAACAACTCGTAAGAACCCGAGATCTCAGTAACGATAAAAAGGGCGGTAAGTGGCGTATTAGCAGCTGCTCCGAGGAAAGCAGCAGCGCCGATGAGAGAGAATACCCAGGGGTTTGCTACCGTTTCTGGGAACACATAGTTGAGGATTTGTCCGATTACACCCCCTAACGCCGCTCCAATGGTTAGCGAGGGTAGAAATGCTCCCCCGCTACCGCCTGAGCCCAAGGTTAGCGCTGTTCCTACGATTTTCGCAACGGCAACGAACGCTAAAACGCTCAAGGTAAGCCCTTCATAGAATGTCAACTGGATAAATCCATAACCCCCGCCAAATATGCCACTTGCAATCTCTATCCCCATCTCCCCCTCGTTTCGGGGGCTAATGATAAGATAGCCAATGAGAAAAAGCATGCCAAGCAAAAATCCGCCTATTCCCGGTTTGAGATAATCGGGGATATTCAATTTTTCAAAGAAAAATGAGCGGGATAATTCCAATAGTTTAATAAATAAGAAAACAAGAGGGACGCACGCTATCCCAAGAGCCAGGAATAGCAATAACGAAAAAGGTTTCAAAAGGGTTGCAAGGTCATAGTGTCCTATTTCATATAGATGGCCCACACCAAAGAAGGAACTGGAAACAATGTACGCGGTAATAGAACAGATGATGGCAGGAACCAACGCTTCTATCTCCATATCTCGCTTGTATAACGTCTCAATGCCAAAGAACGCGCCTCCAAGCGGAGATTTAAATATAGCTGCAATTCCTGCTCCTGCAGCCGCCGTTACGATTTTCCGCCTTTCTTTTTCTCCTATTTTTAGGAATCTGCTGAATACCGAACCGATCGTTGCACCCAGCATGGCACTCGGGCCTTCTCTCCCGGCACTTCCTCCTGATCCCAGCGTCACCACCGAACATATTCCTCTCACCAGGCCACTCTTGCCGCTTATGATGCTGTTCTCGTTGTGAAAACCGTCTATGAATACATCGGTCTCGTGTAGTTCTGGCTTGTCAACAGGGAATAATTTGTACTTTATCAGGCCGCAGATCAAACCACCTAAGGCGGGAATAAGGGCTAAGAGAAGCACTAAATACGGACTGGAAAAAGCATCTCCAAAGAGTGGACTGAAAACGAAGAAATGCGGCTCATTCATTGGCGAGGGGGGCTGGTAGCCACCGAGTAATTCCAAGAAAAAAGGTGTGAAAAAGTCTAAAGCGAAGAAAAAAGCGGCGATGGCAAGGCCGACTAAAACGCCTACAGTTGCATAATAGAACGTCTGCTTAGCCCAAGTCTCCAAATCGCTCATCTCTGAGGCCATTTTTTATTACTCGCCCGTGCTGAAATCCTGCTGTTACTTTATTATCCCGCTCTTAATAAATGTTAACCCATATGAGATGTAGCAAAGGTAATTGCATTAATTCCGCAATCATCCATCAAAAATATTCGGGATTGCACTTGTGTGAAGCGCATTTCGTTGAAGATGTCGAGCGAAAGGTAAAGAGGGAGATGCGGAAGCAGTTAATGGTGGAGCGCGGGGATAGAATTGCCGTGGCAGTGAGCGGAGGGAAGGACAGTTCTGCGCTTCTTTACCTGCTCAGGAAGATATTTCACAATCGAAAAGATCTTGAATTCTGCGTGCTATCCGTGGATGAAGGAATCAATGGTTATCGGTCGATAACACTCCATAACGCGGAAAAGGTAGCGAAGGAGTTGGGGATGGATTTTTTCTGCGTATCCTTTGCAGAGGAGTTTGGTTTTACGGTCGATGAAATTGCAGTGAAAGGGTTTGAGCAAGCGCCGTGCACGTTTTGTGGGGTACTGCGACGGAATCTGATAGATAGGAAAGCGAAGGAATTAGGTGCGACGAAGGTTGCCATCGGACATAATCTGGACGACGAAGTCCAAACAATTTTAATCAATTATATACGCGGCGATATAGAGCGTTTAGGGCGGCTGCAAGGCCGACGTGAAGAGTTTATTCCACGGATAAAGCCCTTAAAAGACGTTCCAGAGAAGGAAGTTGCTATTTATGCGATCTTAGCAGGCATACCGATGATTACCGACGGCTGTCCGTACGCTGCGCGCTCTTTCAGGTTCACGGTGAAAAAGATGCTGAGCGAGCTTGAACGAAAGCATCCAGGGACGAAATATTCGCTGATGCGTGGCTACGAGCGGCTTACGGAATTTTTACCAAAATCATCACCGGGGAAAAAGCTCATGCGATGTGAGCGCTGTGGCGATGCAGCAGCATCGCGTATTTGCAAGGCATGCGAGATAATAGAGAGTATGAAATAACCACATGCCAACTATTTAAATTGAGAGGACATTTTGTTTAAAGGGTGATAAGAAATGGGAGAGGAGCTAAATGAAGTTTTAAAGGGTATGTTGGAAGAGTTTCGGAAGAGCATTTCAATCGAAACTGCGATCGGCGAGCCCATAGAGATAGAGGATAAGATCTTGATCCCAATCGCCACGATCGGTTTCGGCGCTGGCGGCGGTGGCGGCAAAGGCAAAGAGAAGGAAGGGCAAGGATATGGTGTCGGAGGCGGTGGTGGAATAAGTCCTGTGGCTCTTGTGGCAGCGTTCAAGGGCATTCCAGGACCCGAGGGGCTGAAGGTGCTCTCGTTGAAGCCGTCAGGCACATTAGATAAGATCGTGGGAGAAGCATTGCCAATGGTGATGGAGAAGGTCAAGGAGATGAAAGAAGGGACGAAAGCCGAAGAAAAAACGTAATTCCTTCTAAAATGTCTATACGGGGAGTTTTTCGAATAGCTCTCCCTTCTGTTTGTTTTTAGGTAAAAAGTAACTGCAGAATCGCATAATTTTTAACCCGTAGTAAAAACGTACATCTGGTGTTTAATGGGCATAATACTAATCTTACTGGTCGTTTTAGCAATTTTAGTGGCGTTAATAGCTGCTGCGCTTTTCATTCCCGTTGACATCTCGATTAGACTCATCACGGATGGCCCTCTGGCAGAAGGACTGATATCTTTTGGGTTCTTAAAGGGTGCTGCTTCCGGGCACGTCGAATTTAGCCCTGGGAAACAGGAATTTCGATTACGAGTCTTAGGCTTTCCCATTCTCAGGAGGCCGTTTGAGAAGAGAGAAGAGAAGCAGAGGAAGGAAAAGCCGAAGGAGAAGAAGCCAACTGATTGGACGAAGAGTATAGGGGATGCGAATGAACTCTATGTTGCCGGGAAAGAATTAGCGGGGGTACTCATCAAAAACACATCCTTAAAGAAATTACGGGGGAGAGCAGAGATAGGACTACCAGATCCCGCCCAGACGGGTATGCTGGTTGGGTTTCTTTGCGCAGGCAGCGGCATAGCGACGGCTTTTATGCCTGAAACCCGCCTCGAATTCGCACCCTCATTCGAAGAGGAAAAATTGGATGCTGATGTAGAACTGGAGCTAAGCCTGCCGCTATTTAAGTTGATCATACCCGCAATCAGATTCTTCCGCAGCACAAGGAAGCTCTTTTAACGTGTGAACGTCCTGTGGAACTTAAACGGCGAGAACTCAACCCCACCGCCCTCATAAAACTTTGTGAACCACTCGTAGTAATGCAGCCTCACCGCATGGATCCCTGACATAATCGCCTCGAGCACTACGACGACCGCAGTCCCGAGTATGAACACCACTGCAGCCAAGCCTATATTTACTTGAGCACTCATGAAGGTCAGCAGGATGAAGACCTCAATTAACGCTGCATGTGCCAGTGCTAACGCGAGAATTCGGCCGTAAGAAATAGTATTCGCGAGGAATCGGAAGAAGTTCTCCAGTACCGCCTCGATCACACCCGTAATGGCCATAATGAAGATGTCGATGAACGATGGCTTCCCATGCGCGCTTTCGTGCTTTAACTCATGAACGAAGCTGAGTACAAAGAGCAAGAATATCGGGAGCGCGACGAGCATCGCAAACCCCAGCGTGACATTGATACTCCCGACTACATTCATAACAGAGACAACAAGACCAATCTCAGCATCTGCTACAGAAGAGCTGAGTAAGATAAGTAAGAAATAAAGTGCACCCACTAACGTCCAAATCTTGACGATCCCGATTACTGTCCCTAACATGTCTTTATCAGCAAGCTTGTTCGTCACACCGAAGACCACGCCGAGGCCCATGTGTACTGCACCGATTAACAGTGTAATGACAAACATTCCGGTTACGTTCGGAATAGGCTCGAACCACAGTGGCTCATGGATAAGCAACGTGTGAAGTAAATGCGGGATTTCCATATCCATTGACGAATGAATCAAATGTGCAGCATACTCACTGAATCCAAAGAATTCACCGAATAAGAGACCGCCAATAATAGAACAAACGCCACATAACGTGATAATCACGCCCATATCTTTCAAGCCGGTCATGCCCTTCACCCCCATGAACATTGCCAACCCAAGCAGAAGCAATAAGAACCCATGCCCGATGTCAGGGAACATAAGACCAAAGAAAATGGGGAATATAATAGCAGTAATCAGCGTTGGGTCGATATCCCGATACGACGGAAGGCTGTACATCCGAATGATCGATTCAAATGGCTTGGCAATCTTCGGATTCTTCAGTAACGATGGCACACGCACATCCGCTCTCTTCGGCGCTCGCACCTCGATTACGCACAAGCCGCCCACCTCGCCGTTTATGCCATCGATTACGGTATCCACCTCTTCCTCAGGTGTCCAGCCTTCGATGACCCGTACCCGTTCACTGGCACCGAACAGGATCTTCACCCGTGCCTTGCTTTCCTCTATTTGCACGAGCTCTTGCATCGTCAGCAGATCTTGAAGCCGCGTTCGCCGAATTTCCTCAACCTCGCGCTCATTATCACTGATTTCGGTCTCAAGCTGCGTTATCTTCGCCTCGACGTCCATTATTGCGTCTGTTACTTTCTCAGGGATGTCTCGCAGTGGTAATTGGTAGGGCAGGAAGTCAGCCATGCGCAACGCTCGCTCTGCTTCCTCCTTATCCTTCTTTAAGGTTGCAACCACAACAAACGCATAAGGCGTCTCTGCCGCTGCTTCGTCTACCTCTGTTATCCCCTTCGAGACAACCACGTGATTATCTCCTACTGCGGCGTCAAGCGAAGTACCCAACTCGTCAAGATTCTTGGTCGGCACTTTGCCCACGTACACCGACGTGAACTCCTTCTCACCGACGAAATCCAAATCAATGTCAAAATTTTCTAATACCTTTAATACCTGCAATAGCCCCTTCGGGTTTGCTAATTCTTCGCGTGACCGCTCGATCTTCGCGGTTAACGCCGTTACGGTCTCTTCTAATCCACTGAACTCCTCGTCAATCTCGTCTAAGTCTATCCCCTCGACCTTTACCGCCGCTGACGGCTCAGCACCGCCTTCTTCGGCTTCAGCCTCGGGTTTCAATAGCGTTTTCAGATTATCTATTCTTGTTAAGAGTTCAGAGGCTTTCATTACCGTCTCTTCAGCTTTTGACGGCTCAATCAGCCCTTCCCATTCATCTAAAAAATCCTTGATATCAGTAATATGAACGTTACCCAGAGCGTCGAGTCTTTTAATGATACCGTCGGTATCTTTGTCCAACGCGACAATACGCAGCTCTCTCATCTCCGCAGGTTTCAGCATCGTGTCGTATCCTATCCTCTCCGTACGTACCCTTTACACTTTGGCCTTCTGTACTTATTAAACGAAATTTTATGCCTTTTAAAACTTTTGCTTTTACCCGCTGCGGAAGAGGAATGAAACTTTTTATATGCCGGGCGGCATGGTTATGGTAGTAATCGAACGAACGGAGACAGAGGGAGAGAAGGAAAGAAAAATGGAAGAGAGGAAGAATTTCAGTGATTTAAAAAGAGAAGTGATAGATGAAGGTAACTGCACCCTGTGCGGTGGCTGTGTTGCGACGTGCAGGTTGCTTAATCTCGGTTTTCTCGGTATGGGCTCCTTGGATGGGAAACCGGTGCTCGGAGAAGGACAGCAGTGCCCGATCGATTGTGGCTACTGCTATTATCAATGTCCACGGGTAGCGGAACCGGAGTCGAAAGAAGGTCTGGAAGAGTTTTACGAAGTGGTGAATATCGACGAGGAGATACAGCAGACCTGTCCGGATGACGGTGTTGTCACCTCGCTTCTCGCCTCTGCGCTTGCGGATGCGCTCGTTGAGGGTATCGTGACAGTTGCTCATAATGAAGGCTCGACGCCGGAAGTACGCATTGCGATGAATAAGGCAGGTTTGATAGAGAATGCCGGCGGTAATTACGCCTCGGTGCCAGCACTGACCGGTATCGCCGATGCGATTTTGAATAACGGCCTCTGGAGCGTTGCTCTGGTAGGAACACCGTGCCAGATGGCGGCGTACGAAAAGATGCTCACCGTCGGGCGTGGCACGCACAATGCCCATAATTTCTCGTCTGTTGTGCGATTACGAGTTAGTCTGTTCTGTAACGGTGCGTATTCTGACGAGGATACTAAGCGTGAAGGCTGCGAGATTTGTGAAGATCTGACCGGGCAGTTTGCAGACCTCAGTGTTGGCACGATCGGTGGTGCAGCGGAGGGCGTGGCAATCGTGATCGTTCACACTGATTTCGGTAAGGAAGTATTTGAAAGCGCGCGGCAGTGGGGTTTCATCGAGGCGAAGCCGTTAGGGCAAACCGATATGGATTTGATACGCCAGGTGCAGCAGGAGAAGAAAGAAGCAGGACGGGCAGAGAAGGAACGGAGAGCGAAGTAGGTGGTAGGCGGACTCTTCGGCTAAAAGCTACTAAGCGTAGCTTTTTTTTCGTCGTCTCCAAGAGCTGAAAATGGAGAAGAAGGTCGTGTGGAAGTAAGCCCTTGACTTTTTCATAATTTACGATTCTATCCAATCTATGCTTTTTCCCTTTGTTCGCGTAACGGGAAGTCAGGGTCAGCGAATTAATATGCATAGACTCTCTTTATTCCAGTGACAAACAGACCTCCCGTATACAAAAATCGAAAAATTTATATATAATCAAAATTTTTTGTGTGGATGATAAAATGTCTAATAAAAATAGGCGAAAAGGCTTAATAGATTGTTTGATGAACAGAAAAGTTTGTGTGAGCGTATTGGTTGCTTTCTGTTTGCTGGTGAGCTTAGCGGGTCCGGCAATGGCCGCTTCGGGTGAGGTGCTCGTACTACATTTCGATGAAGGTTCGGGAACGGTTGCACGAGATGCATCAGGAAATGGGAATGATGGCACGATTTACGGTGCAACGTGGGTTAACGGAAAGTACGGGAAGGCGTTGAGTTTTGATGGAGTGGAGGATTATGTCGATTGTGGAAATGATGTGAGTTTGAATTTTGAAAGAACTGACCCCTTTTCAATAGAGGCGTGGGTTAAGACTTTAGATACAGATGGACAGATTGTAGTTAGAATGGGGGGGGGGCTCCTTATCCCGGTTATCAGTTCATGATCTATCAAGATAAGTTGGCTATATATTTAATTAACAACTATAGAGGAAATAACTACATAAATGTGCAAGGAACAGCAGCAGGAGCAATTCGAGATAATACATGGCATCACGTAGCTATAACTTATGATGGCTCAAGTTTGGCTTCTGGAATTAAGTTATATACAGACGGACAAGAAATAGCAACGACTACAAACAAAGATACTTTAACTGCTTCTATGCTAACCTCAAATCATCAGAGGATAGGGATAAGAGGAGATAATACTTATCCATTCAACGGCATCATTGATGAAGTCCGCATCTACAACCGTGCCTTAACCGCAGACGAAATTAAAGCTAACTACGAAGGTAAAAAACCGGAAATAACCCTGACCAAATCAGCATCACCGTCTATAATCCAGGAAGGAGAAACGGTAACCATCTCTGTCAGAGTTGAAAACAGAGGCACAGGCGATGCCAAAACGGTAGACGTGACCGATACAATCCCACTCGGCTTCAAGATAATTAGTGGCTCGAAGTCAGAGAGTTTCGGCGAGATAAAGTCGGGAGACTATCGAACACTGGAATATACACTGAAAGCAACGGGCTCCGGTAAGTTTACGTGCGATCCCGCAACGGCGACCTACACGGATGCTAATGGCAAGTCCTATTCTGCGGCGTCGAATGCAATGAGCTTAGAAGTGGGCGGCGAAGTCCCTGTTGGTGCTGATTCTGACGGAGACGGCTGGAGCGATGAGAAGGAACAGGAGATGGGGACGAATCCGTACAGCGTGGATTCCGATAGCGATGGGTTAAGAGATCCCGAAGATCCAAATCCCACCGTGCAGGAGGAAAAGAAAGGTGTTCCGGGATTCGAAGCAGTATTTGCAGTTGTAGGGTTGTTGGCTGTTGGCTATGTGATGAGGAAAAGGACGAGAAATTAAGAGGTGGCTGAAAAAATGAACACAAAAAGTATAGTGGTTGGTTTGGTTATCGCGTTGGTGCTGAGCGCCGGTATGGCTTCGGCCTTATCAAATTCAGGTGGTGGAGATTGGCAATACTACCGTGAGATTACAATAAAGGAAAACTCAGGGACACCGTTAAGCGGCTATCAGGTTCTCATAGAACTGAATTCTGCGAATTTTGATTTTTCAAATGCGGAATCAGATGGCTCGGATATCAGATTCACCGATGCGAGCGGAAATGAGCTGAATTACTGGATTGAGGAGTGGAACGCTGGTTCGAGAAGCGCGAAGATCTGGGTGAAGGTATCGAGCGTCCCATCACGTGGAGAAACGAAGATTTGGATGTACTATGGGAATCCAAGTGCAGGTACAATGAGTAATGGGGATTCTACGTTTGAGTTTTTTGATGATTTTGCGGGAACGAGTTTGGATACAAATAAATGGGACTCTTATACAACTGGGAGTGGAACCATAACTGTGGGAAATGAATATGTGAAGTTATATACTTCTGGTAGTTATTCCCATTTTATTGCCCAAATCACTTCAAAAAGATTATTTAATGTCCCTGCTATTTTGGAGTTTGAATTCAAGCAAGAAGGAAATGGTTATGCACCTCATTCAATCTTTTACAAAGACGATAGTAATTATATTGCTGTGCATGAAACCTATCGAAGTGATTATGAGCCTTGTTTATTCGTTAGTACAGCTGGTTCTGTGTCCAAAGAGACTTTTTCACCAAAAACATCAGCGGATCGTTGGTATGATGGTAAATTGGTTATCACTCCAGATTATCAAGGGTGCTACTATCGTGATGGAATAGAAAAAGCTTCGAAAACTCTAGGTTTTACGGCAAATAAAGTCAAAATTCGCCATAAACAAGTAGGAGCTTTTGATTATGGAAGCACGTATTATATAAGTAAGTGCCGCATCCGCCAATATGCCTCCATCGAACCAACCATTACCCTCTCTGCGGAATACCTTACTCAGAAACTTCCAGCCATCACCCTGACAAAATCCGCATCACCATCTTCGATTCAGGAAGGAGAAACGACAACAATCTCAATCCGAGTTCAAAACACTGGCAGTGGAGATGCCAAAACCGTAGAGGTTATCGATACCATTCCAATGGGCTTCAAGATCATCAGCGGCTCGAAGTCCGAGAGTTTCGGCGAGATAAAGTCAAGAGACTATCGAACACTGGAATATACGCTGAAAGCAACGGGCTCCGGGAAGTTTACGTGCGATCCCGCAACGGCGACCTACACGGATGCTGATGGCAATTCCTATTCCACTGCGTCGAATGCAATGAGCCTGCAGGTGGGTGGCGAAGTTCCCGTTGGTGCGGATTCCGATGGAGACGGCTGGAGCGATGCAAAAGAACAGGAGATGGGCACGAATCCGTACAGCGTGGATTCCGATAGCGATGGGTTAAGAGATCCTGAAGATCCGAATCCGACAGTGCCTGAGGAAGGAAAAGGATTGCCGGGATTTGAAGCGGTATTTGCGATTGCAGGATTGTTGGCGGTAGCTTATTTGGTTAGAAAGAGGGAGGTAATAAAATGAACAGAAAAGTTTTAGTGAGTGTCTTGGTTGCTTTCTGTTTGCTGGTGAGCTTAGTGAGTCCAGCGATGGCAGCTTCGGGTGAGGTGCTCGTCCTGCATTTCGATGAGGGTTCGGGAACGGTTGCACGAGATGCATCAGGACATGGGAATGATGGCACGATTTACGGTGCAACGTGGGTAGATGGAAAATACGGGAAGGCGTTGAGTTTTGATGGTGTGGATGATTATGTTGATTGCGGGAATGATGCGAGTTTGGATATTACTGACGAGATTACGATTGAGGCGTGGGTGAAAA
>CAYUEX010000065.1:0-10888 GCA_964443855.1 uncultured Halobacteria archaeon | reverse complement strand
AGATTAGACAAATGATAAGAAAGGGTATTATAATCCACAAAAGCATTCCAAGCCCCTCAAAAATACCACTCACTGACCACGGCATATGCACGCATTAGTACTCACATATACTTAAGCCTAATCCTTTTTGCCAAAATTCTTGAAACTTCGTGAGTCTCCAGAGGTGTTCAGCCACGAGTTCCATACACTTGAGGAAGAATATTTGGGCTTTAAGGTTTTTGGAGAGAAGCCCCGGGAGGGATTTGAACCCTCGACCTATTGATTACAAGTCAATCGCTCAACCAAGCTAAGCTACCGAGGCAATCTTTGTACTATTTATTCTCGGCCACTTATAAATAAAACCTTTCTTTGAGCAAGAACGCGTTTTCGGAACCAAGGAAACCTTTTTCTTATTCCACGATTAGATGAGCACAGACCTCTCAGAACAAATGGGGCTTTCCACTGTTTATACTGTAGCGAGCTGATACATTCCGATTATCCCGGTTCCGATGAACTGTATTGCAATTGCCGCAACGATGATTCCTATCACACGGCTCAAGACTTCGGTTCCTACTTTGCCCATTATGTCGTAGAGCCGGTCTGACTGCCCTAATACGAGTCGTGTGGCAACGATCGCGGAGAAGATACCAAAAAGGACTACAAAAACACCGGAAGATTGTATTATTACCATGACGGCGGTTATAGCGCCAGGTCCGGCAAGCAGCGGCGTCCCTATCGGCACGGCTCCCACTCCGGCTCCTGATTCGCCCTCTACGCCATATGTATGCCCACCTTGTAACAGATCAAAGGAGATGAGCAGAAGCAGGATACCTCCTGCAATCATAAAGCTATTCAGACTGATACCTAACAGTTCCAAAAGAAGCTTGCCCAGAAATGCAAAGAGCAGCAGGAGAATCGTCGCAACGATAACCGCACGATTAAGCTCCAGCATCCGCTCCTCCTTGCGCATACCTCCCGTTACCGCGAGGAATACGGGAATACTGGCCGGGGGGTCCATTACCACGAAAAGGATAATAAATGCCTTCACCAGGAGCAATCCCAAATTTGGATCTAAATCCATAATACCTTTATGATACATGAAGATGTAAAAAAGTATCGTGAGTGGTAATGCCGCGAGAAGAGATATGGACCGAAAAATACCGGCCGAGAAAGCTCAACGAGGTTGCAGGACAAGACACCATCATAAAGAACCTTCAGTCGTATGTCAAGCGAAGGAACTTACCGCACCTCATCTTCTCCGGGCCTGCAGGTGTGGGTAAGACCGCAGCGGCAGTCTCTATGTCTCGGGAGCTCTACGGCGAAACCTGGTCTGAGAATTTCACGGAGCTTAACGCAAGTGACGAGCGCGGTATCGACGTGGTCCGCAGCACTATCAAGAACTTCGCACGAACCATGCCGATCGGCAACGCCTCTTTCAAAATCATCTTTCTCGATGAGGCTGATGCGTTGACCGACGCTGCGCAGTCCGCTCTGAGAAGAACGATGGAGCGCTATTCCGGCACGTGCAGATTTATTCTCAGTTGTAATTACTCATCTAAAATAATCGAACCTATACAATCCCGATGCTCCGTGTACCGGTTCAAATCGCTCTCGTACGATCCAGTTGCAGCTCGTATACAATACATCGCGGATAAAGAAGGTCTAAAACTTTCAGAAGAAGTTATTCAAGCTATCAACTACGTCTCGATGGGCGATATGCGACGGGCAGTAAATGCATTACAAAGCGCTGCGGTGCTCAGCAACGAAATCAAACCGGAGATGATCTATGAGATAACCGCAACGGCACGACCTGAAGCAATAAAAGAGCTGATAATCACGGCTCTTGACGGTAAATTCTTCGACGCGCTTGCTGCATTGGAAGCGTTGATGGACAAGGGCATATCAGGGGACGAAATATTGGTGCAGATGCATCGGCTCGTGATAACTATGGACCTACCCGCTCGTCAGAAGGTGGCTTTGATGGATCGCATTGGAGAAGCGGACTACCGGATTACCGAGGGCGCAAACGAACGAATTCAATTGGATGCGCTACTGGCGTCTATTTGTCTCGCTGCTGGCGACGAGTAACAGGATTTAGGGAATTCTCTGATCTAAAATTCGCTGGTTATAATACTTCCCTGAGGTTATGAATTACGGCTACAAATTCTCCATCATACTACCTTAAGGAAACAAATATATACTATGCCGATATGATTTTATTGCATGAAAAATATATTTGCGCTTACTCTGGCACTTATGGTAGTACTGATTGTAGGTGTAGCGGCTTTTTCTTCTACGGCGTCGGCATCGCTTAGTAGCAGAACGTTTACCGCCATGGGGGGTGCTATGTCCTACGAAGGAGCTTTCGAGGAAGAGCCTGGGGACGAGCCGGCAGCGAGTATTCTGACCGTTTATGGGGGTGAGGAGATCGTGTTCTTTAATGCTACACACGGATCTGCTCCCGTGATAGTTTCAGGCCCCTACACGAAGGATGGAAAGAAATATTCGGGAGAGCCGTTCAAAAAGGAGACCCTCGAGCCGGGAGAGGAGTGGGACTCCGAAGAAAAACCGACGAAAGGGTACTTTGAGATAGAAGACGCTTATGGAGAAGGCGGTTGGTTTGAGATTATTAAACATTCGTTCACGGTGGAGCTGGTAGGGAAACGAGAGAGGGTGCAAGAGGGCAAGCAGTTCAGCCTTCGACTACGGGGTAATGAGAAAGAACAGGGCGTTATGAAGCTGACTATCGAAGACGACGAGGGGTATTCGATAACCAATGCAAACGGCACGGACGTCTACAAAATCCTCATAACGCATAATGAAACCGTCTTTGCAGACTTTGCTGATGCGCCCGTAGAAGGACTGCAGTTTACTGAAGATAACGAACTCGTTTTTGACACTTCAACGCTGGATATGAAAGCAGGTACATACGCGATAGTTTTCGAGGACGTTGCGACAGAAGCGCAGGATACGGCGGAGGTAAAGGTTGAAGCACGGTATTTAGATGTGGAGTGCAACGAAAAAGTCGTTATGGGCAGCGATATCGTTGTAGCAATAACGAGCTCGTTCTACGAGGAAGAAGCAACCGTCACCGTCGAGGATGTCCCCGAAGCGGAAGTAATACTGAGTGTAACACTTGATGATGAGGGCAAGAAAAAAGTAAAGATCCAGACAGACAGCTTGGATTACGGAACATACCGGATAACGGTTGATGTTGATGACGTGAAAGAGACCGAGTATATGACGGTAACGAAAGAGGCGGTTAGCGTAGAAGTGCCTGATAATGCAACGGTTGGTGATATTCTCCATATAGCGGGGGGTTCGGACTCTGGTGAGTTTGTGGTCTTCGTTGTTGATGACGTTTTGAAAGGCGAAACGTGGATACGTGACGATGTATTCGAATGGGATTGGGATACTGGTGGTGAATTTGAAGGCTACCAGGAAATCGAGGCTTTCATTGTTAGCGACCGGACGTTTTATTCTGTGGGGGATCTCGTTAGTGAGACCTGGCAGAAAGAGAACGGCGTGGACGCAACAGGAAGTATCGTCTTATTCTCGCCCACGTTTGGCATGATCGCTCCGGCATCCATAGCCGAAGGTGACGATGTGGTAATAAGCGGTAGAGCGGCTGGCACCGACCACGTTTATATTATCCTCATTAACCACCAAGGCGAAGTGGTGTTTCCATCAAATGGCATTGTACAGGCGACTCCCGTTGGAGACAGCATTTGGGAGGAAAGTATTCACGATCTCGATACCGGTAGCTACGTTGCGATGGTCCTGCACAGGGGAAAGGATGGGAAAACGGATGCTATAGAAAATGGTGAGTGGGTTACAGGCAGTGAAGGTAAGACGTTAGAGCAGCGGGTGACGATTCTTGAGAGTCTATTGAATGCCGCAGGCAGTGACGATATGTTCAAACTCGCGTATTTCTCTGTTTCTCCACCACACGTCAACGTAGACGTACCGGAAACAGTAGAACTGGGTGATGAGTTACAGGTAAAAGCAGCGACGAACGTAAAAAACGGAGAAAAGGCGTTTATATTGCTCGTTTTCGACTTAGAAGTTATTGAGAAGACGTCTACGCTTGTTGAGAACAGCAGCTTACAGGCGGATTTTAGTACGAGTGGGCTTCAACCGGGTGCATATACCGTACGCGTGGAAATCGGTGCACGGGTATCTGATGAAAAGGAACTACTACTCATGGAGAAGCAGGAGCAGGAAAGTGATGAGGAAGAGCGCGTAACTCAGCAAAACGAATCGGTGCCAGAGCCTGAGACTACGGAAAATGCGCGTACAAAGGCGGGCGAGACAGATGAACGCCAGGGAAACGAAAAAGCGTTTGAAATGCCGATGATTGCGTGGGATTTGCTCTGTGCGCTGCTCATGGCAGTTCTGATTTCGATGCGTGCGAGGGGACGATTACGATGAGCGCGTCAACGCCTCCATAACAGCCTTTTCCATTACGGCTATCGGTGGCTCCTCTTTTGTCCATAGTTTGAACGATGCCGCACCTTGATAGACCAGCATCTTTACGCCGTTTATTATCCTCTTTACGCCTGCACGTTTTGCTTCTTTCAGTAATCGCGTCTCCAACGGATTGTACACGATGTCGAAGACCACAAGCTCGGGATGCAGCATATCCGCAGTAACTACCGAAGCATCTTCATTCGGATGCATGCCGACAGACGTTGCATTGATCACAACATCCGAAGCTTGGACGTATGTTTTAAGCTCGGCGTCCAACCCAATAGCAGTCGCATTACTGAGTTGAGCAGCCAAAAGAGCAGCTCGTTCTTTCGTTCTGTTTGCGAGCGTTACCGTTGCGCCTTCAGCATCGAGATAAAACGCAATCGCCCGTGCAGCACCGCCAGCACCAATAATCAGCACCGTTTTGTCGTTTAACTTGCCTACCGTCTCTTTCAATACGCGCATTGAGCCGATGCCATCGGTGTTGTAGCCAACTGGCGTGCCACTGCTGAAATCAATGGTATTTATTGCGCCTATACGTTTGGCCACGTCGTTAGCGTCCACGAAAGCAAGTGCTAGCTCCTTCAGAGGTATGGTAACGTTAAGACCTGCAATGCCAAGGCTGTTCGCACCCTTAATGGCATATTCCAGCTTTCCCTTGCTGACTCGGAATGCCAGATAGACAGCATTCATGTTCAGTTTCTCAAAAGCGGCATTATGCATGGCCGGCGAGAGGCTGTGTGCTATCGGATCGCCGATAATGCCGTATACTTCTTTCACCATTACATTGAGCATAGGTTAGCGTAAAAAAACAAAAAGCTTAAGTAATTGTGTGCAAAGTAAGAAGCAGGAGTAAAAATGGAGGGAATTAGCGTTAGACTGATAAGTGGGAGAACGGCCGTGCAGGGCCAAAATCTGGACAGCAAACTTACGGAGAAATATTTCATCGAAGTGGCTCGCTGTGACCTGAACGGCGCTGACATGGAGAAACTCGGTGTTGCTAAAGATGACCCGGTGAAAGTCACGACTGCGTACGGGCAGGTGGTCGTCAAGGTAAAACAGGACGATGGTCTTCCCGAGGGTATGGCTTTCATTCCCATGGGACCGTGGTGCAATGCAGTGGTAAACGGTGATACAAACGGTAACGGTATGCCCTCGTTTAAGGGTATCGATGGAACGGTAGAGAAGACAGCGGAACCAGTATTGCCAGTACCAGAGCTGATGCAAACGTATATGGGCTAAAAAGGGGGTAAAAAATGGTAGAGATAACAGATGTTGTATGCTCATTGTGTGGATGTGTATGCGATGACATCGTGGTCGAGGTGGAGAATAACGAAGTAGTGAAGGTAAAGCGCGGCGCGTGTTCGGTAGGAAAAGCCAAGTTAATGGGACACGAGCGAATAAAGAGTCCAATGATACGAGAGAATGGCAAGCTAAAAGAGGTCTCATACGACGAAGCGATAAAGAAATCTGCGGAGATATTGTACAATTCGAGGAGACCGCTTCTGTACGGGTGGAGTTCAACGGTTTGTGAGGCTGACAAAGTCGGCGTTGAGCTTGCTGCGGAACTCGGTGCGGTTATCGATAATACTGCTTCGGTCTGTCACGGACCATCGGTGCTGGCAATTCAGGACGTCGGTTTGCCCTCGTGTACGCTCGGAGAAGTGAAGAACCGAGCAGATCTCATTATCTACTGGGGTGCGAACCCATCGCAGGCGCATGCAAACCACATGAAACGATATTCGTATGTTTCGAAGGGCTACTGGACCGGGGAAGGTAAGAAAGGCAAGAAACTGGTTGTTGTGGACCCGCGAAAGACGATGACGACGAAGATGGCTGATGTATTCGTGCAGATAAAGCAGGGATATGATTATCCGGTGTTTTCAGCACTGCGAGCCATCCTCCGTGGCTATGAGGACGTGGTGCCAGATGAAGTCGGTGGTGTACCGAAAGAAACCCTTTTAGAGCTTGCGAAGATGGTAAAAGAGGCAAAGTTCGTGATGACCTTCTTCGGTATGGGTGTGACACACACGGGCGCGCGACACAATAATATTGTGAATGCGATCCAGTTCACACGAGCGGCTCATTTGCACACCAAAGCGAGCATTATGCCACTCCGAGGTCATTACAATGTGGCGGGCATTAACCAGGTACTAACGTGGGAGACCGGCTTCCCGTTCGCTATTGATATGGCTAGAGGCTATCCGTGGTACAACCCTGGTGAGGATTCGGCGACCGATTGTCTCTGGCGAGAGGACTGCGATTCGGCAATGATCATCGCTTCAGATCCCGGTGCGCACTTCCCAGGGCAATCACTCAGGCACATGGCGAAGATTCCAGTCATTCAGATTGACCCATTCGCGAACCCGACGACGGAATTTGCGGATATTATTATTCCATCGGCAGTGAGCGGAATCGATGCTGAGGGCAGCGTCTATCGAATGGACAACATACCAATTCGACTACGCAAGATAATTGATTCGGACGTCCCGACCGATGAGGAGATTGTCGGGGGGATACTGACAGAGGTCAGAGCGTTACAGGAAAAGGAGGGACAGTAAAATGGCGGAGCTATTGATTAGGAACGGTGTGGTTTACGATCCACTAAACGGCGTAAAGGGCGAGAAGAAAGATATTTGCATCCGTGACGGCAAGGTCGTCGAGTCTGTTTCGAACCCGAAGGTGATTGATGCGGAAGGACGCGTGGTCATGCCTGGCGGTGTTGATATTCATGCGCACATTGCAGGTGGCAAGGTTAACTCAGGACGGCTGATGCGACCAGAAGACGGTCGGAAAGGGCTAGAGCCGAAGACGAAGGTTTGCAGGTCGCAATCCGGCTATTCCGTGCCCAATACGTTTGCGACGGGCTACCGGTATGCGAGAATGGGATACACCTTTGTGATGGAGGCGGCAATGCCACCGCTTGCAGCACGACACACGCACGAAGAGCTAATAGATATTCCGATTCTGGACAACGCAGCACTACCACTCATTGACAACAACTGGATGACAATGGAGTACATCAAGAGCGGCGAAACCGATCTGCTCGCAGCCTACATCGCATGGATGATTAAGGCGACTAAGGGTTACGGTGTAAAAGTAGTAAATCCCGGTGGAAGCGAAGCATGGGCATGGGGAAAGAACTGTGACCTTCATGACGCGGTTCCGACATTCGACGTTACCCCTGCAGAGATCGTCAAGGGTTTAGCAGAGGCAAACGAGATGTTCGAGATGCCACACAGTATTCACGTGCACCCAAATATGCTGGGGCATCCAGGCAACTTCGAAGTAACCAAGGATACCTATGACCTTGTAAAGGGCATCAAGCCCTACAGAGACCGTCCAACGATGCACGCGACACACACGCAGTTCCATTCGTACGGTGGCACGACGTGGGGTGATTTCGAGTCACAGGCGAAGTCGATTACGGATTATGTCAACGCAAATGACCACATGAGCATTGACATTGGCTCGATTATACTGGGTGATACCACGACGATGACCGCCGATGGTCCGATGGAATACAGTTTGTACCAGATAACCGGTCGAAAATGGACGAATTGCGATGTAGAACTCGAAACCGGATCAGGGATTACGCCTTTCTTGTATTCAGGGAAATCACCGGTAAATACCATTCAGTGGGCAATCGGTCAGGAATTAGCATTGCTGACAAAGGACCCCTGGAAGATCGCCATGACGACCGACCATCCAAACGCCGGACCGTTCATTGGGTATCCAATAGTCATTTCGATGCTGATGAGCAAGAAGCGGCGAGATGAGCTGGCTGAAGACGTACATAAGGTGATCTTCGACCGAACGGAGCTACCGTCAATCGACCGCGAATATGATCTGTATGAAATTGCGATTATCACGCGTGGCATGGCGGCAAAGACTTTGGGACTGCATGAGCATGGTAAAGGACATCTCGGCGTCGGTGCGGACGCAGATCTTGCGATTTACGATATGACACCGGAGGAGCGCGATGCAGGGAAGATCCAGAAGGCGTTCTTGAATACGAAATACACGATAAAAGCAGGAGAGATCGTGGTGAAGGACGGCGAGGTTGTTGCGGCACCAGACGGGAAAACGATTTTCGTCACGCCGGAATGTGAGCAGAGTTTGATGGACGAAATGCTCGTGACGCTGAAGGACAAATTCGCTAAGTACTACTCAGTGACGTTCAACAACTATCCGGTTCAGGACCATTATCTGCCGAATCCGTATGAGATCAAAGCGCCAATGCGAGGTTAAGAAAGAAAGGAAGGAGGAAAGAAAAATGCAGACCATAACTTTAAAGTTGAATGACTCTGTTACGAGCGGAATTGCGAAAGTGCCGGTCGAAGTTGATGCGTTAACGCCAGATCAGCTGTTTGGCAAGAGTGAGGCTGAGATCAAAGCAGTGAAGGTCTGGTGGGGCAACCGCCAAGAGAACACCGGTGATCTGTTCGATGTGAGCGTAGCAGGCGATGCTGCGAATGCGGACGACGTAAAAATCGTGCTCGAAGGCAATTTAGCACGTGTGAAGCGTATCGGTGAGGGCATGAAAGCCGGCGAGATCGAGGCACGTGGTGATGTTGACATGCATGTCGGCGCGATGATGGAAGGCGGCAAGATCATCGTCAAGGGCAATGCAGGTTGCTGGGCTGGTCGAGAAATGCGCGATGGCGAGCTGCTCATCGAAGGTGACGCGGACGACAACCTCTGCGCGATGTATCGCGGCGAAGAGAAGGGTATGACCGGCGGCAAAGTCACCGTTTTCGGCAATGTCGGTGAACTGACCGCCCAGTACATGGCAGGTGGCGAGATCCTGATAAAAGGAACTGCTGACAGACTCGCAGGCCTGAACATGAAAGGCGGCAAGATAACGATCGAAGGCGACGCACAGTGGCCGGGTGCTGACATGACCGGTGGCGAGATTACCGTGAAGGGCACGACCGAGATGATGCCGTCGTTCAGATTCGTCGAGACTGCAGCCGTGGATGGCGCGGAGTACAAAAAATACCTCGGCGATCTCGCAATGGGCGAGCGGAAAGCAAAAGGAACACTGTTTGTGAGGTGATTTTTTCACCTCTCTTTTTCTTTATTTATTTTTTGGTTTTCTATTTGATTTTCGATTGGTTGTGGTGTATTCAACAAGATAGCGGTCGCCGGTTGTTTTGACCACCAATTTTGAACGCTTATATTCCAAACCGGTGCCTGTGGTCAGGGTATGTAACTATTTCTCAATTCATGCTACGCTACATACTTATCGGAACGGAACAAAAATTATTCCGTGGTTACTTCTTAGCGTAGCGATGCAGCGTCCTACTCTCTTTTAACGATTGCTGCTTTTGAGAACTCCACGTTAAGATTGGTTACGTATTTAGATGTAGTAAATGGATAGTTTGCGGTATCCGTCTTTTCGGTCAAGTCACTAAAGTAATCGATAAAATTCTGTAAATCGCCGTAAGAGCTACAATCAAATCGCAAATTGATACTGAATTGCTTTTCCTCTTTCCACAGCGACTTGAGCACGTGTAAGGGGCCATTATAATCCTCAACATGCACTGACGGATTGACCATTTTTAGTTTCATTACTTCAGCATCACCGTCAGGGGTATCATCACTGCCATCTCCTTCAACAATACTGCTGGTCAGCGCTTCTAATTTCGTGGAGCAGCCCGCGAGCATAGTTACTATGTCCGGCGTTAAGTACTGGCTGTCACTTTTCAGCTCGTTCACGATGTCTTCCATGAACTGGATTAAATATTCTATGTTCATGATTTTATTGATATAATCGAACCTCATCGACTCGTCAGGCATACCCCTGATTGACGGGGAATTCTCATCGCAGGCTATCGATTTACCATTAAACTCTTTTATATCTTTCATCCGTGGCGCATTATCGTACATCATTGTCTTTCACAATCACGGTTATTGGCATAAGTTAGTATATAAAGTTTCCGATTAAGGACTTTAAAATTCAAATCGATCGATACAAAAACACTCTCTTTTTTGAATATTTTTATCGTATACCTTAAAAATTGATGCATTTACTGGTATGATCTGCGTCTTTGCTCTTAAACTTCTGTATCCCACTGTCCCTTAAGAACGATGAAATTCTGTGGGCTTTGCACACTAATGGATAATCAAATTTAAAAAATAACCGCTCCATTCTTGACGATTTATTAAGAATCACGATTCTTTTACAGTATTTAATAAAATTGTCTACATGTATCTATTTATCTCATATCAGACTCATTTTTGAGTTTCTACGTTTTATCAACGGGTTGCTGCCAAATGAGGTCTGTCGACCTCAATTTGAATTCGCTTTAAATCCCAAGGGAAGCGATGCGTGCTCTATCTGTGGCGAGTTGTTTGCGAACAAGTTGGTGAAAGGGCTTTTTTTTAAAGAGGAGAGATCTATAGAAAAATTATCATAGAAGATAAGATATCAGTC
>CAYUEX010000064.1:0-11043 GCA_964443855.1 uncultured Halobacteria archaeon | reverse complement strand
TCTACGTGGAGTTACTCCAGTCGGACGCTGGAACGAGAACGGCGGGCATCAATGCTGCTTCTGTCGCGCTCGCAGACGCTGGAATACCGATGAAAGACCTCGTTTCTTCAGTCGCAGTAGGTAAAATCGAGGGCGAAGTGGTATTGGATATGAACGCACCGGAGGACAATTATGGTGAGGCTGACATGCCTGTGGCAATGATTGCAAGAACGGATACATTCACCATGTTACAGATGGACGGCCGTTTTACTAAAGAGGATTTTAAAAAAGGGCTAGAGCTTGCGAAGAACGCATGCCACGATATATACGAGTTGCAAAGGACGGCGCTATTAGAGAAATACAGTGGAAGTGTGGAGGAAGGTGAGGAAGAGAGATGAGCTTTGAAATTGTGGAAGATATACGGAAGGACTATGTGTACGATCTAATAGGAAGCGGGAAGCGGGTCGATGGCCGAGGCTTTCTTGATTACCGTGAGATAAGTGTGGAGCGAGATATAATAAACAAGGCAGAAGGTTCGGCACTTGTGAAGATAGGCGACACTTCGGTTTTAGTGGGCGTAAAGCTTGAGACAGGTACGCCTTTTTCTGATGCCCCTAATAAGGGGATAATAATGACCAATGCGGAGCTCCGACCGGGAGCATCGCCAGATTTTGAGCCAGGACCACCGAATGAGAATAGTGTAGAGCTTGCAAGAGTAGTGGATAGAGGTATCAGAGGCTCAGAGACAATCGATTTAGAGAAGTTGTGTATAGAAGAAGGCGAAAAGGTCTGGATGACGTTCATTGATATACATGCATTGGACAATGACGGTAACCTGATTGATGCAGCGGCATTAGGCGCTATTGTTTCTCTTCTGCATGCCCGCATACCAAACGAGCGATACGGGATAACAGGGAAGGAAGATACACTGTCAATCAGGGATACGCCGGTGGCAGTAACACTGGTAAAAATCAGGGATAATATCTTGGTGGACCCGAACCTGTCTGAGGAAAACGCGGCCACCTGTAAGTTAACAGTGATCTCGAATGCCGATGGTACGATATCAGGAATACAGAAGAGCGGCAATGAGGGTTTAAAGGAAGAAGAGATAACAGAGATGCTAGAGATAGGAATAAAAAAGGCGGGAGAGCTAAGAGAAAAGTATTGGGGATAAGCGGGGGGGGAAGCACGCATCCCGATATAGTACGAGAGAACCCTCGGAAACCCGCCCCTTCCAAAGGCTGGGGGGTTTTTCTCGTGAGTTTAATTAATTTGCTTATTTCCTCTTTTTCGGGCGTTCGTTACGTGACCGTGGGAAAAAGTGCAAAGTTTATCTTCTCTGAAGTTATAGTAATTAGTAGTGGGAGTGGTACGATGTTGGAAACAGATAACAACTTGGTACGGGAATATTTCAGGAAGATGGTTGGGGATGAAGGCTTTCGAATAATGGAGAACATTCCTGAGGGCGAAATAACCGATGAGGAGATTGCAAAACGAAGCGATACCAAACTCACTGCTGTAAGGAAGGTTCTGTACGTGTTATATGAAGGCCGGATCGCCGAATACCGGACTGAACGCGACGACAATACGGGCTGGATTACCTATTGGTGGAGCTTCAATCACGATAATATCAGGCGAATGATGGATGAAGAGGCGGATGCCTCGCTACATGAGTTGCGAGAGAAGCGCGAATACGAACAGAACGGGGAGTTTTACCGGTGCCACTGTCAGTGTATTTTATTTGAAGACGCTGCGGAGAAGGACTTCTGGTGCGATGAATGCGAATCAACCTTTGAATATTTTGATAACGGGAAGTCATTAGAAGAGATAGAGCGGCAGATAAAAGAGTTAGAGAAGTGGAAGAAGCGCTTAAAGAACTGAAACGCGAGTGTCTCGAGTTACTGCGAGCGGCTGGCTGTGACGAAGGGGTTATCAAACATTGTACAGCCGTTGCCGAACGTGCGTTGGAGATTGTTCATCGGGGCCACCATAATGGTTCGGTAGACGAAGCTCTGGTTTTTCAGGGCGCATTGCTCCATGACCTCGGCAGAGCGCGGTCGAAAGGCATTGATCATGGGGTTGTAGGCGGCGAGATGGCGCGAGAGTTAGGACTGGACGAGCGCTTGGTGCGAATAATTCAGCGGCATGTAGGTGCGGGCATAACAGCCGAAGAAGCGAAGGCTGTGGGCTTGCCTCCCGTGGATCTCATGCCGGAAACAATGGAAGAGAAGATCGTAGCGCATGCAGATAATCTGATTGAAGGCTGGACAAAAACGAGCATAGAAGCAGAAATAGCGATTTTACGCGCAAAATTTGGCGAATCACACCCTTCGATAAAGCGAATGATCGCGCTCCACGAAGAAGTAACGGGACAAAGCGTAGAGGTATAATGGTGCAAAAAAGCTCAACTTTTATCTGTTTATTGTCTTATCTCATCGCTTCAATGCTGCGTCCCGCAGCTTATCCTTCAATTCTAACTTGGTAATCGCGACATTTGAGGGATGAAGAGGCCGTGGCACTTCAGATAAATCCGACCGCGCGACAACAACGCCTTCCATCGTTATTTTCTCCTTCTTCAGGTCTACGGACCGCACTTTACCTTCCTTTCCCTTCTCATCGCCTCGCATCACCCGCACCGTATCCCCTTTTCGCACAGGAAGGCTCTTTTTTCCGTATTTGCCCTGTAGCTCTTCGGAAAGTGGTGCCGACATGAACTTGTGCCGTAGATGCAGCGGTGCGTTGTATCTCGCCTTTCTCTGCTTTCTCGGTTGCTGAGACTTCTCACCTGCTTTTTTCATTTTTATCAGTCACGGTTCCCCTTTTAAAGATTGTATCTCTTTTTTCTTGCTACTATCTATACATACACTCTTTCGCTTTTAGTTTTATAAATTTTTAAACATTATACTTTAAGATTAGGAGATCCATTCTTCTCGATTATTTACCTTTTCTAGTTTAAACGGATTGGAGAGAGTTATGAGTACGCTCAATTACGATGTCGTCGTGGTAGGTGGCGGTCCTGCAGGCTGCATGGCTGCGAAATATGCAGCAAAAGCTGGAGCGTCTACGCTGATCGTCGAGGACGATGCGGAGATAGGCAAGCCAGTCCAATGTGCTGGGCTTTTAAGCACACGAGCACTTGCGGAGAGCGAGCTAAGGAACCGCAACCCCTTTGTAAACTGCACAATAAAAGGGGCGGTTGTGTATTCACCGTCTTACGAGTTGACGCTCGAATCGTCGACACAAAGGGCTTTTGCTATACGAAGAGACGTCTTTGACCAAGAATTGGCTAAAGCGGCACAGGATGCGGGTGCAGACCTCATTCTGAAGAGCAGAGTGAAACAGGTGCGTCAGAGAGCAGGTGAGAGAAAGCTGACATTAACCACCGCCGCGGAGAATGGTGCGCCGAAGATAAGAGCAAAAGTAGTTATTGGCGCTGATGGCGTGAAGAGCACGGTAGCGCAATCCGCTGGGCTCACGGTCGCACAGCGTAACCTGACCTGCGTGCAAATCGAGGGCGAATACGTAACCGGAGAAGGGTTTGCAGAGATCTTCGTGGGTAAGACCGTTGCACCGGGCTTCTTCGCATGGGCTATTCCGCTCGGCACGGAGAATCGTGCTCGCATTGGGCTCTGCATAGATAGCCGTTATTCGCCACACTCCAACCCATTGGTCTTTTTAAAACGGATTTTAGCGCAGCATCCTGTCGTAGCACAAAAGTACAACGGCACTGAGTTTAGCCGTACTGCGGGTAAAATCCCTATTCCGGTAACTGCAGGTCTGCGCGGGCAGAGGCACAAGACCGTAAAAGTGGATAAAGAGACGGGTATACTCTTGGTTGGCGATGCCGCAGCGCAAATCAAGCCGATCACCGGTGGCGGCGTGTATTACGGTATGAAATGCGGGAAGATAGCAGGCGAACTGGCTGCACAAGCGTGCTTGAACGGGGATATGACGGTGCTGAACGATTACGACCATCGATGGCACAAGGAACTCGGGAAGGAAATAGCGGTTGGACTGAAGGTGCATCGGCTACGGTGTGTAATGAGCGACAAGGATCTCGATACGATTGTTCACACGCTGTCACAGAGTGATGTGTTACGACGCATACAACGTGAGGGCGATATGGACTATCCCTCGGTTCTCTTTCGCGAGCTTTTAGCGAATCCTTCTCTCGTTAGGGTAATGGCGCGGAACATCCTAAGATATTTATATACAAAATGAACATAAGATATGTAGGCAAAGGCACGGAGAGGGCTTTTGGAAAGACAAAATGGCAAGGATGTATGCGAGGAAGAGAGGGAGGTCGGGTTCGAAACGACCATTTAGCTTGAAGCTCAAGCAGACTGCGCCTGAATGGGTGGAAATGCCCGCAGACGAAGTAGAAAGTAAGATAGTGGATTTGCATAATCAAGGGCGGTCAACGAGTCAAATAGGAATCCTCCTGCGGGACAGTTACGGCGTGCCGCGCGTGTCACTGGTCACAGGGAAGAAGATAACAAGGATTTTAAAGGAGCGTGAGAGCGCGAATAAGCTGCCTGAAGACCTCCAGAATTTGATGCGAAAAGCGCTAAGACTACGAAAGCATCTTGGCGTGAATACGCGAGATATTCATAACAAGCGGTCGTTACAATTAGCGGAATCCAAGATTCGACGGCTTGTGAAATATTACAAACGTGAGCGGGTCTTGCCAGAGGATTGGAAGTACAAGCCGGAAACTGCCGAGGTACTTATGAGAGGATAGCAGAAGGAAAAGGAGCAAAGATACACTAAAATGAGAGGTTTTGGAGAGATTTGGTTTGGTTTTTTGTTGGTGGCGGCCAGTTTTCTGGGTATTTGGTATCTTCTCGACGAGGTCTTAGCGGTTCTCTTAGGAGTTTTACCCCTCGTGTTGTTGTTCTTCGGTGCATTGTTCGTGATGATGGGCGTAAGTAGTTTACGAATAAAGAGTGCCGAGCCAGAGGCTTGGCGTGCGGAAAGCGGCGATGAGAGGAGAGAGTGAGTAACGGTGGGCGCGATTAAACCGACATATATAAAGAGTTTGGGGAAGCGACTATTGAAGGAAGTGCCGGACTTCACCGATGATTTTGACGGTAATAAGAAGCTCGTGGCGGAATACACGAATGTAAAAAGTAAGGGTGTACGGAACAGAATAGCAGGATATATAACCCATAAGAAGGTAAAAGAGAGCAAGGAGGAGTAGCTGGATGTTGCAGATAGAAGGTGTGTATCCTGCGCTTATAACGCCTTTTACGAACGATGACGGAGTAGATGTGGAAGGGTTGAGACGACTTGTGGAGTTTACGATTGAAGGTGGTGTCTCGGGCATCGTCCCGTGTGGCACGACCGGCGAATCGGCAACGCTTTCGCATGAAGAGCATAAGAAAGTGATTGAGGTGGTTGTGGACCGTTCAACGGTGCCGGTAATTGCAGGCACGGGTTCGAACAACACACAAGAGGCGGTAGAACTCACCAAACATGCGGCCGATGCCGGCGCCGCAGCGTGCCTTTTGATTACACCGTATTACAACAAACCGAATGTCAAGGGTTTAAAGGAGCATTTTAAGAAGATTAGCGATGCGGTAGACATACCGTTGATATTGTATAACATCCCATCGCGAACGGGCCAGAATATCAGTGCCGAAACGCAGATCGAGCTTGCCACTGAGGTACTGAACCTGAAAGCCGTGAAGGAGGCTTCAGGCGATTTGAAACAGGTCGGAACGATTATTCAGATGGCTGCGGAACGAGGTTTGGACTACTCGATTATGGCCGGTGATGATTTCCTCACGCTGCCGATCATGAGCCTAGGCGGTAAAGGCGTGATCTCAGTCGCGGCGAACATCGTACCGAAAGAGATGAGCGACATGGTAACTGCGATGTCGAAGAATGAGGTAGCAAAAGCGCAGGAGATTAATATCCGGCTGTATCCGTTGTTTGACTCGATGTTTCTGGAGACCAACCCGATACCTGTGAAGAAAGCAGCGGAGCTGATGGGTTTACCATCAGGGCACGTTCGATTGCCGCTGGGTGCGTTGAGCGACGCGAACGTAGAGAAGTTGCGGACCGTTCTGAAAGGGTTGGGAATGGTGTAGTGTAAGGCATAAACAGAGGCGTTCATCGGGAATAAAGATAAAGCGAAGATAAAGTGGATACGATTGTAAAAGGGGGAGGTAATGGCCTGGAGGATGGTTAGTCAGGAGTCTTGGATAACCGAAGTACTTTGGATTGATTCTCGTACCGGAGGGATAAAGGAACCCGCTCGTTTTTTCGCAGTTAAGCGCACTTGTAGCTTTCCCGCCCCAAGAAAAGTAGCGGCCCATCCTGGGCTGCTTAAAGGCTCTTGTTTCATATGATACCGAGGCAAATATACTCAGGAATGAGGTTATAAAATGTCTGACAAAGAGACAGAGGATAAGACTCCTCAATTGTATGATGAAGACGATGTTCAGGAATGGTTTGAATCTCAAGAGGAAATCCCCAAAGAGAAATCTGTCCCTACACTTAGCATTGAGGAAAAGTACGCCAAAACTCAATTGCGGATTGTCAGAACCACGATGGATTTCTCCCTATACAATTTTCGGCAGTCACTAGGTGATAGCTCATACATAAATCTCTCACCAACATATCAACGTCGGCATAGGTGGGACATCAAAAAGAGATCGCAATTAATCGAATCCTTTTTAATGAATATTCCGATTCCACCGATCTTTCTCTTTGAGGATGACTATAACCAGTATGAAGTAATGGACGGCCGTCAGCGATTACAATCAATTAAGGACTTCTTGAACAATCTTTTTCCTCTTCAAGGACTAGACTTTTGGAAAGAGTTAGAAGGACTTCGGTTCAATGCACTGCCTCCGACTATACAAAGAGGACTACTCCGAAGAACACTTTCAGCAGTTGTGCTACTTGCAGAAACTACTCAACCCGAAGATTCAGAAATCGATGTCCGGATGATTTTATTTAAACGACTAAATACTGGTGGAATCCAGTTGAATCCACAAGAGCTCAGAAACGCGCTTTATCCCGGTCCTTTTAATGATATGTTAATCAATGCATCTCGATCAGATCTTTTTTGCGATATATGGCGAATTCCAAGCTACACGCCTGATGAAGAAGAGTCTCCGCCAAGGGAACTCACTCAAAATACCCTTTACAAGAGTATGGCCGATTGTGAGTTAGTTTTGAGATTCTTTGCCATAAGAGAGACCCTTGAATTGGGTCTGAAGGGTTCTCTGAGAAGACTGATGGATCAATGTATGATCAGGCATATCAAGGATACTGAAGACGACATCAGAATGTTGGAGCCGCTTTACCTATTCTGTTTAGAGAAATTATATCGGACTTTCGATAATCAGCCATTTATGCTCCCAAAGATGAGTAGACCTAGTCGTCCACTGTATGATGCTCTAATGGTCGCCATGAGTCGTAATCAAGAATATGATCCTCTGCCTTCAAAAACGGACATTCTTAAGCGATTGCGTGCGGCTGCAAACGATCCAGAAAAATATGAAGTTCTGGTGGGTCGTGGTAATACTATCGAGGCCATCAAGAAACGCGTTGCACTTGCTGAGTGGATTCTCCTTGGCTAGGAGGCACACCAACCATGGACCCAATACTACAAGAATTTAAAGCTGACCTCGATCGCATCAAAAATCTACTAGATCTAATCAATTGTCTGAAAGCCTTCTTGAATATTAGTCCATCGGGGGAATGCCAAGATGATCCCTTTTTGAATAAGGCTAATACTGTTCACAATCAAACAAAGAAATGTCACACTGACACCGTTGTACTACCTGGAACAATATTGCTATATCTCGGTGGTCGGTTTGAGTTTTTCGTAAGAACGCTTTTTGAAGATCTATGCGACCGTATAGCAGCACGATGTCAGAGTTTCCAAAATCTTCCCAAAAACATGCAGCAAAACTTGGTTTTACTTACAGCGGAAGTAATGGCAAATCCTCGCAAATATGGTCATGCGGAAAACGGTGTTAAGCATTTCGTGAATATTCTTGCCGAAAATCTGAAGGCCCAAAATCCAATAGCAGAAGTAAATAGTAAATGTTTATCCATCACAAACGAAAATATGTGGCCTGATACATTGAACGAGCTTTTTGCGCGGATAGGTGCCAAAGACCTCTGGCGTCGAATAGGAGAGCAAGCTGGCATCATGGCATTTTTTGAGACTGGTGAATCGCAAAAAGCAGAAAGTATGGCGAGGGGGTTACTTAAGGATTTCATGGAGACGAGAAATATGATAGCGCATCCTTCCCGTACTTTGACCTGGCCTGATACCGCAAAGGTCTTGCGTTTCGTCGATTTTATTGATGTCTTAACATCTGCGCTTTCCGATATTGCGATAGTATACGAAAAATCGCTTCCAGAGAATAGTTCTGCTCCATAAAGAAAAGCTGACTTGTCATCATGACAAGGTCTGTTCTAATCAGAGCTGTGGTCGAAGCTTAACATGCAGTTTCCACGTTGGCTAATCTCGCAGAGGAGGGCTGTATCATTTCGCACTTAAGGTTCAGTCATTTTTGAGCTTTTCGTAAGCAGGCTCCACCGGATCCACAAGATGAGGGACTCATATTTTAAGCGCAAACAGGCTATTATACAGGTAAGTTATCTTGAAACTCTGTTGATGAAACGAGCTAAAAATGATCCCACTCATCAGCGACACGGAAACGAAACCCACGCAGGCAATGCGTGAAGTAATGGCCGCTGCAGACGTTGGTGACGAGCAGAAAGGCACTGATCCTACAGTAAACCGACTGCTTGAACGCGTTACTGATTTACTGGGCAAGGAAGCCGCGCTATTCCTTCCGGGTGGCACAATGTGCAATCTCGTTGCGATCAAGACGCACACACGCTCCGGCGACGTGGTGCTCGCAGACCATATGGCGCATATCATCCGTGCCGAGTCCGGCGGAGCTACTTTTGTCTCAATGGTGTTAATCGAGCCGATCGAAAGCGAGCGGGGCATCTTCACACCAGAGGCACTGGATCATGCACTCGAACGAGTGAAAACCGCGCCGGTTCCCTACGCACCACCACCACGGCTGCTCTGTGTAGAACAACCACACAACTTTGGTGGTGGAACGGTTTGGACGCTCGATGAGCTCCGTGCAGTCTGCGAGTTCGCTCGTGAAAAGGGTCTGGCGACGCATATGGATGGTGCACGGCTCTTGAACGCGGCGGTTGCGTCCAAAACGCCGGCGAAGGAGTTTGCTGACTGTGTTAACTCCGTGTGGATCGATTTTACCAAGAGTCTTGGTGCGCCCATGGGCGCGGTGCTCACCGGCACTGAAGAGTTTATTACGGAAGCACGACGCTACAAGCACATGTTTGGCGGTGCCTTACGGCAAGCTGGTATCGTTGCGGCTGGCTGTCTCTACGCGCTCGATCATAATATCGAGCGGTTGCAAGAGAATCACGAGAACGCGCAGCGGCTCGCCAAAGGGCTCAGTGAAATCGACGGGGTAGACGTGCGCACAAAAAAGCCGGAGTCAAACATGGTATTTTTCGATGTGTCCGAATTGGGACTGGATAACAGGACGTTCCTTACGCTCTTGAAAGCACGTGGAGTGAAAATGGGAGCGATTGGCGGTGGTATTCGCGCCGTTACGCATCTGGATGTTTCACGTGATGATGTCGAGACGGCAATTAATGCCATCAAAGCGATTGCTCATGGGCACGCCAAAAAGGAAAGTTAGTGGTTAAGATTGCGCTCTGCTTACTACCGGCGAAAAAATGTCTGAGGCTCTAACAGAGAAAATAGATCGGATCGAAAACCTCTTACGAGAAATCAAGTCAGGGCTAAAATTGATAATTTTCTTGGTTTTGAAGCATTGGATAACGAGGAAAGGAACGAGCTTCAGGGTCTTCGAGAGGCTATAAGCTCCGGTGAATATCTCTATTTTGCCGAAGTTTTCAAGGACTAACGATGCTTCTTTTCACCTGAATGGGGACGATGGAGGTGAGAACCGTTTTTGAAAGGTCTTAAATAGTATAGAATCGCTACTCTAATTGGAGGAGGATTACCGAGATGAAAAAGCTACATCTTCCGATAATTATTGAACTTGACGAGAATGGCATTTACATCGTGAGTTGTCCGCTCTTTAAAGGCTGCCATTCCTACGGCGAAACGGTTGAGGAGGCTTTGGAGAATATACGGGAAGTTATAGATATCTGCCTCGATGAGACTAAGGTCGAGGATCTCAACAAGTTCGTTGGCTTTAGAGAACTGGAAGAAGTCCCGAATGCCTAAACTAATGATCCATATCAGACCCGAAAGACCGGAAGACATTGTAAGCATCGACGGAATCAACAGACTTGCCTTTGGTGGTGAGGAGGAAGCAAAACTCATCAAAGCCATCCGAGGATCTAATTACTTCCTCCCTGAATTATCCCTAGTGGCTGCGGAGACTGACCGCATCGTTGGTCATATCCTTTTCAGTCCCATCACCGTCGAATCGTCTGGGAAATCAGTAAATGCATTAGCCCTTGCCCCGATGGCTGTCGTGCCGGAATATCAGAACAAAGGAGTTGGTACTGCGTTGGTCAAGCACGGACTGGCAGCATGCAAGAAGCTCGGCTATACGATTGTTATTGTGGTGGGTCATCCTGAGTATTATTCACGGTTCGGATTTACACCAGCCACAGAATACGATCTCGAAGCACCATTCGAGGTGCCCGATGATGCGTTTCTGGCGCTCGAGCTTCTCCCCGGTGCTCTGAAGAACGTACGTGGCATGGTAAAATATAGTCCGGCTTTTGATTCAGTTCTCTAGATCATTAACCCCATTTTACACAACAAAGAACTCTACGTTCAGCGTGTATCGGGCTTCGCTTGGTCTCCAATCAAAGACGGACTTATTTTAGCCGCGCTGCAAAATCTTGAGTTCAGTTCTTTCCGACGCTCAATAGGCAACCCTGTTCATACTTTTTCGTCTATACGGCACATGCCCGCGCCTAACGTTTTTTGGCCGTTCCTTCCATCCTATCCTTACTTTTTTTACCTGTGGCAGTGGTTCTTCCGTTATCGTGATATCCTTGAGTTTCATT
>CAYUEX010000063.1:0-11306 GCA_964443855.1 uncultured Halobacteria archaeon | reverse complement strand
CGGTATGATGGTGGGGAGGATGAGGTAATTGGAGTTGGAGCTAAACACGTACGATATTCTTATCCCAAACACGAATATATTCATCCTTAGTAACTTTGCGTTTTGGATAACGTTTTGAGGGGGCATTGATTAAATGTTCTTTTATTTGTGGTACACGACCCTCTTTATCTAAAACAACAAAAACAATGGTTTGCCTGCAATGGTAGTCATCAATAAATTTTTCTAAAGCGCCATATCTGTCTGCATTCTTTTTCCCGGTAAAACCACCAACACCATAAATATTTATGACTTCTATACCCCACTTTGGGAATGAATGACCAAGAAGCTCTTTGGCAAGACGAGGGATTTGATCTTTTTCTCCATTACCTTCAACAATTAGGATTAATTTTGGCCGTGGATTAAGATTGTACTGGTTTGTGAGAAATTCTAGATAACGTAATTCATTTTCTGTGACGCCTTCTCCGTAAAACTTTTCGTTTACCCAAGTTGCTGACTCATCAGGTGGACGCAATTTTTCACCGGTTAGATCTTCATAAAACAATCGCATCATATGTTCCATTGAATATAGAGTCTGCGCAAGCAAAGCATCGCCTTTCAACTTTTTCTTTCGGCCGACTGCGAAGAAGCTGATAAGATCATACCAACGCTCCAAGGGATCTGAAAACTTAGCACGTAGGGATAAATTTTCTTGGAGATTTTTTAGCTCGTCAATGCTTATGCCTACATCGGCAAGGACAGCTTTTGCATCCCAATTGCGACAATAGTCGTGCCAATCCCAATCTCGATAATGGAAAGGTGTAGACAATGTGATTGTTCTACGATCTGATTGTGTCACAGGGAAATACCGATTGGATATGATTTGACAAATACCCGCAGAAGCCTCTCCTCTTATTCCTGTTTTTTGATGACTAGAGATTATCCTTTCAGCCCAATTTGAAATGTTACTTGTTATTTCTTTGATATCTTCCTCATTATAGGAGGCCCACCATTCTGCTCTAAGTTCCATTCGAGTAAATTGGATCAATTCGTAGAGAGTATAACACTGGAAAACAGAATAGAAATTTTCGACTCGTGGATATCCCTTGTTATCAGTGAACGTTTCCCATGGTTGAAATGATCGAGAAAGAGGTTCCCACAAGAGTCTTTCCTCTAACCAACTTTTAGCATATTCTTTTTCAAATTCAAAATATGAATATTCCTCTTTTATATCTCCTGACCATTCTTCTCCGTCTTGTAGCATTCCTAATCGTCTAAAGGGATTATATTCAATCTTAATTTTGATTTTTGGGTACCGAACCCGTGCAACGGGATAAAAAATCCCTAGTTTTTCAAACTGCTCTAACTGCTTTTTTGAAGTTCTTATTCCGCGATCGCTACAGTACGAAATAAATCGGTCTGTCGAAAGGAGAGGGCAGATAATGAAACACTCATTTTCTATTATGTACTTCAAATTTGGTAATTTATTCATATTTCTGCTCAAGAATTTGTACCTTTTTCTCTTTTGGTGAATCTATAGCTCTATTTCGTCTAATCTTCTCTTTTGGAGATCGCATTCTCTAATTATCCCTTCACGTTTGAATCTTCATCCAACTATACTCTTCTTCCTCAAAGGTACATATAATTCTTTTGCCTTTTCCATTATTTCATTCATATCCTTCAGTCAACCACATCCTGATACCCCCTCATCGCACCCGCTTGCATTGTGGTTTACGCTACGCCATCAAGCCGCCGATCATAAACTTCTCAAATAGCTCCTCTTTCGTAGCACCGGTCTTCTTAGCCTCGTGCAAATGCACCTTCGCACAGAATTCACCACGTACCGCAACGGCGCGGGAGAACGCTATTAACTCGCCTGTTTTACAATCAAGCGTCTTTGGCTCACCGGGCAAGAACTACGCGGTTACAAAAGAGTGAGAAAAAGACACCACTTCCTGCGAAGCTGCTTTTTTTGATCAAACTTTTTAGGAAAAAGTTTGCTGCGTGAGCCTTTTTCGGTAAAGCCTTTCTCTTTAGAAAAAGGGTTTTATTTCTCGATGACCATCTCCTCGACAGCCATGCCGAAATGCCGTGCCGATTCCGTTACGTGCACGAGCACCTCATCGCCCTCTTTCAAATCGACCACGGAGATCGGCTTGTCCTCACCCATTAACTTTATCGTCTCTGCGTTCTGGAGAATGATACTGCACGTGCGCTTATCACCGTTGCCGATGTCCACTTCAGCTTCCACCAGCATCAGCGGTCGCTTCTCTATCTTCGCCCTACCAACTGCTGCTTTTCGTGCCTTGCCCTCGGCATTCACGATGAGCACCTCATTCCCGGACTTCAACTCAGAGAGATACTTTGTCTTCTCGCCGACCAGCACGTATGCGTAGACCGCACCGGCATTCACTCTGAACGGTCTCGCGGCAACGTACGGACTCTCTTCTGATTCCGAATGCACAAGGAACAACGCAAACGACTGCGAACCCACGAGCATCCCCTCACCGCGCACCATCAACGAGCAGGTGTCCACACAGACCCGATCACCCATTTCCAGCTCCGTCACATTTGTTATCCGCGCTGGTTGGAGTGGCACCGTGCCCATTGCGCTCGCATCGCGAATCTCAACCGCTTTCTTCAGCTCTGACACGTCGTCCGTATCAATCAGAACGCCGTCCGCACCGTGTTCCAGCGTTTCCAGTGCCGTCCTCGCCTCTTCCGCGCTCTGCACACCTGCGATTACCTTCGTGTCCTTGTGCTGCAGTTCCGCAATGATATTCTCCAGCGGAATGATCTTCCAATCCTTACCGATTACAAAAACGTAATTAGCGTAATCCGCAATACCCACGGCAAAGCGTTCGTACTCCTTGCCGCGGAGCTCGACATAGCCCGCATTGGGCTTCTCATCAAACGTCCGCTGCAACGCACCGAGAACAAGTGATTTACTGAGATCCGTTGGAAACGGCTTTGTGCCATCACCCTCGCTTCGTTTACCATAAACCACAATATCCGCTTTTTCTTCCGTTCCTGATTCTTTAACGAACGCAGCAATAGTGACGCGCCCCAATTCACGCACCTTCGCGATGTCCGCAGTATCGACCAGCACACCGTCAACGCCGGATTCCAAACCCGCGGTGATCCGTGCCTTACGCTTCTCCCAGGTGCCGACATCAACATCGGCCTTTATCCAGATCTCCTTCTTAGTTTCGCTCATACTCCGACCCACTCCCCCTTATGCTTCCTTTAATAAGTCGACGGAGAATAAATAAAAGAACGAGGCTTCTTTATCAGTTCCCGTGCTGCTGCCGCTCAGGTGCGAATTTACTTATTTCAGAATCTCCATCGCTTCGTCAGCGGAAAAGCTCTCGTGAACCACTTTACTCATCGCTCTCGTCATATTTGCGGGGCTCTTATGCTGAAACACATTCCGCCCGATTGACACACCAGAGGCACCTGCAGCAATAGCATCCTCTACCATCTTCAGCACTTCCGCATCCGTATTCGCCTTAGGCCCGCCCGCGATTATTACGGGCACCGGACAACCGGCAATTACCTCCTTGAAGGAATCAGGATCCCCCGTATAATTCGTTTTGATAACGTCGGCACCGAGTTCCGCACCGACACGGGCAGCATGCTTCACCAACTCCGGGTCGTGCTCGTTCTTTACCTTCTTACCGCGCGGGTACATCATTGCAAAAATCGGCATACTCCATTCCTCACAGATCATGGTCATCATGCCGAGCGCTTCGAGCATCCCCGCTTCAGTCTCTGCGCCCACGTTCACGTGCATCGAGACCGCATCAGCACCTAACCGTATCGCCTCTTCCACCTGGGCAATGACCACTTTATTCGAGGGATCGGGCCCCAGCGACGTGCTTGCTGATAAATGAATGATCAGCCCGATATCCTTGCCATAGCCGCGATGCCCCGCGATTACAATACCCTTATGCAGGAGTACCGCATTTGCGCCACCCTCAGCCACGCCATTCACCGCATTCCGCATGTCCGTCAACCCATAGATAGGACCTGACGTTACGCCATGATCCATAGGAACAATCACACTGCGACCACTTTTCCGATCCACGATCCGTTCCATCCGTATGCTCTTTCCGATACCCATCTGTTCCATTCGCTCTCTTATGCTCGTCATTTTATCTTCTCTCCCCACTTTTTCCTAGCCCTTTATCCCCCCGATTATATACCTCCATCCATTATCCAATGAATGAGCAATTATCCGTATACTAATTGATCGTATCGTATCCAAATTAATAAGTGTGAGTGCCTCTCTGTACCGTGACCATTTCTCCGGGAATTTTTGCCTTTATCATAGGTCATCATCGCTAGCTAGTACACTAATTCACCCATTTTGATGTACATTAATGTACTTTGAAGTATAAATGTATACGTATATAAACCCCAAATGCAACAACCCATTACGGTAGCTGTAACACGAGGGTCAACCAAAAATCGAAAGAGGTAGATTAAACCCTGCTTTCAACTCATCCCGAGTAAGCAAGGTAAAAACAACCGCTTTTATGCTAATCGGATAGTCTCCAAATTCATCGGTGCGACCGTCTCTATATTGAGCTTCTTGTGTAGCCCGCTTGCTAATGCTATGCATTTGCTATTCTCTCCATGCATACACATTACCTTGGACGGCAGCGGTCGTATCCGCTTCACGTACTCCACCAACTGGTTACGGTCAGAATGGCCGGAAAAGCCATCGATTGTGCAGATATCCATCGCTACCTTTGTCGTCTCCAATCTACCCTCATTGGAAAACTGCATCTCATTCCAGCCCTTCTGTATCCGTCTACCAAGCGTCCCTTCCGCCTGATAACCAACAAAGACAAGCGTATTCTTTTCGTCGCTTGCCAGTCCTTTCAAATATTCAAGCACCGGACCGCCGTTGAGCATACCCGAGGTGGAAAGTATAATAGATGACTCTTTATCCTCTATCACTGCCTTCCGCTTCTCAGCATCGTCCACTTGAACAAAGACCTCCGAGAGGAACGGATTGTCACCCTGGAATATAGAATTCTTGAGATTCTTGTTGAGATATTCAGGATATGCAGAATGGACTGCCGTAGCCTCCCAGATCATACCATCTAAATACACCGGCACTTCCAATTGCAGCCCCTCCAGTGCGATCATGACCTCCTGCGAACGACCAACCGCAAAAGCAGGTATGAGGACTTTCCCGCCTTTTTCTATCGTCTGTTCGATTGCATCCTTCAAATTCTGCTCCGCTTCTCGTCTCGACGGCTGCATATCGTTCATACCGCCATACGTAGATTCCATAACCAACGCCTCAAGCCGTGGGAAACCGTTAAATGCGGGATCGAAAAGAAATGTGCGTTCGTACTTAATGTCGCCCGTAAAGGCAATATTGTACAGACCCTTACCTGCATGGAAATACGCAATCGAAGAACCCAGTATATGCCCGGCATTGTAAAGCGTGAGTTTCACATCTGGTGCTATATCGGTTACATCGCCATACTTCAGCGGAATCGTATGCCGTATAGCATCACGGATGAAGGATGATTTATACGGGATTTTCTTTCCTTCACGTGCCGAAACCTCGATATAGTCGAGCAGCAGGAGCGACATAAGATCTCTCGTTGGTTGTGTCATGTAAACGGGTCCGTCATACCCGAATTTGAAGAGCAGAGGCACCAAGCCTGAGTGGTCAAGATGTGCATGGGTTATTACCACCGCGTTTAGGTCACTGATTGGTAATACATCGGGGACGTACAGATACGGCGTTCCCTCTGAGCCCACACTCACGCCGCAATCTATTAAAATTCGCGTCTCAGGCGTAGAGAGCATAAATGAATTCCTTCCAACCTCCCGGCAGCCACCTAAGGCCGTAAAACGCAGCCATTCATCTTCATTTGTTTTATCTCGATATATCTGCCTGCCAACTTTCTTCAGAAAGTCCTTTCTAAAACCACTTTCCTCTCTCAGATACCGCCGTATGCTCTTTATTATTTGCGATTGTATCGGCGGCGCTCGAATAACGTTCGGTCGCCACCCGATCTCCTTTGCCACTTCTCTCAACGTTGCTCCACGAGTGCCGATTACCAATCCGGGCTTTTCTGCTTCTATGATCACCTCTGCCTTGTCCATATCGAAGTAAATATCTTTTATGCCGCCCTCCTCTGGTATGATCTCGTGAATAACAGTCGTGGCTTTATCCGGCTCCATCAGGATGTCACTACTCGGCCTCACTGATATCCGTTTCTTCAACTCCTTCGCTAATGTGCGAACGATAGCGCCATCGTCAACGAAGGCCTGTGTGTCTTCCGTGTATACAACGAGCTCAGGCCCCTCGAATTCCACGCCGGTAATGCTCACATTAGCGGGTAATAACGTTGCTACTTTCCGCTTCAAGTCTAAAAGCTTCTCTTCTGGTCGCGTTGTCCCTCATCTCCTTAATCGTCTTTTCGTTTAATCTGCTGCTCTATCCGTCTAGTTCTGCTATAATTGCAACCCCTACGTTGATCCAGATTATGCGAGTGCCCTGTATCCTGCTCCTATTCTTGACTCAGCCCTCACAAGTCCCCCACCAACTAACGAGGGATCAATTTAATGAACTTCTTATCGTTTTTACCTTCTCTTCGCTTACCGCCTCATACGTATCTTTGGTAATTATCACTACTTCCATCTCGCCACCTGAGGCGCTGTCCCGCCGTATTGCAGAATGTAATGCTTGTATCGCGAGCGCGGTCCCGTCTTCTATCGATATGCCTTCTGAATATCGATCCTCCAGCACACCATAGGCGATGGGAGAGCCTGAACCGGTGGCTGCCACTTCCTTCTCCTCCGTGTTGCCACCAAATGGGTCTATGGAGAATATATGCGCGCCATTTCGGTCGATGCCCCCCAACAGAAGTTGCACGATATACGGGTAGTACCGCTGACCGTTTAACACATTGGACAGCAGCGTAGCCATCCCTTTTACCGTCATCGGCTCGCCTCTCCGTACCTTATACAGTTTCACTTCCACCGACATCATTCTGATCAATGCCTGTGCATCGCCAACCACTCCGGCTGTGGTAACACCCAGGCGGTCGTCCACCTGATAAATCTTCTTCGCTGCTTTAGAAGCGATAAAAGAGCCCATTGTCGCCCTCTTCTCGCTCGCCAGCACGACACCGCCATCGCATATTAAACCAACTGTCGTCGTTCCCTTCTTTACCTGATCCATTATGTCCATTGTTTATATTCCTCCATGTGTTGTGGTCAACTTCACATGTTTGACCCCTTTCAAACTCATTATATTCTCCGCCAACTCCTTTATCCTCTTCGCATCTCCCTGGATCACGATCATCTCAAAGCAATTTTCGTTATCCAAATGAATATGTGTCGACGATTTTATCATACCTAAATAATGATGCTGCACTTCAGTTAGCTCATCGCCCAAGCCTCTCTGCTCATGGTCATAGAGGTAGGTTATGGTTCCGATCTCCTCACCTGATTCACGCTCCATCCATTCATACTCTACATCAATATAGGCTCTGATCGCATCTCGTATCCCTTCAGACCGAGACGAATATCCTCTCCTTTGTATTATCGTGTCAAACTTAGTTAACAGATTTGAGGGTAAAGACACGCCTATTCGAGTTAATCCACGCTCTTCTTCCATCTTCCTTCCTCCGTTGATCTCAATATTCGTTTTATTATCGCTTCAGCCTTACAAAAGGCATTTGAATTATGCTGCTTTATACGGATAACTTTTGAATGAAAGCCTCGTTTGTTAAGCTCCCGTTCGAGCTTCTCCTCATCGAAAGCCTGATCATAACCTAATGCTATTACATCCGGTTTTATACTATATAAAGGTTCAAACATATCTTTTTCGCTACCCAATATCGCTTTGTCCACCATTTTCAAAGCGGAGATCATTCTCAACCGCTGCTCTTCCGGTATAATCGGTGTTCTTTTCCGATTCTTCACCGTTGAATCCCGTGCAACCACAACGAAAAGCTCGTCACCAAGCTTCTTGGATTCCTCCAAATAGAGCAAATGCCCCGGATGGAGTATTTCAAACGTTCCCGTTGCCAAAACCCTCACCATAGCAGTCCCTCTTCTCCCCTTACCTTCTCTAAATCCCTTTTCACCACTTTCAACTCCCGCTCTTCACCTTTAGCATTATAACATTTCCAGTTGTGTATGTCATAAGGATTGCATACAATGATATGATAATTCCCCGTTTTAGAGAACATCAGCAAGTCTTGCTTTGACGGCCTCGTAGCTGCGGGATGCGGGTGGCTGTGAACAGAACCCACGTAGCTGAGTCCCATGGGCATCATATCCATGCGTATAATCGCATTTTCATCTGATGAAATCGTGCCGGGAAGAAAGAAAACGTCAGTAATAAGATCACCATCGGCGCACAGCATCCCGATGAATTCCCGCGGATGATTCGACTTGCTCACTTCCAAGATGAAATCCAGAGTATCCTTTGCTATGCCCACAATTTTGTTAACCTTACGCATCTTTTTACTTGGCCTTTTACTCGTCCGTCACACACACACATACACTAAAAGAGCTATTTCTGAGAAAGCGTTACCGCTATTTAAGAAAGGTTGAAGACAAAACGTCCTTCGGTTTTCACGTCTTCGGACAAAGGTAACGTTCCAAATTTCGCACGTAACATCAAATCAGCCACCTCATAATTTAACACCTTTGCTATTCCTACAATAGATGTTGTCGGTCGTGGATTTACGTCCACAACGTATGCCTTCCCGCCTTTAGCCATTACAAAATCTATTCCCACGTATCCCGTGCCGTGGAGTTTTGTTACCACCAGCTCACTTATGCGCATTATCGCGCTCTCAGCTTCGCGATCCATAAAGTAAGGCACGTATCCACCTTCGTATCTCAGGTGTTCGCCATCTCTCCTTATCAATTGCTTGTTAATAGTAAGCGGCAATACAGAGGTCTTACCAGCAATGACACTGCTACTTATGTCCTCGCCACGGATGAATTCCGTGATGATGTAATCTGAGCTATCATAACGGGATAAAACTTCGTTATGGTTCCGCCCGTCCAGTACAAAAACATTTTCCGATGCGCAGCCATACCGCGGTTTACTCACGTACCTTTGCTCTTCATTTCCCACAACTTCTCCCATCGGTACAACTCGCGGCACTGGTATCCCTTCGGCGCTCAACAGTTCTGATGTTCGCAGCTTATCCGTGCAGATTTTGACGAACTCCGAAGGGCATCCCAGACTAACCGTATTCGACTCTAAAAGCATCGTAAGCGGGTACAGCTTATCATCAGGAGCAATAACGATGCCTGCATCGCTTTTCTTTGATAGTCTCTCTACTGCAGCCTCAAAATCAGTTTCCGCCTCTGGATAAACCACTTCGTGTCCTGACCGCTCGAAGCCCGTTTTGAGCGTAGAAAGCATTGCCCGTCCTTCTCTTAGTAGCGAATCACTCCCCTCGCCCCCGCCTACTGCATACTCAGCAACCAGGATTTTCATGCTATGCTGTTTTATCTTTTCACGGGCGCAAGTGATTTACCGTGCTCAGCGAGCTTTGCTAATGCAAGGAGTAGATTAACGAAATAGTCATTCTGCAAGGATTTATCTAAATCCTCCTCCCAGCGCTTCTTCATTTCATTAAATCGTTTCGCGGTCGAATCCGATAGTTTATCAATGCTGGAAGAATAAACAGCCTTTTCTGCCTTACCTGCTTTTTTAGGCTTTTCGCCTCCTCGTGCTGCTTCCTCTTGCTCGTCTCGCATCCCCGTGATAGGATAGCCCATGGCGTTTACCGCTCTTGTTACTGATGATCGCTTTATTGGCGCCTCGCGTATCTTGTTCTCCTCTTCCAAGATATCATCCACCGTTATCTCTTCTTTCTTTATCCTTTCACGGTATTTCTGTAGCCAGCCCGGTCCTTTCTCAGCACCTGTAGCTTCTCCGCCTTTTTCAACCGTTCCCTTCGCTTCTCCTTCTTGTGCTGCGGCCTCTTGCTCGTTTCGCGTCCCCGTGATAGGATAGCCCATGGCGTTTACCGCTCTTGTTACTGATGATCGCTTTATTGGCGCCTCGCGTATCTTGTTCTCCTCTTCCAAGATATCATCCACCGTTATCTCTTCTTTCTTTATCCTTTCACGGTATTTCTGTAGCCAGCCCGGTCCTTTCTCAGCACCCGTAGCTTCTCCGCCTTTTTCAACCGTTCCCTTCGCTTCTCCTTCTTGTGCTGCAGCCTCTTGCTCGTTTCGCATCCCTGAGATAGGATAGCCCATCGCATTTACCGCCCTCTTAACCGTTGCTATCTTTATCGGCTCCGCTCGTATCTTGTTCTCCTCTTCCAAGATCTCCCCTACTGTTATCATTCCGCCCATTATCCTTTCACGGTACTTCTGTAACCATTCTGGTCCCTGTTCTATCTTTTCCGACTTGCCGCTCGTTTCAAGGCTCCCCTCCGCTTCTCCTTCCGTCAAATCTCCTTTCCCTCCGCTTCGTAATCCGGTTATAGGAAGCCCCATGGCGTTTATCGCTCTTGTCACTGAAGAGATCTTTATCGGCGCCTCTCTTATTCTGTTCTCCTCCTCCAAGATCTCCCCTACAGTTATCTCCTCGCTCTCTATCCGTTCTTTGTATTTCAATATCCAACCTGGCGGTCTCTCTATCCTCCCCATCTCATTTCCATCCCAATGTCTTCGTCACGTTACTAAAATATTTATGTAGCACCATGTAATTAAGAAGTGAATAAAAGATAATAAAAGGTGGTGAGTTCAAATTCCCTGTGGAAAGAAGCGAAAGGTCGCAAAGATGCGGAAGCACAAGTTGAAGAAGAGACGGAAGAGGATGAGATATAAGAAATAAGTTTGTAAGCTGCTTTTTATAATTCGATCTTATTCTCTGTAATTTTTTTGACTATTTATTTTTCACGTCGTATTCATCATATATACTTCCCACTATCTCTTCCAAAAGATCCTCTAAGCAGACCAAACCCTTTGTTTTTCCTTCTCCATCGGTGACAATTGTAATGTGGAATTTCCCCTCCCTAAATTCTTTAAGCAGGTCATCTACTCGTGCTGTTTCCAACACAAAATGAGCAGGTTTCATCAGTTTTTCGAGCGGAATTGTGCTATCACTCGCGTTTATCAGCAAGTCCTTCGCGTATAATATTCCTGCGATATTGTCCTTAGTCCTCTCGAATACAGGGATTCGTGAATAGCCATATTCCTTTATTAGCTCCACTGCATAATCCACACTTTGATGCACTTCAATGCAAATCATATTCTCCTTTAGAGTCATTACGTTCTTTACGTTGATGTAATCCAGCTTGAGCACGCCATTCATC